>CAZRJY010000013.1:0-19560 GCA_964600525.1 uncultured Clostridia bacterium
TCGTCTTGCCGTTAAGCGCTTCCAACTGCTCATCGCTGAGCTTAATCTGTATCGTGTACTCGCCGCTCGTAGGTGCCGCCACGCCGTTTTCGTCCAAAAGACTTACAGTGTAGCCGTAAAGTGCAGTCTGCTTTTTGATATTAACGTCCTCGATTGCGGACTCCTTAATGTTAAGCTTCCAGCCTGCGCCTATACCGTCGGTACCGGCTATTTCGCCTTCTACGCTGCCTTCGCCGCTCATATCGGAGGAAATGTTGGCTACTCTTACCTCAAAACTTTCGATTATCTCGTCAATTCCCTGGTAGTTGTTCGTGCCCGCTATCGTCGCCTTTACGAACCACGTACCCGCCGCGTTGGGCTTGGTTGTCGTGTATACGCCGTTCCTCGTTCTGCTGTACGTAAGCACCGCAGTGTCGCCGCCGAAGTCAGCTTCAACCTTGAAGTTGAAGTCCGCAGTGTCGCTGAGGATTACGGGATGAACGTTTATGCTCGCATTGCCCTTGTCGTTTACGGCCTGCGTTACTTCGAACGTGTAGCTTGCAGTTGCCGCGGTGTAGTCCGCTTCGCCTGCCCTTATTACCTTTACGGTTACTGTTACTACGTACGCGCCGCGGTTAATTGCCGTTCTCGACCACTGGTTGTCGTTCGTTACGTCAACGTCGTTAATCGTGTACTCGATTTTAACTCTGTTAGCAGGTACCGCCGTGTCGGTCGTAGTATCCATAACCGTGCCTACCGTAGGCTTGGGTATTGCGATATACTCGCCCGTGTACATTACCTTTCTGCCGTCAAGCGTTTCGGTATCGATATCCACCTTGTAAGGATTTTCGGTTACTCTTACGTCGAGGTTGATGTTCGCAGGTCTGTTAAATCTCGGGTTGGTTACCGTAAAGATGTACCTTACGTTGTACAAGCCTTCCTTATCTGCGCCAAGCGTAGCCTGCTGGCTGTTCGATTTGTAGGTTACCTCTACTCTTACGCTTACGCCTATCTTGGAGAACTCGCTCTGCGCGTAAGTTACGCCGTCAACGACTGCCTTTAACTGAGGTGCCGCCAATTCCGCGCCGTTCTTGTATGTAAGTACAAGGTTGGTGGGATTGATAATTTGAAGTTCTTCCTTGGGCTTAACCGTAAACGTTTCGGTGCACGTTCTGTTGAAGTAAGTGAACGTTACAGTCTTTGTGCCTACTTCCGTAAACGCACCCGTGAAATCAGCCTTGATGCTGCCCTTTCTCAGTCCGTCCTGACTTGTGTTGTCGCCGAACAGTACTCTGAACTCCATATCGCTGAAATCGAACGTTTCGCCTACGTAGTATTCCTTTCTGTGGCTCGTGCTCGAAACCTCGATGCTGCTTGCCACTTTGTCAACTACCGATACGTCCAGCGTACCCGAGTTACTGCCGTTGATTGCCCTTAATACAACCTTTTCACTGCTCAAATCCTGCGCCGTAATCTGATATCCCTGCGCCGCCATCGAACCGATTCTGAAAGTCGGGTTCTCAATCTTGGAGCGCATGCCGTACCATACTCCGTCTTCCTCGTAAGTACTCTGGTACAACAGGTATACTTCTATTCCGTGCGTATCGAACTGCTGGTTAACAAGATAGAACTGCACTGCGTCCTCGCCGAACACTACGCTCAGCGCGCCAGCTCCGCTTCTCGCGTCCTGTTTCTGAACGTTCAGCTGGATTGTGCCTATCTTCTCTTTGTAGTTGAGCTTATCTTCCGCAGTCGTAGGTCTGTATACGTACATTACGGGTAAGCTTTCGTTACGGTTTGCTATATTTACGGACTTGCCGTCCACTACGTCGTACTTGCCCGTCGCAGAGTTGTAGTTGGTTATGAACGCAAACTCACCCTCTATGGCCGCCTTCTCGCCGAAGTCCGCCTTCATTGCGTTCAGTCTCAGTCCCTGAGGGTTGCCCGCATAAGTCTTGTTCGGTCCGTAGTTGTGCTCGTTGTAAGTTGCCTCCATCTCGATTTCGGCCTGCGTTATGGTGAACGCCTGCATTGCCGTAGTCGAATTTACCAGCGTGTAGTTGTTGCGGGCAGGTCCTGTAAGAACTAACTTAACTACGTATTCGCCAACGTTTACTACGTTTGCCGCCGTCAGAGAATTACCTTCTTTATCGGTAAACTCGTAATCGAATATCAAAAGTTCCTCGTCGGCTGCCGCTCTGTTACTTGTCTTAACCTCGGGCGACTGGTGATACGAGTTGTATTTCAACTCCGAACTGGTCCACGACGTTACTTCGATAGGCAAAGGTACTACGTTGAAGCTGTACTCCGCCGTCAACTTGTAGTTTCCGATTTTGCCTACGCTCAATACGTAGTCGGATACGTTGTACACCGCCTCGTCATTCGTTACTTCAAGCTCCTGCTTATCGGTGCCGTCCATGAACGTTGCACGGATTTTGTACTCCGCTCCGGCATATACAAGCTCGTTGTTTGCAGGCATATCCGTCCATGCGCCGTTGCCTAACTTATACTGCCAGGTAATGCCGCTGTCTATCACTTTGTACATATCTACCGTGATTTCGTTCGCGAATATGTAGTTGGCTTCGCTTACGTTCAGCTTGTTCGAACCGAGCTGCAACGCCGCAGCCGCCGTAGCGGTGCTCTGCAAATCTTCTCCGACCTTACCGTCCGTGGTCGTTCCCTTGTACAGTATTATGAACTTATACGTTGCGTCCGCGTCGAACTCTACGCCTTCGTCGGTTACGTCTTTATACGTGTTGCCGTTGTCCTTACTGTACTGTACCTGTACGCTGGTTATAGTCTCTTTTACGGTGAACACATACGGGTCGCTGTCCGTTCCGTAGAAGCTTACTATTACGTTGAACGCGCCGACCTTCCAGAAAGTCGTCTGGTCTACGTTGTTCTTCTTTTCCAACTTAATTCCTGCCAGTGCAATATCGGTGCCACGCGTGATATCTCTCGTGCCGCCGCCCTGGCCTTCCGAATCCTGCGCATACGTTACGCGAATCGTATCTATACAACGGTAATCAAAGCCGGTTCCGAGACTTACAATCTTTTCCGTCTTGTCGAAAAGTTTATCGCCGGTCTCTTCGTCATATACGTCCTTCCATTTAAGGACTTCTATTTTCGCTACGTCTACCGCTCTTATAGCGTACGTTACAGTGCTTTCGCTATCCTTGATTTCCTCGAAGTTGTTCCTGTAAAGTGCGCTTACGAATTTTATGCGCGCTACGATTTCGTACTTGCCCGCAAGCGAGATTAAATCGCCCTGCGCTACAAGTTCGGCGTGCGTACCGCTCGCAAGCATCGTTCTTTCGCCGGTATCTTCGTTCGTTACTCTGTAATACTCGTAAGATAAGCCGAAGTTATCCGTATCCGTCAGCATTCCGCCGGTAATGTAAGGATGATATTCCGTATCTACCGTGTATGCGTACGCCGCGTTTACAAAGCCCGCGTCTCTCAACAGGTCTTTGCCGTCAACGTTGTAGAAATCGAAGAAATTAGCTTTCTTGATTGTCAGCGTTGCACTCATACTTTCGAGTTCCGCGTAGTTGTTCTTCGCCGCTTCGGTCTTGAACTCGAATTCTACGGTTACCGTGTATACGCCCGCATATCTGCCGCCGTTCTTGTCGGGCGCTTCGTTTGTAAGTCTGCCCGCCGTGAAGTCTTCTTCTTCGGCTTCATAATTCGTCTTGTATACAACTTTTACGTCGTCCTCGGGAATTGTATATCCGTCGTCCAACTTGATGCTGACCGTGTGCAGTTCGTTGTCGAACGTCACTTCGTCGTTATCGAAAGAAATGTGTCCCGCTACTGCGTAAGCTTTCTTTCCGATGCTGTAATCCGCGCGCAGAGTAAGTCCGCTGCCGAGTTCGTAGTTATCCGCGTCGTCGCCCGTTAAGCCGACTATCTGCAAGTAGTAGCTGCCAGCTTCGGTCGTAGGTTCGGTCACTTCTGCCGAGCCGCCCGTTTCGGTTACGCGGTATACCTTTACGTCGAACGCTACGTCGTCTATCGCCGTTACAAGAGAGTTAGCTCCGATACCCGTCGTATCGAGTATCTTTGCTACGACTTTGTACTCTTCGCCGTCGTAAGGACCGTTGAACTTGGTCGTGTCGGTTACCTTGGTTTCGCCGTGTACAAACTCGTACTGCAAATTACCTATCGTATCGGGTGTGATTATAAGGTCTGCGTCGATTGCCTCGGGCAGTTCGTAGTTACCCTTGTCGCCGTCGGGCGTGAACGCGAAGCTTGCCTCTACGTGATACGTGCCTACCGTCTTTACCTGGTTAAGGTCGGTGAGCTCAGTACGAGCTTCGCCCGTTCCTACGTAATATTTGTAAGTTACGATAAGCTTGCTGCCGTCGGGCAATGTTAAATACTTAACGCCGTCCGTTTCTACCGTGGGGTCCTTGCCGGCTGCGTTCTTGATGAATATCGCGTCGTATCTGGGCGCCGTGTTGTAGGAAACCGTAGTGTCCGTCATATCCACGCCGCTGTATACGGCCTTGTTCATCGTGATTTCGATTTCGCCGTAACCGTCCGTCTTAGACGTCGAGCCTTCGCCCGTTGCCGATACTTCTACCACGCAAACGTAAACGCCGCAGTCTTTTACGTTTCTTACGTTTACTCTGAGTACGTCTTCGGGGCTCAATCCCGTCGTAACTACTTCTTTGTTCGTTTCGGGATTTATAAACTTCTTAACTTCGCAGAAGCCGCCTTCAAGCGCTTTGGTTGCGTTGAATTCCTTGTACGTAAGCTTGCTTCCGTACGCCTCTGCCTGCTCCTTGGTTATTTCCGTTGTCTTATCCGGTGCGTAGTACTTGCCGTCTTTCTCGTAAGCTACTACCTCGTCGGTACTGTCTACGTATACCTTGTAGTCGTCGGAGTCAACAAAGTCCTTTACGTCGAAGCAAGCGTCATAGTGACCTTCGAATATCCTGTACCACGTGTAGTTCAGACTGATATCCGTAGCTTCGTCTTCGTCGTACTGGCGCGCCGTCTGAGCACTCATAGTTATGCCGTCGCCGCCGTACGTGCAACCGTTGTTGTCCGCAGACATTATGATGTAGTTAACGCCAGCTATGTGCCATACCGCGTATAAGTTGTTGCGGTTAAGAAGGTTGCCCTTCTCGTCCTTGTGCGCGTTAATCTTATAGGTTACGGTATTTTTGGTATTTACCGCAGGATATACGACTACGCCGTTACGGCTGGTCGCCCAACCCTGGAATACAAAGCTTGTGCCCCTCGAAGGATTGATTATCTCTATATCCATATCGGTTAAAAGGTCGTTCTCTTCGCCGATTATGTAGCCCGTTCCGTTGGGGTCTTTGTTGTAGCCCGCACTGTAAGTTGCGTTGTACAGATATACGTACGATACCTGCGGCGTCCATACCGCCTTTAAGGTAATGTTTCTGTAACCTGTCGTAGCGTAGTCGTACGGTCTCTTTAAGAACAATGCCGCTCCGTAAAGACCGGTCTCGTCGTCCATTTCGTCCGTCGTTTCGTACGCCGCCTCGCCTTCGTCCGTGCTGAATACCCAGCCCGCAAATATGTAGCCGCGCTTGGTCAACAGACTGGGCAGTTTAGCTCTCTTCAAGCTCTCTTCACCCATTTCCGACGCGCTGTAAGTTCTTGCGAACGTGCTGTCCGTCGACTTGCCGCCCGTCGTGTCGTACGTTATGGTGTATCTTTCCTCGGTAAACGTCGCACTGACTTCTACGTATAATTTGCCGTCGTCCTCGATTATATCACGGCTTGCTACCGTAAACGACGTTACGTATATAGTCTTTTGCTTGCCGTTTTCGTCCTCAACCGTTTCGGTCGTTACAGCCGCAGTCGATACGCGCGAGCCTATCCTCATACTGTTGAACGTGTAACCGGGGTCGGGTTCTATCTCTACCGTGACGACGTCGCCGATATTGACGCTCGCCGTTTCCGAAATGGTAGCTCCGGTAGAAGTCTTGAACGTAAATCCGCCCTGCATGGGATTTTCTACGCTGTTCGCCGCTCTTACGCGAACCTCCACGCTCTTCCAGCCTGCGTATATCGTAAGGTTGTTGAAGTTGTAGCCGTCGTCAACGTTGCCGTATAACGAACCGAAATCGTATATCGAGAACTTAGCCGTCGTTGCATCGGCATCGTCACCGAATAACGACGATGACTGGAAGATGTCAATGTTTCCGAGAGGGTCTTTCGCCGCTGCTTCGGTCGTATACCAGCCTGCAAACGTGTAACCTGCATACGTAGGTTCGACAGGCAATATTTCGTTCCACAACGAAAGGTTGGTAGGCTCTTTTGTCTCTACTCTGCTACCGTTGCGCTTATCGAAACGCATCGTGTACTGAGCAGGCTGCCAACGCGCCGTCAACGTCGTGGTGTCCGCCGTGCTTGCAGCGGGCTTTCTTATAGTCTGGGTCTGGCTTGTTGCCGTTTCGCTTGCAAACCAGCCGAGGAACGTATAACCGATAGCGCTCGGTCTTATTCCAAGCAGGTTCTTGGGCGAAGCTACGTTGTTTACGTCGTACGTAATCTGATATCTGCCCGTGCCCTCGGCGTCCTTGAAGTCGAAGCCGTTCGCCCCGGGGAATAACGTATCGGTATCCCATACTACTTTGTGTCCCGCCAAACCTGCGGCGTTCTGTTGAAGTACCAACGCCGTGTCAAGCTGGTTATCACCCGAGCCAAGGTTGAGGTCGAATATCAACGTGTACTGCTTGGTCGTAAACTTAGCGTATACGGTTATGTCGCCCGTTACCGTATCGGTACCGAAGTTAACCTTGTTCGCTTCGGTGCACGCCGCGTCGTAGTACCAGCCTGCGAACGTGTTCATATCCTTGGACGGAGTTTTAAGTCCTTCGTCGGATATAGTCGAACCGTACTTGAACGACTTTTTCTGCATACCGTTCGTAGCACCCGACGCCGTGAAGCTTACCGTGTACTCGTTTAATTTCATATAGACAAGCACGTAGGTTGTGCCGTCGCCCTTGATGTTCGTATCGCCTGCAATTTCATCGAACGAATAGTGCTGGCTGTTAGTGAACGTTGTAAGCGCCTTGCCGTCTTCGTCCAGGTATTTGAGAGGTTTGTCGGTAGTACCTGCACCCGTGTACTTCTTTACGGAAGCCTTGCCTTCGAGCTGTGCGGGCGTGGTATCCTGAATATAGCTACCGTCCGCAGCCTGCAAAATGTAGTATACGGTGTACGCAGTGTCGGAGTTCGCCTTGTAACCGATGCGCAGATTTCTGTCCGCGGATACGCTTTCAAGCAAGCCTTCGCCGCTCGCAACTTCCGCATTGCTGTCATCGGGGTCGTATACGTAAGGCGTATAGCCCGCTACCAAAGGTACGTTTACAACCGTAGTTATGCCCGTTCTGCCGCCCTGCGTAGAAGTGAACGTAAACTTGCTCTTGTCCGCGCTTAACGCGTACGTTACTTTTGTATTTTCGTCAACCTTGATATACGCAGTGGTTTCGGTTGCGTTGCCGTCCTTGTCGTATATCGTAAGATTGATATTTTTGCAATCGAGTAATGTCGCTTCGGTACCGCTTATGCCTACAACAAGCTCCTTTTTATCCGCACTGAACACAACGTTGGGGTGCGAAAGACCGCCCGAAGCCAAGCCCGATGTAAATACGCGCTTTCCGTTACTACCCGAAATTGTCACGCCGATATCAGCCGCACTGTTAAGAGCAGAGGTTACGTTTATAACCTGGGTATGTTGCAGAGAAACGTTATCGGCTTTGCCCGCAGCGGTATTGCCCGCAATGACGGGTTTGCCGCTTACGTTAATCGTAGCCGTGCTTTCAAAGGCGATTAACACACCGCCGCCGCCTTTGGCTGCGTTATTGCCCGAGATTTCGCCGCCGCTCATATTCATTACGCCAGAGACGTTTAAAAGCACGCCGGCTGCATAGTTGTTAACGGTATTTCCGGTGATTTCGCCGTCAGTCATATTAAATATGCCGCTAACGTAAACACCGCCGCCGCTTGCGGTAGCATTATTGCCTGATATCTCGCCGCCATTCATGTTAAAGGTGCTGTTGGTACCATTAACGGATACGCCGCCGCCGGAAGCATTTGTAGAGGAATTGCCCGAAATCTTGCCGCTTTTAAGCGTAAACTCACCGCTGGCTATATACACGCCCGCGCCGTAGCCTGACGTGTTGTTCGAAATTTCAGCCGAGCCGTCCATAGTGAGCGTACCCGCGGTGTAAACGCCTGCGGCGCCGTTGACTGCCGTATTTTCGGTAATCTTAGCCGTGCCTTTCAATTCGAACTCAGAGGTAGCGCTGTAAACGTGCACACCGCCGCCGTTAGTCGACGCCGCATTTTTGGAAATGACGCCGCCGGTCATAGTAAACTTAGAGTTCTGAGAAACAAACACGCCGCCGCCGTTGCCGCCGGAAGTATTTTCCGTAATAGTACCGCCGCTCATCGTGCCGCCGGCATAATATCCGACGTAAAGACCGCCGCCACCGCCGCCGTAGGCTGCAATATTTTTAGAAATAGTGCCGCCGGAAATAGCAACTACGGTAGCCTTACCGAAGACGTAAACGCCCGCGCCGTAAGTTGACCTGTTTTCCTTAATTTCGCCGCTATTCATATTGAAAGTTGCGTTGTTTGTGCCGAGAGTAGCATTAGTTTCGGTGCGCACGTAAACGCCGCCGCCGTCCTGAGGTGCATAGTTGCCGCTTATAACGCCCGTGCCCGTTAAAGTACTTCCGTTCTTTGTACCGAGGTTGAACGTTGCGCCTGCCGCAACGCACACGCCGCCGCCGCGACCGGCCGCATCACCTGTACCGGCAATGGCGCTGTTATCACTGATTTTGCCGCCCGTCATAGTAAGCGTAGCGTTAGCTAAATACACGCCGCCGCCAGACAAAGCCGAGTTATTGTGAATGTTCGCCGTACCGCTTATGGTAAACGTTAATGCGGTAGTGCCGGTTTTTTCTATGAATACGCCGCCGCCGTTGACCGCCGCAACGTTATCGTAAATTTCGCCGCCTGTAATGGCAAGCTTTGTAGCGGTAGTGCGGGTGCCTACACCTGCGCCGTAACGCGCAGTATTGCCGTAAATTTTGCCGCCGTCGATTGTAATGTTAGATGTAGCACTTCCGAATACGCCGCCGCCGTAGTACGACTTGTTGCGGTAAATACTGCCCGCCTTCATAATAAACGTACTCTCTATAATGTACAAGCCGCCGCCGACGCTGCTGTTTTGTGCGCCGTTGTCGTTGCCCTGAGTCGGGTTAGCGCTGTTGTCGTAAATTTCGCCGCCGTACATATTAAATGTCGCGGACCCTTTCATAGCAACGCCGCCACCGTCGCTGGTTGCACTGTTGGAGTAAATTTTAACTAAGTACATATTTACGGTGCCGCCGTTTAACTGCAAACCGCCGCCGTCCAGCAACGCGTTGTTGCTGTAAATTTTACCGCTGTTGAGATTTACGCTACCACCTTTACTGAAAATGCCTGCGCCGTCGCCGGAGGAGTAGTTACCGTAAATTTCGCCGTTGCCGACAATGTTAGAGCCGCTCCTTGTACCGAGGTTAAACGTTCCGTTGGAAGCAACGTAAACGCCGCCGCCGTAAGCTGCTTTTGCCTTGGATGTCGTGTCGGTATTGTCCTCGGCATAGTTGTCGCGGATTTTGCCGCCCGTCATAGTAAACGTGGCGTACGCGTTTACGTAAACGCCGCCGCCGCCGCTGGTTTCGGCAGCGGTAATCTTGCTGCGGTTACCGTAAATTTCGCCGCCCGTCATAGTAACGGTTGTCGGCTTGGAAGAGGAGCCCTCAACGTAAACGCCCGCGCCGCTGCCGGCTGTGGCAGTATTGTTGCAAATTTTACCGCCCGAAATTTCAAGCGAAGTGCCGCCGCACGCATATACGCCGCCTGCCGTCTTCACAGAGTTGCCCATTATTATCGCCGTGCCGCCTATTTTAGCAGTACAGTCGTCGAGGAATACACCGCCGCCGTACTGGTTCCCATTTTCGCCGGTTGCTATGTTATTGCTTATTATACCGCCGTCGATTGTAACGTTGGTCTTATTCGCATAGATACCGTAACCTTGAAGTGGGCTCCCCCCGTCTAACTTATTGCTATTGATATAACCGCCGTGCATTTCGAACGTGGCATTATATAACCATATGCCGCCGCCGGAGCTCGATATATAGCCTGCGGTATTACCCGAAATCGTGCCGGCGTTCATAATTACCGTACCGCCGTTTACACTTATAGCGCCGCCGCTATAAGCTTTGTTGCCGGTAATGGTGCCGCCCGAAATTATAAGCTTGCCGGTTGAACTGACGTTCATTGCACCGCCGCTGCTTGCCCTATTGCAGCCCTTAATCTGTCCGTCGCCTATGATAGTCAGCGTGCCTTTAACATCGAAAATGTAGCCGGAGCTGGTGCCGGAGCCGGAGCTCGTCAAACCTCTGTTGATGTTTTTGCCGTTGAGGTTGAGGACTATGTTCTTGTTTGCGGGCACCAGTAAAGTTTTGTCGGTTGTAAAGCCGTCGCCGCTGCCGAAGCCCGTGCTGTCCGCCCAGGTCCAATCCGACTGTAAGGTTACGACGATGGGGTTGGCATCGGAGGAGTTTTTAGCCGCATAGTTCCACAGCGACGCGTTAGTGTCGGTAACGCCCGCAGGCAGGTTGCGCACAAGCTTAACCGTTCTGGTCCCGCTTGCAGTACTGTCCGAAAGCTTCCACAGAGCGTCGTCCGCGGTGAGCGTGGGTATGGTAGCCGTGCTTGCACCCGAATACAGAGTGCGCTCGCCGTTAGCGGATACGCCTATTGCGCTGCCCGAGGTAATACTGTTGTAGGTCAGCGTAATTGTATTGGTTTCGATAAACAGGTTGTTTTTAATCTTTTTGGGCGGCTGTAAAAGGTAGTTGTCCTTTATTGTTACCAAGCCGCTGAACGCCAGCGAGCGCGACGTAAATATAGCGCCGCCGCTGTTGCCGGAATAGTTGTTTGTTATTGTTACGTTTTTAATAGTAGCCGCGCCGGTGGAAGCTTTAAAGTATATTGCGCCGCCTATGTCCGCAGCTTTGTTGTTTTTAAAGGTCGAGCTTTCAAGCGTGAGGTTTGCCGGCGTGTCAAAGCAGATTGCGCCGCCTTTCATCGAGCTTTGGTTGCCCTCCGCCTCGGTTTCGCCGCCGAAGGTGCACCCCTTTACGGTCGTGGTAGCGGCGCTTAAAGAGAGTGCGCCGCCGAAGCAACCCGCAAGGTTACTTTTAAATATACAGTTCGTAATGGTAGCCGACGTGCCACTAGATGATATCGCGCCGCCGTCGCCTGACGCATTGGCAAAGCTTTTGTTGCTTGTAAAGGTTGCGCCCGTAACTTCCAATGTGCCGGTGCAGTAAATTGCGCCGCCCGCGCCGTTCAATGCGGTGTTGTTGTTGAACAATAATTCTACGCCTTCGGTTTTGGTTATCGTAACAGGTCCTGTGGAATATATTGCGCCGCCGCTAGTGCTTGAAGTGTTATTTTCAAACTTGCCGCCGTATATGTTAACCGTATTGTTACTACTTACGCCGCCGTTGCTGTTGCCCGATACGGTTGCGTCGTATATTGTAAGCACACCGGCGGACATATTAAACGCTCTGCCGTAATTGTTAATGAACTTGCCGCCATAAACCGTTATATTGGAACTATATTCGGCAAAAATCGCATTGCCGACGTTTTCCGAAACTTCAACCGTATTGCCTTCGGTAAACACAAGTTCTGTGCCGTGTGTTAAAAAGAAGCCGTCGCCCGCGTTGGAACAGTCGTTACCGCGGATAATGCCTCCCGAAATCTCCATCTTTACACGGTCCTCAACAGGAATATCCCTTCCTGCGCCTTTCAAATAAATTCCGCCGCCGTTGGGGTCGCCACGCCATCTTGCCTCGTTGTTTTCAACAATGCCGTCCGTCATTATAAACTGCGAGTTGATAAACATAGCGCCACCGTTGCCCGCAATGTTCTTTGAAAAAGTGCCGCCGTTTATTTCTACCGAGCCGTCTATGGCAAAAATACCGCCGCCGTTACCATTGCCCACACCCTTGGAAGCAGTGTTGCCGGAAATAGTGCCGCCGTTTATGGTCAAGCCTGCCTGTTTAAGTACCTGCTTGCCGTCTTTCTCTTCGTATACGCCCGTAGCCTCGCTGTAAATACCGCCGCCGTGGCCTGCTGAGGAGTTGTTCGAAATCGTGCCGCCCTCGATTGTAACCGTAGCTTTTGCACGTATACCGCCGCCGTGTTTATTCGAGCTGTTGCCGCTTATTTCGCCGGCGTAAACATTAACGACACCGTTATTTAAAATGCCGCCGCCGCCCCAAGTCTCGTTAGATGTGTTAGATTTGTTGCCGCTTATTTTTGCCGTGCCCGAAAGAGTGCCGTCTGCCGCCTTTGCACCCACGTTAACAATTGAGGTTGTAGCGGCGCTGTAAATGCCGCCGCCCGAAACAGCCGCGACGTTATTAGAAATTTCGCCGCCGAGTAAATTTAATTCGCCTTCGTAAATATATATACCGCCACCCGCATTGGTAGCCGTATTGTTTGATATAGCGCCGCCGTATATTGTGTGCGTAGCTTGCCCGTTGTTAATATAGACGCCTGCACCGCGCTCCGCGTTGTTGTCCGAAACCGTGCCGCCGTACATAGTGAATGTGCCGCCGGTGACATATACACCGCCGCCCATTGACGTTGCCATGTTGCCCGAAACCGTGCCGCCGTACATATAAAACTTACCGCTTACGTGTATGCCGCCGCCGTATTGTACGTTACCGCCTTTAACCGTGCCTTCACCCGTTAAGTATAAAGTTCCGCTTACCGAAACAGCGCTTCCGCCCGCAACCACCGAACCGGCTGTCTGCGTAATGTTTCTGTTAAGGCTTATACCTTTCGCTATATTTAAAATAACGGTTGCGCCCGTCGGCACTCTTAAAGCGCCCCCCGCTCCGAACGGTGAGTTGTTATATGTAAGCGTTTCCGCTTCGGGGTCGTCCGCAACTGCCGCGCCGAAGCCCGTCGCCGCGTCTGCCGTCCAGTTGGCTTTCAAGTCGAACTGAACAACTTTATTTTCGGTTAAACTGTACTTTACAGCCGCCGCCCACGCGTCCTCGTTGGTAGCGTACGTAACCTCGTCGAACGTTACGCCCGCCGAATACGTTCTGTCCGCTTCGGGTATTGCAGGCGTATTGTCGTCCGCAACGCTGCCCGCAGGCGTGCCGCCGCGCAACTTGTCGCCGTCGGACAAACTAAGTCCGAGCGCCGTGCACGCGCCGCCGAGCGCGACCGCAAAGACAAGGCTTAACGAAATTATCAAAGCCTTAAACTTCTTAGTCCACTTCACTTTGTTGAGCTTGTTATTCATATTCTTACCGTCCTTTATCTTAAAGAAAAGTTTTACCTGATTTTTTGCTTCATTTCCCAACCGTTCGGGAAATAAAATCCCGTCCAATAATGTCTACTTTTTTGTAAATGCAAGTGTTGACATATTTTCGGGCTTGTGATAGTATAAATTGTGAAAAATAGCCCGCATGGGCTGTTTTGTGCACCAAAAAATTGCAAGTCCGAATATGTAGACATTTTTGGAAAATTTTTAATTTTTTTTGATTTTCGTCCTCAAAATTCGCTTATTTCCGACACGTTTCGGCATACAATTGCCTAAATTACCAAAATTTATCACAAAAAAAAGACTTGCCGACGCTTGACAAGTCTTTAAAAATTTTTTTTATTTCCGCACCGTTCGGGCTATTTTAACCTCATTTTTGCGCCTATTTCCCAAGCGTTCGGGGTATTTGTACTATCCTGCCGACCCCGAGAACAGCTTTAACCGCTTGTAAAAAGTGGACTTTTTTAACCCCGTTCTTTTAAGCGCTTCGTCCCTTGTAATGCGTCCGTTTTTAAACAAATCCGCGGTCACGGAAAAGTCGGTCGGCAGCATAATAACAGGCCGCCCGAACCGTACTCCGCGCCGCTTTGCCGCCGCTATTCCCTCGCGCTGGCGCACCTTTATATTCTCGCGTTCCTTCTGCGCAACGTACGATAAAATCTGCAAAACCAAATCCGAAATAAACTTGCCCGTCAGATTTTCGCGGTTGTTCCGCGTGTCTAAAAGCGGCATATCCATAACGAAAATATCCGCACCTATTCTGCGCGTTATGTCAGACCACTCGTCTATAATCATATCGTAGTTGCGCCCCAGACGGTCGATTGATTTTACTACAAGCAAGTCGCCGCTTTTAAGCATTGTTTTAAGACGGCGGTAGTTCTCTCTTTCGAAGTCCTTGCCCGATTTTTTGTCCGTATAAATCTGCGGTCTGTCCACGCCGAACTGAATAAAACTGTCTATCTGTCTGTTTAAATTCTGGTCTGCCGCGCTCACGCGCCCGTATGCGTATATCATTATTGCTTTACTCCCGAGTAAAAATATTTCCATAATTTTAGCATATAAACTTGCGCTCACCAATCTAACCCTTTACCGCCAAATCTTGGCGCGCGTTTTCGTTTGACATAATCCGTGAAAAAATATATAATTTCCGTGATATGACAAATTCGATTGCGAAAAGCCGTTCGGGCTTCGATATAAATAAATTCGCGCGCGTAGGTCTTATGGCGTGCGCCGCCGTTGCCGCGGTGTGCGCTCTGCTTCTGACCTTTACCGTCGGCGACTACTATATTTTCAACCGCATTTCGCAGTACGGCTTTTTCTTTTGTTTAAGCCAGTGGCTCAAAAAGGCGGGCTTGCTTTTAATTTTGGCGGCGGTGTTTTTCAACTGCAAAAGCTGCGCCGACGTCGTAAAGTACGTCCTGCCCCTCTTTATAATTTTGAGCTGCTGTCTTTTCGGCGACTTTTTCGATATTGTAACGCCCGTGCCCGAAGACAAGCCCGCGCAGGAGATTTTCAATAAAATCAACCTCGGCTTCCCCAAGTGGCTGAACGTTACGCTGTACTTTTTGCAGAACGCGGCTCTGGCGGCGTGCTGCGCGCTGTTTTTCGTGCGCGACGGTTACAAGGTCAAAGCAAAGTCTTACATAGCTTTGCCTTTCGCTCTGCTTCTGACAATGCCTTTGAACCTTTTCGAAAACTTTTTCGATATAAATAAAATCCCCGCGGACAGCTTTCTGAGGTTTAAAAACTTCACCTTGTGGCACTTCCTTGCGCTGTGCGTGCTTGTTGGTTCGACCGTCGGGCTGTACTACTTCTTGAAAAACAAGCCGCGCGAGTTGCAGGACAAGTACCTTGCGGTTATGGCAATTTCGCTTCTATTGCAATATCACAGCAAGGACAGCATGGTTATGGGCGACGGCTACAACGTGTACTACACGGTGTTCGCGTGCCTGCCCCTCTTTATCTGCAATATCGGCGTGTACGTTGCAAGCATTTCGGTAATTGTCAAAAAGCGCGTGCTGTACGCGATTTCGTTCTTTATCCACGCCGTGGGAGCGCTGACCGTGTTCGTCTACTTCGGCAAGGACAGTATGAGCAATTACGGAATTTTTGCGAGCCATTCCATTTTATACTTCTGCTTAACGCATTGCATGCTGTTTGCGCTGTGCGTTCTGCCGTCGGCGCTCGGGCACTACAAGTTTAAAATCAGGGACTGCCTCATTCCGCTTGCCTACTACTGCGTGGTAATTATACTTGCGGCAATATCGAGTGCGCTCGTCACAGACTTCCTTACCCGAATGGGTTTGAGCGTAGGCGAGGGAATGGAGTTCGATATGACCCCTCCCAACTACGCGTTCACGCAGGTCAATCCCCTGCCGTTCGCGGTGCCCAACCTTATCCCTCTCGGCGGCGCGTTCAGGCACATAAACGTGTTCTACGTGATTTTGGTGTACATAGCTTACGTGTGTCTGTTCTTTGCCTTCTACGGCGCGTACAGAGCCTTCCTTGCAATCCGCGCAGTCGTGCTCGAAAAGCTTGCCGGGCGCAAGACGACCGCTATCCCCGAAGTTCCCGCAATTCTTGCAGAACCCGAAGTTGCGGCAACAGACGACAGCGAAGAAGTTGCGGTTACGGAAGAAGAACTGTCAGTTGATTAAAGTAATTACAAAAAGCCGTGCGGCGATTTTCGCCGCACGGCTTTTCTCTTTTCAATTTAGTATCTTTCGGTAACGGTCTTATTTTCGTGTTCCTTATCCGACTTGCCCCACAGCAACAGACTTCTGCCCGTGATGATGGGAGAGATGATAAGCCAGATTGCCGCAACGGCAACGAGCACGTAAACAATAATCGAGCCTACCGAACGCGTGCCGCCGAAAATCCAACCTACAAGATTGAAGTCGAATATACCGACAAGTCCCCAGTTGAGCGCTCCGACGAGCACCAGCACATAACTAATCAAGTTTGCAATTATCATTAAAAAATACTCCTTTAAAGCTGTACAAACAGTATGCCCAAGCTTTAAAGAAGTATGCAAATTTAAAATTAACCCCAATATATGGCTTAATTAACTTAATTTGAAAGGGTCGGCGCAGACAAATACTCCGCTGTGTTCCGTGTTGTCGTCCAGCCTTACTTTATCCGAAATTTCCACCCCTCCCACTATCAGAACGTCGCTGCCGTCGCACACCAAAGGCAACCTTGCGCGCAAGCTCTGCGGCACCTTTTTGTCGGTCAGATAGTCGGAAAGGCTCTTAGTTCCGCCGCCGAATTTAGTAAATTTATCGCCCTCGCGCTTAAAGCGGATAACCGCGTTTTCGGGAATTTTGTCTGCGTCGAAGCGCAGCCGCCTGACCTCGCAGAAACTCCCGGCATCAACACCGAAGCGGTAAACGCCGTCGCCTGCCAGAGCGTCCTTGAACGGTATTTCGCAACGCCCGTTTTCATCTTCCGCAACGATAGCAACGCCGCCCTCCTCTTTGATTGCGGTCAGCCCCAGAAACTCGAACTTTTTACCGTTTTCGAGCGACTGCAAATCAAAAAGCTTATTGAAATGCTCGGCGGTATAATCCTTGCAATGGTAGCGCACGGCAACGCATTCGAAAGCCGCGCGGCGGAAAATCACGCGTTCAACGCACGGTTTAATAAGATAGCCGTGCTTCGGGCGGCATACCAAAATCTTATCTGCCTGCCTTTTGAAATACTCCTCGTCCTCGGCGGCAAGCCGCGAAAATCTGAATATGTTGCCCGCCGCTCCGTGCACCGCGTCTTCCAATTCAGGCAGTACGTTGTGGCGGATTTTGTTGCGTGTGTAGTCGTCGGTAAGGTTGGTTTCGTCCGTCACGAACGGAATGTTATTTTCTTTAATGTATTCGTCGATTTCCTCTCTCGTACAGCAGATGAGCGGTCGTATTAAGCCGAGCGCAGGCAAATCGGCAATGCCCGTCATACCCGACAGAGCCGAGCCGCGCGCAAGGTTGAAAAGCACCGTTTCGGCGTTGTCGTTTAAGTGATGCGCCGTCGCTATCAAGTCGGCATTACCTTCGCTCAAAACCGAATTGTAACAAGACTGCCGCCACGTGCGCGCGCCGTTTTCGTTGTTAAATTGCCCCTTTTCAGCCTTAAAAGAGTACAAATCTATGCCGTTACCCCTGCAATATGCCGCAACGAACGCACTGTCGCGCTCGCTTGCCTCTCCCCTTATACCGTGGTCGCAGTTGAGCGCGCAAAGCGTAATGTTAAATTCCGCGCCGTGCGTTTTAATATAGTGCAAAAGCGCCATACTGTCCTTTCCGCCCGATACGGCAACGCATATTTTTTTGTCTGCATAGGGTAACAAATTTACGTTCATAGCCGCATTATACAACCTTTCGCCATATGTAGTCAAACAAAAAAAGCCGCCGTGCACCGCACGGCGGCTTTAAGCTTAACGTCAGTTCAAGCCTTCGAAAATGAGTTTGTCGGCAATCAGCGCAATAAATTCCGAATTGGTCGGGCGGTCGTTGCCTATATAAACGCGCACGCCGAATATCGAGTTTACGGCGTCTATTCTGCCGCGGTTCCAGGCAACCTCGATTGCGTGGCGGATAGCCCTTTCGACCTTGCTTGCCGTAGTGTTGTACTTTTCGCCGATTTCGGGATAAAGCCTCTTTGTAACGTTGTTGATAATAGTCGGGTCGCCTATGGTCATCTTAATCCCCTCGCGCAGGTATTGATAACCCATAATGTGCGGCGGTATGCCAATCGATATAAATATATTGCTAATCTTTTCGTCAAGCGAGGTAACTCTGCGTTTGTCCCTTGCCTGCGACGCTACCATATATTCCGTGGACTGCTCTTCGAGAACGTCCTTTACCCTGTCGCAGACGGTTGAAGCCGTGACGGGTTTTACAAAATAGTATTTGGCGCCGCGGGCAATCGCCTTGCTGACAAGCTTGTCGTCGGTAAAGCCCGACACGACAAAGATACTGCACGAAGGAAGGCATTCTTTTATGTGCTTCATAACGCCGAACCCGTCGTCGCCGGACAGCACGGTGTCCAGAAGCACCACGTCGGGCTTGTACTGATTAATAAGCCCCACTCCCACACTGCCGCTGCCGCTTACTCCGCAAACGGTGAAATCCGACTGCTCCTCGAAACACTTCCTCAGGTTTTCCAAAAATTCCTCGTCACTTTCCAAAATTACTATTTTGTGCATACTGTTACAAATTTCTCCTTCTTTCTATTTGTAAATTTATTATATTACACATTTTTACAAAGGTCAAGAGTTTATCGAACAATATTTATTGAATATTAAATAATATTTTACACAAATATGTAAATTTATGTCGAAACGCTGAAATTTTTATATTTTCACAATTAATGATACAATCGTGGTTGCGGCGAAATTTAACATTAATTGTCGGTAAAAATATTATTATATACAAAAAGCCGTCCGCGACGTTTTCGTCGCGGACGGCTTTAATTGCTTATTATTTAATTACCGAGCATTTCTTTGAACTGTGCTTCGTCTATTATCTTAATTCCCAGCTTTTGCGCCTTTACAAGCTTGGAGCCTGCCGCCTCGCCGGCAATTACAAGCGTGGTTTTAGAGGTTACCGAGCTTTGGCAAACGCCGCCGTTGTCCTCTATTATTTTCTGTGCCCGGCTTCGGGTAAAATCGGTCAGAGAACCGGTTAAAACCACTAATTGCCCCCCGAATATGCCCGAACCATCGGCTTTTTGCTTAACTTTTACGTTAATTTTCGAGGAAAGTGCTTCAAGCTCTTTTACGTTGTCCTCATCGGCAAACCAGCCCGTTATGGTGCGGGCGGTAACCTCGCCTATATCGTCGAGAGCAATAAGCTCCTCCTCGGTCGCACCTCGCAGATTTTCCATACTTTCGAAGTGCTCGGCAAGCGCTTTCGATGCAACCTTGCCTACGCCGTCGATACCTACGGCAAATATAAATCTGTCCAAAGTAACCTCGCGGCTCTTGTCGAGCGCGGCAAGCAGATTTTTGATTTTCTTGTCCTTAAAGCCTTCCAGCCTTGCGATATCGTCGGCGCTAAGCGAGTACATCTGCGAAGGGCGCGTAACCCCCAGCGTATCGTACATCTGAGTTGCCGTCGCCTCGGAAAAACCGTCGATATCCATTGCGCCCCTGCTTGCAAAGTGCGTAAGAGTCGCAACGATGCGCGGCTTACATTCCTTGTTCA
>CAZRJY010000014.1:0-18320 GCA_964600525.1 uncultured Clostridia bacterium
TTCTCGCCTCGTCGATTAAAATCGAGTCCACCTCGTCGATTATGCAGTAGTTGAGTTCGCGCTGAACCATTGCGGGAATGGAAGTTTTAAGGTTGTCCCTTAAATAGTCGAAGCCGAGTTCGTTGTTGGTAGCGTATAAAATGTCGCAGTTGTACGCCTTTTTCTTTTCGTCGTCGTCCATACCGGGCACGACTACGCCGACCGTCAGCCCCATAAATTTGTGTACCTTTCCCATCCACTCGGCGTCACGCTTGGCAAGGTAGTCGTTGACCGTAACGATGTGCACGCCCTTGCCCGTGAGCGCGTTTAAATATGCGGGCAGAGTGGAAACCAGAGTTTTGCCTTCGCCCGTTCTCATCTCGGCGATACGGCCCTGGTGCAGGCATATGCCGCCTATTATCTGCACGTGGAAGTGCTTCATTTTCAGCACTCGCCAGCTTGCCTCTCTTAAAGCCGCGAACGCGTCGAACATAATGTCGTCAAGCGTTTCGCCGTCCGCAAGTCTTTGCTTTAATATGCCCGTCTGGCTTTTGAGCTCATCGTCGCTCATAACCGAATACTTAGGCTCTAAATCCTCTACCTTTTTTGCAAGTTTATCCAATTTTTTTACCGCTTTGCGGCTGTCCGAATTGGCTAAAAAGTTAAGCAAACCCATTTTAAAACTCCCGAACCCTTTACGGGTCTAAATGATTATAGTCCATTTAACATTGTACTATATTTTGTCCGTCAAGTAAAAGCATTTTTTTGCTAAAATTGTAAGTTTTTATATAAATAAAAAACTTCCCCGCTTTAATTTAAGCAGAGAAGTTGATTTTTTATAAAAAATCAGTCGGCGTTTACGTCGGTAAAGGCGAATTTGTCCACGTCGAAAAGGCCCGTATCCAGAAGTTTTAAGTGCGGCACCACCGCAAGCGATAAAAACGCAAGCGACAAATACGCGTCCAAATCGGGCTTGACGCCCATAACGTATGCGCGTGCGTAAATCTTTTCGCTGTCCTCTATATACTTTTCGGGCTCAGCCGACGACATCAGACCGCCGATATCCAGCGGCACGCACAGCATTTCGTCCTCTTTTCTGTCGTACAGCGCAAGTCCGCCGCCGACGCGCGCAAGCTCGTGCGCGACCTTCGCCATACTGCGGTTGTCGTCGCCGACCAGAATCATATTGTGCGAATCGTGCGAGATTGTCAGTCCCACCGCGCCGCCGTGGAAGCCGTAGCCCTTTAACAGCCCCAGCCCGATATTGCCCGTCGCCTTGTGCCTTTCCACCACCGCGAGCTTTAATATCTGCATATTATTGACGTTCACGTCGCCGTTGAGCGAGGGGATATTCACCACCTCGCAGCCCGTAACTATACTGCCGCCCGAGACGGTTATAACCTTAGCCTTACCGCCCTTTAACGCAATCTTAAAGTCGTCGGCTGTAAGCGTCTTTTTGTGTATTGTATCCTTTACGACCGGCGGCAGATATCTCTGGTTTATATCGAAAAGCGGTTTGCCGTCTTCCGCAACAACCTTGCCGTTTTTGAGCACAAGCGCAACGTTGAAATCTTTCAAATCGTCAACCACCGCGATATCGGCAAAATAGAAGGGCGCAATCGCGCCGCGCCACTTTAAGCCGTAGCACTCGGCGGCGTTTATCGTCGCCATTGTGACGGCTTTAACCGGGTCGAGCCCAGCCAGAACCGCCGTACGCAGAGCGTCGTCTATATGTCCGCTTTGCTTTAAATCGACGGCGTGTCTGTCGTCAGTACAAATCAAAAACCTGCGCGCATTTTTTGCGTTTACAAGCTTGCAGTCGGATTGCAGATTGCGCACCGTCGAGCCGTGCCGCAGTGCGATATACATACCCTTGGACAGCTTTTCCTCTATCTCCTTTCTGCCCTCGCTCTCGTGGTCGGTGGTAATTCCGCCGCAAAGGTACGCGTTGAGCTTTTTACCGCTCAGCATAGGCGCGTGACCGTCCGTCGGTTTGCCCACGTTTAACGCCGCTTCCAGCTTTCTTACCGCCTCGTTATCGCCCGAAATTACCGCGGGGTAATTCATAAACTCGCCCAGTCCGAAAAAGCGGTCTTTTGCAATCAGCTTTTCGGTGTCCTCGCCCGTGAGGACCGCGCCGCTCGTTTCGAACGGAGTTGCGGGCACGCACGAGGGAAGCATAACCTTAACGTCGAGCGGAGTGTTTTCCGCCGCCTTGGCAATATACTTTGCGCCGTCCTCGCCGCACACGTTGACAATTTCGTGAGGGTCGGCAATTACCGTCGTCGTACCGCGCGGAACAACAAGCGATGCAAACCCCTCGGGGGATAACTGCGAGCTTTCGATATGCACGTGGGCGTCGATAAAGCCGGGCAGAACGTACCTGCCGCCAAGGTCGTAAACCTCCTTGCCGCGGTACTTGCCTATGCCCACTATTCTGTCGCCTTTTATGGCAATATCGCCCTTTCTGATTTTGCCGCAGAACACGTCTATATACCGCGCGTTTTTCAGCACGATATCGCATTGGTTGCGGGATATTGCCGCATCAATATAGTTTTTTATCATAACGTAAGCTGTTGATTTCCGCCCTCGAAGTCTGAGCGGTATTTAAGCGCGACGGCCGCCGTAACCTCGCTTGCAGAAGGTAAAGGCTTACCCTTGGAAGGGCGCGGCTCTATCGTAATATCCTCTGTATCCATTTCGGTAATCGAGTTGTCCGAGCGCACAATTCCCAGCTTATACGGCACTGTTACGTAGTCGGCAAACAGTACTTTCGACTTGCCGTCGACTATCATCATACCCTTTCTGCCCCTGCCCATCGGCTGGAACAGCGAGGCTATAACCCTCTTTGCCGCGCCCGAATCGGACACGATAATGAGCTCGCCCTCGCCGTAGAACTGGGTTGCGAAAACCACCTCGTCGCCGTCGTTCAAAAGTATTCCGCGCACGCCGCCCGTCACTCTGCCCTGCTGGGGAACGTCGTCCTTGTCGGCGTTTAAGCATATGCCCTCGCGCGTGACGAAACACATAGTGCTCTCGCTGTCGTCGATAAACGGCTCGACGTTCATAACCTCGTCGCCCGTCTTTAACTTGATTGCGGGGAACACCTGGCGCTGTACGGAATACTCCTCCCACGCCGAGCGCTTTACCGTGCCCTGCCGCGTAAAGAAAAGAAGGTCACCCTCGGGCATAGTCTCGCCGACGGCAAAGATTTTAACGGGCTTTTCGCCGCGCAGTGCCGCGTCGTAGAACTCTTTCAGCTTTATGCCGCTTCCGCCCATACCCGTCGCCTCGAACTCGTTCAAATCCACCCTTACGCAGTTGCCGTAATTGGTGAATATGAGCATTGCGCCGTCCGACTTCTGCGTAATAACCTGCTTGTACACTCCGTCGCCGCGGAAGGTGGGCGCAAGCGGTTTTTTGTGCTTCTGGTCGAACTCGATTTTTTCGATAAACTTGATATTGTCGTTTGCCGTTACGGTCAGCATCCAGTCGGTCGAAGCGCGCTTGATGTCCTGCCTGAATACCTTGATTTCCCCTAACGACGGCACAATCTGCGTCTTGCGCGGGCAAGGGTATTTTGCCTTGATTTCGCGCATTTCGCTTTTGACGATATTCATCTGCTCGTCGCGGCTTGCAAGTATTGCCTGCAAACGCTCTATGCGCTTCTTTAATTCTCTGAGCTCGTTTTCGAGCTTGGTTATCTCTAATTTGGCAAGCCTTGCAAGGCGCAAATCCAGAATTGCCTGAGCCTGCCTTTCGGACAGCTCGAAGGTTTCCATTAACCTTAATCGCGCGACGGGCGTGCTCTCCGACGACTTGATTATGCGGATAACCTCGTCGATATTGTGCACGCCGATTATCAAGCCCTCTAATATGTGGCAGCGCGCCTCCGCCTCTTTGAGCTCGTACTTGGTGCGGCGGATTATTACCTGCCGCTGGTACGCAACGTAGTACCTGATAATGTCGATAAGCCCTAACTGCTGGGGTTTGCCGCCCGCAATTGCGACCATGTTTATGCCGAACGTGCACTCCAAATCGGTGTACTTGAATAAGAAGTTCAATATAGCGTCAACGTCCGCGTCCCTCTTGCAGTAAATTACCGCGCGCATACCCGTGCGGTCGGACTCGTCCACGATGTCGGCAATGCCCGAAAGTATTTCCTTTTTGTCCTCTTTCAGAAGCATTATCTTGCGGAGTAAATCAGCCTTATTGGTCTGGTAGGGAAGCTCGGTAAAGATAATCTCTTTCTTGCCGTTGTCGCCGTTTTCCACCGAATAGCGGGCGCGTAAAGTTATTCTGCCCCTGCCCGTTTCGTACGCCTGTTTAAGCTCGTTCTCGATGATAAATCCGCCCGTCGAAAAGTCGGGACCGGGTATGATTTTCATCATTTCGTTAAGGGATATGCGGGGGTTATCTATGTACGCGCACACGCCGTCGATAACCTCCGAGAGGTTGTGCGTGGGTATGTTCGTGGCAAGTCCTACCGCTATGCCGTTTGCGCCGTTGACAAGTAAATTGGGGTATCTGCCGGGCAGAATATCAGGCTCTAACAGGCTGTCGTCGAAGTTGAAAGAAAAGGGCACCGTCTCTTTGTCGATATCCTTCAAAAGTTCCAGCGCGAGCGGTTCCAGCCTCGCTTCGGTATACCTCATTGCCGCGGCTGGGTCGCCGTCCACCGAGCCGAAGTTGCCGTGACCGTTGACAAGCGTTAAGCGCATATTGAAGTCCTGCGCCATTCTCACCATTGCGTCGTAAACCGAGCTGTCGCCGTGCGGGTGGTATTTACCCATGCAGTCACCGACGATACGCGCCGACTTTTTGTGCGGCTTGTCGGGCGTTAAGCCCATCTCCGCCATTGTGTAGAGTATACGCCTCTGAACGGGCTTCAAGCCGTCCTCGACGCGCGGCAACGCCCTGTCTAAAATTACGAACTCGGCGTAAGGCAGCATCGACTGCGGCATTACTTCTTCGAGCGGCGTCTGGAATATTTTGCCCTGAGGTATTATGGTCTGAAAACCGTCGTCTTTTTTCTTAGCCATATCTTACACCTCTTCCACGCTCGTATTCTGCTTGACAACGTTGACCTTTTCGATAAAGCCGTCAATCTTGTTGAAGTCGGCGTTTTCGTTTAAGAACTGCTTTCTGCCGTCAACCTTGTCGCCCATAAGCATCTCTATCATCTCCGCCGCCTGCGTGATGTCCTCTAACGTTACCTGTATTAAATTGCGCGTTGCGGGGTTCATGGTCGTTTCCCAAAGCTGTTCGGCGCTCATTTCGCCCAAACCCTTGTAGCGCTGCAACGAATAGCCCTTGCCGACCTTTTTAATCTTTTCGTCAAGCTCTTTATCGTCGTACGCGTACTCCACGACGTCCTTTTTGTACACCTTGTAAAGGGGCGGCATTCCTATGTAAACGTAGCCAGCCGCAACCAAATCGCGCATGTATTTAAAGAAGAACGTCAGAAGTATACAGCGGATATGCATGCCGTCCTGGTCGGCATCGGAAAGGATTATAACCTTTTTATACCTTGTCTTGTCCACCTCGAAAGAGCGGTTGAAGCCCGCGCCGATTGCCGACACAAGCGTCTTTATTTCCTCGTTCTGCAAAGCCTGCAACGCCGTCTTTTTCTGCACGTTCAACGGCTTGCCTCTAAGGGGCAGAATGGACTGGTATTGCCTTACCCTTGCCTGCTTTGCCGTGCCGCCCGCCGAATCGCCCTCGACTATGAACAGCTCGTTAAGCTCGGGATTTTTGCCCGAGCACGGCGCAAGCTTGCCTATTAAATTGAGCCCGTCGTTCTCGCTTGCCGCCTTTGCAACGTCGCGCTCGGCGCGGTGCTTAATTCTGTCGTCGGCGGCGAATTTGGCCTTCTTTGCAATTTCGTCAAACGTGCTCTTGTTGCCGCGCGTGTTCATAAGCTGCGTCAGTCCCTCGATAACCGCCCTTTCCACGGGCGCTTTCGCCTCGGGATTGCCCAGCTTGGTCTTGGTCTGCCCCTCGAACTCGACGTTGTTCATCTGCACGGTCAGAACCGCCGTCAAGCCCTCTCTTATATCGTCGACGACAAACGGCTGGTCCTTTGCTTTAAGAACGCCGTTGTTTCTCGCATAGTCGTTGATAGCCTTTAAAAGTCCGTTTCTGAACCCGATTTCGTGATAGCCGCCCTCAACCGTGGAAATGTTATTCACGAAAGAGTACAGACTTTCGTCGTCGTTCTTGGTGTGCGAAAGGGCGAATTCTATCTTGATTTTGCCCGCAGGCGCGCCCTTTACCTGAATGTCTTTTATAGTCGAATAGTACAGCGGCTGGTTATACAGCGCCGTTTTGCCGTCGTTGAGATAGTTTACAAAGTCCACAAGACCGCCGTCGTACTTATAAGTTACGGGCTCGCGCGGAGGAAGCACCACCTTTGTTTCAACCTCGTCGCCGTTGTCGCCCGTTTCGGTTACAATTTTGAAATGCTCGCGCTCGTCGCGGAAGTTTATCTTTACGCCCTTATTCAAAAACGCGAGTTCTTTAAGCCGCTTGGAAACCGTGTCGTGATTGAATACAACCGTTTCGAACACTTCCTCGTCGGGCATAAACCGCACAAGCGTGCCCTTTTTATCCGTCTTTTTGCCCGTATCCACAAGCTTTTCGGCGGGTATGCCGCACAGCCATTTTTTCTGTTTTGCATCGTATCTGGAAGTAAAGCCCATGGTGAACACGTTCTTGCGGTACACCTCTACGTTCAGCCACTTGGAAAGAGCGTTGGTAACCGACGCGCCCACGCCGTGAAGTCCGCCCGAAAACGCGTAGTTGCCGCTGTCGAATTTTCCGCCTGCGTGCAGCTTTGTGAAAATAAGTTCCACGCCCGACATTCCCGTTTTGGTATTGATGTCGGTCGGCATGCCTCTGCCGTTATCCTCTACCGAGGCCGAGCCGTCCTTATGTAGAACCACCGTAATTTCGTCCGCGTAACCGTTCGCCGCCTCGTCGATTGCGTTGTCCACAATCTCCCAGAGAATATGGTGCAGACCCTTTACGCCCGTCGAGCCGATATACATACCGGGACGAACGCGGACCGCTTCCAAACCTTCCAGAACCTTTAAATCGTCTGCGTTGTAGCTTTTCCCTGCCATAAACTTTTCCTGTAATGCGTTTTAGCGGTAAAAATTTACCACTATATCCAATTATACCATATGTTGTGTAAAAAAGCAAGCGCAGACACAAAAAAAGCCCCCGCGGCTGAACGCCGCGGGGGCTGACTTTTTATATTAAATTATTCAACGCTGCCTGCTTCGGTCTGAGCAACGGGCGGCAAATCTTCCAAAGTTTTATTCTGATAGTGCAACAGTAAACCGATAATGTTAGCCGCATTCATAAGAAGCGCGATTTCGTTATTCTGCCATAAACGGTTTGTATTGCACGTGTCAATTCTGATATATCCGTAGTCCACGCCGTACGCCGCAATCTTGCAGTACAGTACAGACTTTATATTCTGCTCTTCGTATTTCTTCTTGATTTCGTCGAACGTCTCTTCGTCAAGCCCCGATACGTTGCTTACGGCTACGTATCCCGCCGAATTTATGAGCGCGTCAATCAGGTCGACGGAAATATGCTCGAACCTCTTCTGGTCGGACAGCGTGAATATAACGCTGTGGTTTAAGCCGTTCGGCGCTTCGATGCACATATGGTCGAACATAAAGTACGAAATAAAGCTCTTGAATACCGTGCTGATTGCAAGCGAAATATCCTCGCCGTAGGCGGTAATATTGCTGAACATAGTATGGCACAGCTGCATTTGCGTGAGCTGTTTATCCCTGTCCCTTTTAAGCGAAATGTTCGCGTGCTTTTCGGGCAGATAAATGATAAAGCAGTTTCTGCCCTTCATCTTTGCTCTGTACAGCGCCTTGTCGGCAACCAGCATAACGTCCTTTGACGTCTGCGCGTTGAGAGGGAAACGGGCTATACCCATAGATACGGTTATGGCAAGGCTGGGTATACCTTCGAACACGATACCGCCAATGCTCATATTGATATCGTGACCTATTTTCCAAACGTCCTTGTACTCTTCGACGTCCTCGAAAATAAAGATGAACTCGTCGCCGCCGTAACGCCCGACTACGCCTTTACCCTCGGACATCTTTACGAAAAATTCGGCTACCTGCTTAATTACGACGTCGCCTACCATATGTCCGTACGTGTCGTTTACGTTCTTAAAGTTGTCGACGTCGACAAGGAAGAAGCTGAACGGTTTTACATTTTTGACAAGATATTCGAGATATCCCGACACCGCTTCCCTGTTCAATATGCCCGTGAGAGAATCGAGCGAATGACTTAAATCACGGTCCTTGAAATATTCAAGATGATTTAAAGAGTATTTTTCTTTCATAAATTCCCCTAATTTTTCAAAAAATTGCTTAGCTTTTTCACTATATGACATTTTATCACAAAAGTTGAAATTTGTCAATAGTTTACATAAAAAGCGGTAAAGCCCGAAATTTCAAGCTTTACCGTCCTTTTTTATTTGTTGTTTTTTTCTTTTTTCTGTTTCTTGCCGCCGCCCTCTACTTCGGTGTAAATTGCGTCGATATCGCCCTTGTCCTTGGGCTTGATTACAAGAAGAATTATAAGCGCTACAAGGCATACGCCCGCAACCGCAAACAATATTACGGAAGTTTTGTTGTCGCCCAGCCAGTCGCTTTCGCCTTTGAGCGCAGTCGTCTGCACCGAAGCCGCAACAGTTGCATACTGGGTATCGCGCTCCTGCGAACGCTTGTCGGTAAGATTAAGCTCTACTACGTAGAAATCCTCTACCGACTGCGGAGTGAACGTAATGCTCGTCGCATTCCAGTTGAGCGCCTTGAACGTTTCGTAGTTGTTGTCGCTCTCCAAAAGCTCGCTTGCCGCCTTTACAGTCGTAAAGTACTTGCGCGTGTTTTTGTCAGCCTTGTAAGTGTTGTTAAGAAGCTTCTCGGTGTTCTCTACGAAAGTTCCGTAATTGAGCACTTTAAGCATCTCCGCGTCGCCCTCGTAGTCCTTGCTGAACTCGTTTCTGTTGAAAACGTACAGCTTGTATGAAGTGGTATAAGTCTGGCTTACGCCCGTAATCTTAAATGTTACGCCGCTGTAACTGTTGCCCACGTACGAAAGCGAAAGGTTTTCGGGGGGCTCAGCCGTTGCTTCCTTGTAGGAAACGTCGAACTCGAAGAAGGGAAGCAGAAGCGCATAATCCTCGTCCCACACGTCGTCAGAGGTGATTTCCTGCCATTCGCCGTTTTCGTCGGGATATCTCATAGGATTGCCGAACGTGTCGGATATGAGAATGGTAAATCTGTAAGTGACGTCGGCGTCGTTCAAATCGATTGCAAGCTGGTTGTAAGCAAGCGACGAATGCGTGCCGGTTGAGCTGCCTTTATAATATATGGAATACTTGTAATCGGTACCTACAAGGTAGTCGTCAAGGAAACCGTTCTCAATCGAGGGCAGATAGAATTTGTTTCCGCCCGCATACAGCTTGCCGTCATCGAGTTTTTCAATAGCCTCGTTAATCGCGGTCTGATATTCTTCCCTGAAATGCTCTACGCTGGCTTTATAATCGTCAAGCGTAGCGTCGCCCTCTCTTGCGTAGGTTGCGCCTTCCTTGCTCTTGATGAGCTTTAAGAATTCGGAGCCCTTCACCGTTTCGAGCGCCGTATCCGCCTTTCCCGCCTCCTTAACGTACCAGTTAACGAAAACCTTGTCGGTCTGCGCCGTGGACGTCGAGGAAACGTCGGAAAGTTCGTAGTAAATCTTTACAAGTCCCATCACGTCCGATTTGAGGTACTTGCGGGGAATAAACGTTTCGTTGTCGGTCACTATTCTTATGCCCGACGAGGAAGTTACCTTAATGAAAGGATTTTCCTGAGTTTCGGTTTCACCCTCACCCTCGCCGTCGGTCGTCTTCGTATCGTAATCGGTTTTGTCGAAGTCGTAATTCTCTTTTTCGACCTGTTTGCCTTTGAGCACGTAATAGTAAGCTGTTGCTCTGGGCGACGAAGCCAGTACGTCGATAACCTTGTACTGGAAGCCTATCGACTTGCCGTACTCTAAATACGAAGGGGTCTGGTTGAAGCAGATTACGGGTGCGGCGGTATCTTTAACCTTGTACGTATCGCCCTGCTTGTGCATTTCGAACGACTGTCCGCTGATTTCGACAAGCGCCATCTCCGCGCCGTCGCCGGTATCTACGTTGTCGCCTTCGAATACCGCGCCGAAAGTTAAAGGCGTTACCGCGCTGTCGCCCGAAGCTACGTAGGTTGCATAATTTTCGTAAACGTTTTCGAACTTACCTGCGGTAGGCGCACCTTCGAGGTTTACCGTATAGTCGCCGTCAACGTACGCGCCGAGCGCGAATTTGATATGCTCGTTAGCCTTGTAGGGCGAGCCGATATCGACCATACCCTCTATTTCGCCTTCTTTTTCCTCTATTGTCTTAGATACGGAAACCTGTACGGCTTTGTCGTTGCCGCTTCCCACCGCAGTGAAAACAAGGTAGTTTGTGCTCTTGGCGTCCTTGGTTAAAACGTTCTGCTGGGACTCGAATTTGATATAAAATCTTTTAAAGTTGATTTTCTGGAAATACAACTCCATCGACAGCGTGTTCGTGATATAATCTTCGCCGCCGGGAAGGTCGTCGTTTTTATTGCTGCTTATCCAGGTATACGCAAGGTTCTGGCGGTAGGAAACGGTTTCTTCCGTACCCATTTTAAACAGAGTATAGCGTTTAGCCGCCTCACCCTCGCCGACAACTTCGCTCTCGCTGATTTCCGCGCCGCGGATAGTCGTGTAGAACACCGAATTGCCGTCCAGCTCAACATAGCGGTCGGCGGCAAATGCGGCAACGCCGCGCTCTTTAATGGCAAACACCGCCGCGGTGAGCGCTACTATAAGCGCCAAAAGCAGCGTAATCAATGATAATTTCAGTTTTTTATATTTTTCCATATAATATAAACCTTGAAAACAAAATTTTCCGTATAACAAATTGATTTTACACTAAAACGGTCGGGGTTGTCAATAACTTTCGCCGCGCGTTGGAATTTATTTTACCTCAAAATTGAAATTTGCCCATACCCCTTCGTCGGCGGGAGGCTCTATTTCGAAGCGCATTTTCTCGCCCGTCGTGGGGTGCGTAAATCTTAACGAATACGCCCACAGCGCAAGCTTACCCTTTACCGCCTTGTCGCCTCCGTAACGCATATCGCCGTAAACGGGGCAGTTGACCGATGCCATCTGCACCCTTATCTGGTGCGTTCTGCCCGTGTGCAGTTTAATTTCCGCAAGGCAAAGTCCGCCCTTTTCCTCCCTCACCTCATAGTCGAGCGAGGCAAATTTCGCGCCCTCCTCGGTCTGGGTGCATACGTAAACGGTGTTGTTGACCGTGCTCTTTCGCAGATAGTTTTTAAGCGTTGCCTGCTTTCTGGACGGCACGCCGCACAGCACGGCGAAGTACCTCTTTTCGAAGCCGCCGTTTTTCATCTGCTCGGTAAGCCGCGCCGCGCCCTTGGACGTCTTGGCGAACACCATTACGCCGCCCGTCGGTCTGTCGAGGCGGTGGACAAGCCCCAGAAACACGTTGCCGGGCTTGTTGTAGGTTTGCTTTAAATAGCGCTTGATACAGTCGAAAAGATTGTCGTCGCCGCTCTCGTCGGGACAGCACGCTACGTTCTGCGGCTTTAATACCACTATAACGTGATTGTCCTCGTGCAATATGATTAAATCCTGTGTTTCCATAAAATTATTCCTCTTTTATTCCCCGGTAAACATTCCGCTGCAACCGCAGGGCAAAACTATACCTTCGTCGGTCGGAAGACCTACCTCGTAGGCTTCGGCGCTTCCCGCCCTTCCGCCCAGAGTGAGCGTGAGAATGTTTTTTATAACTGCGGGTTGCAGTCCCGTGGTGTAGCTGTTTATAAGCACGAACAGGGGGTTGTCCGCAAGCACTTGGGTACACAGCGTTACGAAGTCGTAGAGGTTGTCCTCGATTTTCCACATCTCGCCGTTGGGGCCTCTGCCGTAGCTGGGCGGGTCCATGATTATTGCGTCGTACTTATTGCCGCGGCGGATTTCCCTTTTGACGAACTTGGCGCAGTCGTCGATTATGTAGCGGATACCGCTGTTCACTCCCGAAAGCCGCGCGTTCTCGCCCGCGCGCTCGACCATTCCCTTAGCGGCGTCAACGTGAACGACCTCAGCACCCGACTTGGCGCACGCGACCGTCGCTCCGCCCGTGTACGCGAAAAGGTTTAAAACTTTAACGGGCTTGTCCGCCCCTTCGATGAGCGAACGCATCTTATCCCAGTTTACCGCCTGCTCGGGGAACAGCCCCGTGTGCTTGAACCCCATCGGCTTGACTGTGAAAGTCAAATCCTTATAGCTTACGTTCCAGCTCTGCGGGAAAGATTTGCGCACCTGCCAACCGCCGCCGCCCTTTTCGCTGCGGTGGTACACGGCGTTGATTTGGGGGTGCGAATACAAATCGGTGCGCGCATGCCAGATAACCTGCGGGTCGGGGCGCAATAAAGTTACGTCCGCCCACTTTTCCAGCTTCATACCGTCGCCCGTTGCGATAATTTTATAATCTTTCCAGTTATCGGCAATTCTCATACAGACAATTATAAAATAAAGCGGAAAAAATGTAAAGCAAAAGCGGGCGGCAAAATTGCCGCCCGCCGCCCGTCGGCAGGACATTTTAAGTCAACGAAGCCAGATAGTTGAACAGCGTATTGTAATACGTGCCCAGATACTTGTACGCAACCTCGTCCGCCGCCAGAAGAGCAAGCCTCTCGTTGGGGTCCTCGATTGTCAGATAGTAGTCGCGGACGTGAACGTACCTTTCCAGATACGACAGCTCGTAATCGACAAGATAGGCAGAGTTGTCGCTGCCGCTGTCGCCCGTTTCGCCGTTGTTGGTCGGCTCGCCGAGCGACATATTGAAAAGCAGCTGCTCCTTCAAAACCGAAACCTGATAGTTGTACTCTGTCCTCAGGTCCAACTGTACCTGCACGTACATCGAGGAATTTTCAAAACCGTTGGAATAGGTCAGCCGCTTCTGTTCGGCGAGTTCCTTTAAAAGTTTATGATACAGCTCGTTCTTTTTCTGCTGAGCCGTTCTTAAAAGTTTGAGCCTCACCGTTCCGAGCTGCGCCGCCTCTTCGTCGGTTATTTCGATTATGTCGTACGTCATTTCCGCACCTCCCATTCCGCGACAAGCCGCGTAACCGAACAGTTGCCCGTCACCTTGAAAGTAAACGTGCGCCCGCACTCGGATAATCTGGTTTCGCCCAAACCGTACGCGTGCAGCTTGCGCCCGTCGCAGTCGATTTCCACGCTCGGGTTGCCGCTCCCCTCGACGCGCAGACTTTTCAGTGCTTTGGTCCTGTCCGTGCCGAGGTCGAAAGGTTTGGAAACCCATTTGCGGTCGGGGTCGTCAAGCCCCTCGGACAGAGTGCAAAGCAAGTTGCCGTTAAAGCAGTACATACCGTCGGGTGTGAAAAACTGGCAAAAGCAGTCCTTGGCAAACGGCGTGCATTCGCCCGTTTCCGCATCGTACACAAAAATACATTTTTCGGTACCGCGAGTTGCCGTGTAATAGATATACCTGTCGCCGAACACTTTGGGTTTTTCCAGCACGTAGTCCGTCATCAATTCGTCGAAAGGCGCCCTCGTAACGGTCTTTCCGTCGAAAACGTACATGCCGCCGTGCGTGTAAATCCATAATTGCCCCCTGCATATAGCCGAACTATTGTCGTAAACAAGCGGCAAACGCAGCGTATCGCACGGCGAAATGCGCATATGGCGGAAGTCGCCCAAAGTGCTTAAAAGGGTTATTCCGTACTCGCGCACGATAACCACTTTTTCGTCGAACGAAAACAAATTCAGCGCCTTGCCGAGCTGCGTTTTCAGACGGACGTACCCCGCCTTGTCGGGGTCCTCAACCCATTCGTTAACCGCATAACCCGACCATCTTATCTTATACCTGTCGTTGACGTCGCAGCCGAATATTCTGCCGCAGTGCGATACGCTCGAATAAAGTCTTGCGTAAAGCTCCTGCGAAGTGACGTTGCCGTCGAGCGTTACTTTGATAAGGTAGTTCGAGCTTATTACCGCGTATTTGGTTTCGCCGTCGATTATGCCGCAGTGCACCGAGGGGTAATACGTCGCAATTACGCCCACGGTGGTGACGGCGCTATCGCCGCCCGTCCACTTGACAAGCTGACCGTACTTCGACGATATTAACGTCAGTCCGCTCAGAGGAAGATATTCCGCAAAAGACGCATAGCCAAATCTTACCACGGGCGATACTGCGCTTGCGGACAATGCGGGCAAAATTCCGTTTTTATCGCGTTTATACCCGAACCGTTCCGCGCAAAAGTCGGTTTTTCCGCCTATAATTTCGGTTTCAAGCCTCTCGGTCTTAAAGCCGCCGTGCCGTTTTACCGCGCGTTTTATCATAAGCCTTACCCCCTTAAATCCACCGTCTGGGCGGTATTCTTTCCTTCACGCTGCTGCGCGAAAGCAACATCTCTATTTCCTCGCGGTACTTGCTTTCCCACGCGTTGTAGCCCTCGCCGTCGCCCGCAACGAGGAAATACTCCGCCGCCATTCCGTACTCTACAAGGCGCGGACTTACCGCAAATACGGGATAGTAAAAATCGTCGTCCTCGGAAAGCCGGGGCGGCAGATATTCGTAGTAAACGGTTATTTTTTCGGCGTCCGCAAGCAAGTAATCGGGGTATATATGCCACCCAATCGGGTTTTTACCGTCGGTTACGCGGTTGATTTTAAGCGGCGCCTTTAAAAAGTCGGCAAACGCGTACACCCCGTTTTCCGAGCTCATTTCCTCCTCGGTATCGAGCGGAAAATAGCCGCGCGCCAACTCGTCGAGCACGGCGTTAAGGTAGGTAAGCAGCGCGCGTTTTAAGCGCGCTGCCTGGTCGTCGGAAATATCGCTTTCGATACAGTCCGCCGCCTCCGTCCTGCCTACAAGGCGCATTGTCTGACATAAAATTTCTTTAACCTTCATTGCGCCTCCTCAAACTTTAATCTTCGAACTTAATCAAGCCCTGACCGCAGGGTCTCTTGCACACGAGCTCGGCATACTTTACAAGCGTTGCCGTATACGCCGCCTTACCCGCAACCTGCTTCAAAATTCTGCCGCCCTCGTCTTCGAGCCAAGCCCAGTCGCAGAGCTGGTTCAGCATAAAGTCGTCGGTGTTGACAAAATAAATTCTGTTGTCGGGGCAGAACTTGTCGGCGTACACGGGCACGTCGTTAATGACGATGCTCGAATAGCCCGCCGCGATATCCGCGGTGTTTACTATTCTTCTCGAAGCGCTCATAAGCGAGGCAATCTTTTTCCTCATCTTGTGCGAGCAAAGTATCATATTGACCTTGCTGTCCGCGCTTTCCTCCAAAGTGTCGATAGCTTCGACAATATCGCTTTCCGTGAGCGGCGACGAAGACGTCAAAGTCTTGCAGTAAGGCTGGAAGTAACCTTCGTCCGCCTTCGTGTAGCCGTAGAGCGTTTTCTTGTCGAATATGCCCGCAAGCCCTATAAGCTCGTTGCCTTTGGCACCCGTAAGGTATATCGCTTCACCGCCGGGGAAACTTTCCGCAATGTTGTTCTGGAAAGTAAGCTCGTTCTTTGCGGTATCCACCCCGACGATTTTGTTCTGCGTGGGTATGGTGGTATCGATAGTAACGTTCAGTCCGTTGAAGTAGGTCTTTGCGTTGTTGACGGCGAGCACCTTGGCGGACTTTTTGGAAACGACGTTACACAAAAGACCGTTGCCGTCGCCGTAGAGCATACGCGCAAAGTTAGCCTTGGCACCTGCGACAAGCCCCTCCATTTCCGCGTTCAGAAGGTTTACGAACGCCCCCGCCGAATTTTCGGAAGCGCGCATCGCCTTGTCGGAAATTTCGATTGTGCCGTAGATGTTTTTAAGCGGCAGAGTTATATTGAAATATCTGTTGGAACGGGGAGTAGGCAAAGCGCCGTCCTCGCTGCCTGCGACCACGCCCGTCATATCGCCCTTTGCTATGGTAAGCTTTACGTCCTTACCGAAGACGTTTTCGCTGCTCTTTGCAATCGCGTTGAAAAAGGGCGAAACTTCGCCGTTGAGCTGCGCGTTGACCGCGTCGAGATAGTAATCCTTTAACGCCGCGTCGGCGTTTGAAATTGTAATCAATTAAATATCCTCCTTATTAGAAAAAAGTTTACCGGCAAGCACACCCGCCTCTCTTAAAGTGGTCGGAGTGCGCCGCTGAGCCGCAACGGCTCCGCCGCCCGTAACGAACGGCACGCCGCGCTTTGCAACCACGCCGTTGAGATATTCCTCTATCACGGCGTTTTTAACCTCGTCGCTGAGCGGTGAAGTCTTTACCTCCTCCGCCTGCTTTTCCGCCCTCTGCGAGGGAGTTTCCGCGTTTCCCTTATCCATGGTTGCGGGTGCGGAAATTTCCTTGTTCGCTTCAAGCTCTTTCAGCCGCTGACTGCGTCGGGTGAATTCGGCTTCGAGCGCCTGATAGGCCTGCAAAAGGGCCTCTACGTCCTTGAACTTGCCGGTTACCGCCGCAGCTTTGTCCACTTCCGCCTCCGCGGTGTCTGCCGTAACCGCCCCGTCACGTATCTGGTTATCCTTCATTTTTTACCTCCGAAGTTTTATTTTTATGTTGTTTTAAATGTTCGTACACGCGCTTTTCCTGTTCGGGCGTAAGCTTTTCGGTCAGAAGATACGCAGTGTGCTCTTCGACGTGCACCGCGTGGTCGTCGAAATCGCGTATCTCCGCACTCCGCCCGCATTTGAGCGCTTCGTTCTCCTCGGCGCAGCGCTGTCTGTTAAGCTCGTCCAAATCGCGTCCGCCTATGTAGCCGTTATAGCCGAGCGACTTCAAAAGCCGCCCCTTTACGTTGGTGCTGATTTTACCGCTCGCGTCGGAAAACAGCCCCTTGTCAATCATATCGTAGATAATCGCCCTGCGCCGCGCGGGGGTCATATTTATGTCGCTGTCAGCTTCCAACACGACGTCGTCGCCCGTGACGTCGCCAGCCTTGAAGCTTGCCGCCGACAGCGCGTCGTTGCCGCCCGCAATTTTTGCAAGCCTGACGTTCGAAGCGAACTGCCTGTAAAGTCTAAGCAGCATTCTGCCCACGCCTTTGAGCGCCGAGCGTATCTGTTCGTAGCACACGTTCAGCCTCGCCTCGTCCTGCTCGATGATGAGTTGCAAGCCGGTTGCCGAGGTCACCGACGTGAACGCGTTGGTTTCCTGCGATATGTCCGTCGTGCCCGAAATTTTGTAGAACTCGCGCTCTAACCTCTCTTCCTCCTGCATAAACTCCGAAGGCACGCTGCCGAGCGTAAGCATTTCGGGCGGAGTTGCGCCCTGCCTGTAAACTATTATTTTACCGGGAGCGAGACCGTCCTCGGCAAGCTCGTCGGTATCCACCGAGCCCTCCTCGACGGCGACCGTGCCCATTGAAATGCGGTTTAAAAATTCGTGCTTGCGGTTTTTAACCGCGTTGTAGGCGCGCTGTACGGGTATGAGCCTGTCAACCACGCAAGTGCCGAAAAAGTTGCCCGCAAGCGGCGTGGAATACTGCGCCACGAACGGATAGGTTCGAGAGCCGCCGTCGCCGTTGAGGTAAGGAAGTTCGCCGTCGTATAAAAGCTTATCCCCAGCAACAATCGTAAGTCTGCCGTTCGGAAATGCCGAATTGGGGCGCACATATCTTTCGATTACCACCTCGTAGCCGTGTTTGACAAAGCGTGTCTGCCTCTGCTGACCGTCGGCGGCGAACACAGAAGCGCCCTCCTCTATATCCCTGCCCTCGACGCGCACGCCGTATGCCGCGAATATATCGTCCGCAGGTACCGCCCTCGCGTGAATTAAGCTGGGCTGGTTATACAGGTTTTCCTCCGAAAGCGAGTCGGGATAAATCTCGAAAGGCGAAACGACCGACACTCTTACCTTGCCGTCGCGCACGCTTGCGCCGTCGAAGGTTTTGCCGATTTCGTTGCCCGCATAGCCGTCCCAGATGATTTTGTAGAACACCGTGCCGCACGTCTCCGACCACACCGTCGCCTTTGAAAGCGCACCGTCTATGTCGCAGTCCTCGCACGCGGCGCTTAAAATTGCCGAAGCGAGTTTTGCCGAACGTCTGTCCTCGTCGTCCTCGCTCGCCGCCCTCACCGCAAGGCGCGGACGTATTCCCGTAAGCCTGCAACAGCGGATATCTATCGTGGGCGCAATGTAGTTGAACCATAGAAAAATGTATAAAATCTTTTTCAAAATAGTGTTATAAGATAAATTTATAC
>CAZRJY010000015.1:0-18230 GCA_964600525.1 uncultured Clostridia bacterium
AATCCCGAAAACTTTAAGGGAAGCGTTGCGGACGTTGCGGAAATTTTGAGAATAGCCGTTGCGGGCTCGCCCAATTCGCCCGACCTTTGCACGGTTATGGGAATAATAGGCAAGGCGCGCACGCTTGCGCGGCTTAATGCGGGAAAAATAAACTAATATAAAAGGAAATATAAAACACTTATGGCAATGTTGGAATTAAACGATATAAAAAAAGTCTATGCCGTAGCAGACGAAAAAGTACACGCGTTAAAGGGAATAAGCTTAAAGTTCAGAAAGAGCGAGTTCGTTTCGATACTCGGTCCTTCGGGCTGCGGTAAAACAACGCTTCTGAACATAATAGGCGGACTGGACAAATACACTTCGGGCGACCTTGTAATCGAGGGCAGAAGCACCAAGCAGTACGGCGACAGGGACTGGGACACGTACCGTAACCACTCGATAGGCTTCATTTTCCAGAGCTATCACTTAATACCCCACCAGACCATTTTGCAGAACGTGGAACTCGCGCTTATGATATCGGGCGTATCCAAGCAGGAGCGCAGACAGAGGGCGGTTGACGCGCTTGAAAAGGTGGGACTAAAAGACAAGATAAAAAACCGTCCCAACCAGCTTTCGGGCGGTCAGGCGCAGAGGGTTGCGATAGCCCGCGCGCTTATAAACGACCCCGAGATAGTTCTTGCGGACGAGCCGACGGGCGCGCTCGATTCGACTACCAGCGTGCAGATAATGGAGCTTTTGAAAGAAATTTCAAAGGACAGACTTGTCGTAATGGTAACGCACAACCCCGAGCTTGCCGAACAGTACTCGACGCGTATCGTAAAGCTTCTCGACGGCGAGGTTCTGGACGATTCCAACCCCTACGACGGAGTTGAGGAAACCGCAGCACCCGCCGTGGAAGATACGTCCGAACAGGCGGCGGAAGGCGAAGCGGAGGTTGTAAAGACCAACAAGGGCAAAAAGAAAAAGACGTCGATGTCGATGGGTATGGCGCTGGGTTTAAGCTGTATGAACCTGCTGTCCAAGAAAAAGAGGACGGCAATGGTTTCGGTTGCGGGCTCGATAGGCGTTATCGGCGTGTCGATGGTTCTTGCAATATCCGCGGGCGTCAAGAACTATATCCGCAATATGGAAAACGATATGCTTTCGGGCAACCCCGTTACGGTAACGCGTTCGGCGCTCGACTTTTCTTCGCTGATGGATATGTCCTCGTCGTCAAGACCCAAGGTCAATATAACCAAGCTTAAAGATAAGCTGTACGTGCGCTCGCTTATGGAAACGCTGGGCACGTTCGCGCAGGGGCTCACAAAGACAAACAACATTACCGACGAGTACGTGGATTACGTCGGTAAAATGGATTCCAAGCTGACGAACGTCGTTCAGTACGGCTACGATTTCAATCCTGCAAACAACATTTATACGGGCTTTAAAGTCAAGGGCGACTTGCCCGAGGTTATAACTTCGGTAACGGGTATCCGCGGAATGTATTCCATGATTTTAAGCGAGCAGGAGGAATACAAAAACTTTACGGGTACGATTTCGAGTATTTCCACTTTCAAGGAAGTGCCCGACAATTACGAGTACATATTCAGCCAGTTCGACGTCGTTGCGTACGAATCGGCAAACGGCGTTTCGCGCGACGCGGAAGGTCTTTCCGACGCGCGCAAACAGGAAATTTTCTCCGACCCCAACGCGCTTATTATGGTCGTTGACGAGAGTATGATAACCGATATCGCTCTCGGACAGTACGGATATCTTACGCAGCAGGAGTTTTTGAACTACGCGTTCAACGCAATCAGGGACGACAACGGCGAGAACGTCAATTTTAACGAGCTAATAGGCCTTGTGGGCAGCGGTATAACCAACGGTCAGTCCGACCCCGAAAACGGCATCGCATTGTCCAGGTTTATCGGCGAAAATTCCAAAAAGTTTACCTATTACAAAAACGACCAGGCGTATGCCAAGGTCAGCGGCGTCGCTTCGGGCTGGGTGCACCGTCCTTACATATCAAACAACTTCACGTTCAGTATGGACGAAAAGGGCAACATTCTGGACAGCGACGGCAACGTTATAAACGAGAGTAATCCTAAAATGCCGCAGATGCTTCCCGTGCCCGATATCGAGGGCGAGGGTGCCGAGCTCAGCGTAAAGCTTATTTTACAGAAGAAAAGCGGTATTTCGTACAGCTGTATGGACCCTGGTGTATTCTATACCAAGGCGCATACCGACCGCGTTATAAAGGACGCAAACGAGAGCGCAATCGTAAAGGAAATCAAAGAAAAAGGCGAGCTTGCAAGACTTCCTTATTCGTTTATGTATACCTCGCTGAGAGAGGTGAACGGTCAGCTTACCGCGGTAATGCTGCCGGGTATGAGCTACATATTCGAGAGCGGAAGCATAATGTCGATGATGATGTCGGGACTTTCCGACCCCACCGCCAAGGACGATATGTTCAAAGTGTCGGCGGGGCTTCTCGGCGGCAGCGAAAGACCTTCGGCTATCTATATTTACCCCAAGGATTTCTCGGCAAAAGACAAGGTTTGCGCGTATCTTGACGAGTGGAACGCAATGTGCTCGCGCGGGGATAATTACACAATGACTGGCGCTGCTGAGCCGACTAAGCTCGAAGAAAAAATGCAGATTACGTATTCGGACAACGTCGGGCTTATTATCAATATGATTAACACGATGATAGAGATGATAACCATTGCGCTTGTGGCGTTTACAGCGTTGTCGCTTGTTGTGTCTACGGTTATGATAGGCATTATCACCTACGTGTCGGTTGTCGAGAGAATAAAGGAAATAGGCATTCTGCGTGCGGTGGGTGCAAGAAAGAAGGATATCAAGCGCCTGTTCAACGCCGAAACGTTTATAATAGGACTTGTCGCAGGACTTTTCGGCATATTCGTAACTTATATGCTTTCGATAATAGTAAACGTTATAGTCAACTCGCTTGCGGGCATTTGGGGCATAGCGGCTCTGCCTTGGTGGCAGGCGTTAATCATGGTGCTGGTAAGCGTGGGCTTAACGCTTATATCGGGCTTGATACCCGCGTCGGCCGCGGCTAAAAAGGACCCTGTTGTCGCACTCAGAACAGAATAAAATATTTTGATAAAGGAAATAATTTTACTATGAAAAAGACTTTACGCGGAAAGGTTTTAAAGGCGGTAGCCGTAATGCTTACGGCGGCGGCGTGCGGCGCAACGTGCGCGTCGCTTGCGGGTTGTGCTAAAACTCAGTCGGTAAGCGGCGAAATGCACTACGCACAGTGGGGCACCGATTACGGCATAAAAGTAAACATTGAGGTGCAGTCGGATAAAAAGGGCGACCGCATAAGAAAGGTTACCGTGGCGGACAGCGACTACGTAGAGGCTTCGGAAGCGCGTGGCAACTGGGACCCCAAGGTGTGGTACGACAGCCGTCAGACCCTTCTCAACGCATACCGCGGAAAGTACGTTGCCGATATTCTTGCACTGGAAGTCGTTACAAACCAAGGTATTCCCGTGGTTAAAGAGGACGACGGTTTTGTGAACTACGGCGACAATCTTATTATAACGGGCGCAACGCTCGGCTCGGGCAGACTGCTTCTGGCGGTGCAGAACGCGCTCGCCTCGCTGGACGGTTACGAGGTTGTCGAGGGCGCGTACGGCTACAACAGCTGGAACACGGATTACGGCGCGAAGGTGCGCGTGGTATTAAAGAACGACGTAGTCAAAAAGGTTGTTACGCTTTCGAGCGGCTATACTAACGCTTCTACGGGAACGACGTGGAACCCTCAGCTCTGGAATGCGGAAGCGGACAAAATTCTTGCCGCTTACGAGGGTAAGACGGTTAACGAGATACTTGCAATGACTGCGACGGTGCAGGGTCAGAACGGCGCAACCGAAAACTCGGTTTCGGACAGTTCGCTGATTGCAACGGGCGCAACGTTGAGCTCGGCAAGATTGCTTTTGGCAGTACAGACCGCGCTTGCGCCCGATAACTCCTGACCGTGAAAAAGTTTGCCTCGGGCGTTGCCGCGCTGGCGGTAATATCGCTTTCGGTGCTGTGCGCGTGCAGGGATAGCGGAAAAAGCAGCTATTACAAAACCTATTATGCAATGGATACGGCTGCAAGGTTGTTTGCCGCAGACGTTAAGGAAAGCGAATTCAACACCCTTGCGGACAAGGTCGAAAGCTTTCTTTCAGACGTCGAAAATTCGCTCAGCGTAGCGCGTTCCAATTCGTACGTTTGCAAATTCAACAGAGCAGCAGCGGGCGCCGCGGTCGAGATAGACCGAACCTGCTACGAGGTGCTTACGCTCGCAAAAGAGGTCTATGCGGAAACGGACGGCTGTTTCAATCCCGCGGTGTATTACTGCGAGGATATATACGGCTTTGCCGCGCGAACGACGGTAACAGGCGCTATGCCATACGACAGAGAGGGCGATACGCCTTCGCTGCCCGACGGGAAATACGTTACGGCATTCAAAGAGCTTTCCGAACACTTTTCGGAAGTGGAAATTTATGAATTGGACGGCACATATTACGCAACGAAGCCAAATTTTACGGTAAAGGTAGATGGCGACGATAACGAATATTCGCTGGCGCTCGATTTGGGCGGCATAGCCAAGGGCTGGTGCGCGGACAAGGTTAACGCTATGATGACGGAAGCGGGAATGGAATACGGCTATTTCAATTTCGGCGTGTCGAGCATGAGCGTTAAAAAGTACTTAGGCGGCGATAATAATTACAGCGTTGCGGCTGGCGACCCGCGCGGAAGCGGCCCGTACACGTCGTTCAAAATGCAGAACGCCAACCTTTCGACAAGCGGCGACAATCACAAATATTACGAAATTGACGGCACGCGCTACTGCCACATAATTGACCCGCATACGGGCAGTCCTGTACGAACGGACGTTGCAACGGTGACAATCGTCGGCGGCCCGGCAGGGCGTTCGGACGCGCTCACAACGGCGCTTTCGGCTATGGATATGCAGAGCGCGGCGCAGTTTATAAACGATAATATGACCGACTGCAAGGTTATTATGCTTATATACAGGGACGGCGCTGGCAAAGTGCTTACCAACGCACCCGACTACTTTAAAATCGAAAACAAAAACTATACTCTTGCCAATACGGTCGAAAACGGCAGGATAGTACTTTCCTGAAATGTCGCTTAAAAAGATTGAACAAATAAAGAACTCGAAGTGGTTCTCGATATGGGATTTGGTCGCGTTCGGCGTGATAATAATAACCGCCGTCGCGCTCATTTTATCGTTCACAATAGGGCGCGACAAGTCGGCGCTCAGCGGCTTTTCGGTCAGCTTTCGCGGCGAGCAGGTATTAACCTACGAATTCGGCGGCAAGCCGAGCATACTCAACGAAAGTTGTGTTGAGTTGGAGGAGGGCGAGGGCGGCTTTACAATACGCTTTACCACCGACAACGGAGGGTACAACGTCATTTACGTCGATACCGCCGCAAAGACGGTAGACGTTACCGACAGCAACTGCTCTTCGCACAAGGACTGCGTACATACTGCAAAGCTGACGAATAATTCCTCGGCGCCGATAATCTGCACGGTGCACGGACTGACGGTTGCTCCTTTGAAATTCGTCGACGACGGAAACATTATAATATAAAATAAGCGCCCCGCTCGGAACGAGCGGGGCTTACGTTTTGCAGTGATTAATGAGTGCCACGCGCAAGCAATTAAAGGACTTGGCGGAGGCGACACGCCTACTGGTCGGCTTTGGTTTCTCTGTCGATTATGATGTGACGGGGGCAAACGGCAACGCACGTCTTGCAGCCCGTGCACTTTGAGTAATCGAATACGGGCAGATTGTCCTGCATGGTAATCGCGCCGTGCGGGCACTTTTTCGCGCACATCGTACAGCCGATACAGCCGACCTTGCACACGTTCATAACGTCCTTGCCCTTGCACTTCGACGAGCAAGCCACGTACACGGGAGCAGTGGCAGGTATGCGCTCTATAATGTGCTTGGGGCATTCGTTAATGCACGCGCCGCAGCTTATGCACCTGTCGGGGTCGACTTCCGAAAGCTTGTCGGAAATTTTAATTGCGCTCTCGGGGCAGACAACCTTGCAGTCGCCGCAGCCTAAGCACGCGAACTTACACAGCTTGTTGCCGCCTAAAAGCGTATTGCAGGCGGCGCAGGTGGGGTTTCCCACGTACTCGAACGCCTCGGGCGCGTTGGCAAGACCGCCGTTGCACTTAACCACGGCAACCGTGCGTTCCTCGTCTTTTAACTCGATGCCGAGCATTGCTGCAATTTCCGCCTTCTTTTCGGGGGAGGTGACGTGGCAGTCGGCAAGGTCGCCCTCGCCGCTTGCAAGCTTAGCCGCAAAGCCCGAACAGCCCGAGCAGCCGCAGCCGCCGCAGTTGGCGCCGGCAAGGTTTTCCATAATCTTGGTAACCTTTTCGTCCATATTTACTTTAAAAACTTTTCCGACAATGAGAATGAGCGCCACGATAAGCACTGCAAGCGCCGCCAATATACCGGCGACAATGCCTACCGTTTTCCAGGTGGACGCGTCGACTTTTCCCAAAGTAACGAGTAAATTTATCATCTTTCTTCCTCCTTACTTGATATAGGTGAACACCATAAACGCCATGCAGATAAAGCTTGCCGTAATCATCGCGATGGGGAAGCCCATAAGCGACTTACTTACCTTAACGTTGTTCAGCTTTTCGCGAAGACCGCTCATTATAACCATAACGAGGGTAAAGCCCAGACCTGCAAACAGCGCGTACAGCACCGCCCAGCCCATATTCATCGAAGCCTCGCCGATAATCGAAGACATATCGCCTATAACAAGCTCGCACACGCCTAAAACCGCGCAGTTGGTAGTGATTAAGGGGAGGTATATGCCCATCGAGTTATAAAGCGAGGGCGAAACCTTCTGAATAATCTTTTCCAGCATCTGCACCAATGAGGCGATTATGAATATGAAGACTATAATTTCGAGGTAATCTATTCCGAGCGGCACCATCATATATTCGTAAACGGGATAGGTGACCGCAACGGCGATTGTCATAACTATTGTAACAGCAACGCCCATACCGAGTGCGGAATTGGTCTTTTTGGAAACGCCGAGGAAGGGGCAGATACCGTAGGTTTTAACGGTTATGAAGTTGTTGGTTAAAACCGCGGCTAAAATAATGGCAATAAACGTACCCATTGTTTAAACCTCCTTTGCGGCTTCGATTGCCGCGCCGCCTTCGGGGTTCTTATCCAGAAGATTTTCCCTTGCAAGCCTGTTTTCCTTAACTCTGCGGCTGCGCATAAACACGTCTATAATATAGGTGAAAAGCGCAATGGAAAGTCCGTAGATTATAAACGAGCCCGCGGGGGAAGCAAACATTCCAATCGAGAAGTTCATAATCTTAAATCCGAACAGCGAGCCGCTTCCGAGGAATTCGCACACGATACCCATAACGGTAAGAGCGGCGGTAAATCCGAAGCCGTTTGCAAGACCGTCGAGCGCGCTTTCCACAACGTTGTGCTTGTTTGCGAACGCTTCCGCTCTGCCGAGGATTATACAGTTAACAACGATTAGCGCAAGGAAGCCGCCTAAGCTGTCGTACAAATCGGGCACGAGTTTTTCAAGCACCATTCGCGCAAGAGTAACAAGCGTTGCGATAATTACGATATACGCGGGGATACGCACTTCGTTGGGGATAATCTTTCTCATTGCCGAAATGAGAATGTTGGAAAGGGTTAAAATTACTACGACCGTAAGACCCATGCCCGCAGCGCTCGAAGCCGACGAGATAAGTCCCAGAGTGGGGCAGGTGCCAAGCACGAGCATAAAGGTGGGGTTGTTGAAAATCAATCCGTCGAGAGTTATTTTTCCGTACTTGTTTTTCATTGTGCGTCACCTCCCTCGGTCAATGCGGAGTTTGCATAGTTTGCGGTTGCAAACAAGCCCGCGTACGTTATAAGGTAATTCGTCTGAGTAGCCGTCGTTACAAGAGTGCCGTCCATCGAGTTTTTGTCATAACCGCCTTCAGTTCCCAAAAGCGCGAGCACTTCGTCCTTGCCCTTGCCAACCATAAGCGTGTTGAAGTGGGTGTAGGTAGTGCCGTAGGTGTTGCCGTAGCTTACAACCGCAAATTCGGTAATCTTTCCAGTGGTCTTGTCAACGCTCACACGCACGGTTGCGGGCGGAGCGTTTAAAATCGATTTGGTGGTAACGGTGAACTTGACAACCGTTTCCGTAACTTCGTGCTTTGTCTTTTTAACGTCAACGTCGATATATTCGTTGTAAAGGAAGTCTTCGTAAATTGAAGGCTCGGACGAAGCGCCGCCGAGGATATTTACGTTTACAAACTCGATAGCGCCGTTAACCGCGTTGGAGATTGCGCGCATCGTGTAGCTCGCGCCCGTCTTGATATAGTCCTTGCCGCCTATGCCGAGTTCGTATTCGAAGCCCTCGGTATATTCTATCTTGGAAAACTCTTTAAGCTCCGAGCTGTCGATTTTGCTTACATAGCTTTCGCCCGCGGCTTTGTCGATTGCGATATTGCCCGCGCCGAGCACGCTGTCGCCGTTCTCGGACATTCTTACGACCACCCAGCAGGTGACGTCGCCGCCGAAGCCCTGCTTGCCGGTGGATTTGATAAGATAGTTACCGTCGTCTAAAACCTTGTAGGCTTCGCTTACGGACGAGTTCGAAAACTTTGTCGTCGTTTCGTCGGTAAAGGTAATCTGTTCGGTCTGAACCGACTTACCGTAAATCTTTTTTACCGCTCTGTCGAACTTTTCCTCCGCCGAAACGTAGAACAGTGAGTTGCAGACGGTAAGCAATATGCCGCATACCAGAAGTATGGATAAAAGAACGGCAATGCACTTAAACGCGGTGCTCTTGAAAAACTGTTTAGCCGTCATTTATTTGCCCTCCTTTTGCTTTTTTACTTTTTTGTAGCCGAAGGGCTTTCTTACGATGTACGTGTCAATGAGAGGTACAAGAAGGTTCAAAATCATAATCACGAACGATACGACTTCGATTTTGGTCAGATATCTCAAAAGAGCCGTCAAAAAGCCGAGAGCCGCGTAGTAAACTATTTGACCGTAAACGCCTTTGGGCGAGGTTACGTAGTCGGTAGCCATAAATATCGCGCCGAACATAAGTCCGCCCGAAAGCATATAGTCAAGGAACAGCTTAATCTCGAAGTTCTTGCTGCCTATCGCCGCAAAGCAAACGGAAAAGAAACACGCAACCACGATAAAGAGGAGGGGCTGCCACCATTTGATAACCTTGCGCACCACAAGGTAGATATATCCGAGGATAAGCGCAATCTTGCAGGTCTCGCCGATACAGCCGGCAACGCCAGTGCCGATGAACAGGTCCAAAAGCGTCATCTGTCCGGCGGCGTTTCCGCCGAGAAGCCAGCCCGAAAGGTGGGTAGCTTCGGTATACAGCTGACTGTCAAGGCTTATGGGCTCGTACGCGCATGCGACGTAGGCGGTAAGCGAGAAGCTTAAAAACATAAATATTCTGCCCGTCGCCGCAGGGTTAACAAGGTTTTTGCCCGTGCCGCCGAACACCATTTTTACGATTGCTATCGCAAATACTGAGCCGATTAAAACTTCGTACCACTTGGCGGTGGAGGGAATAATCATTGCAAGGATAAGTCCCGTTACCGCCGAGGTGTAGTCGAACTGTTTCCACCACTTGGCGCACACTTCGCCCGCGTGGCGGCACTTGTCCGAAAATCCTTTGTTCTTAATAAAGAAGTAAACGAACTCGGTCGTAACCGCCGCAAGCACCGCGGTGAGTTCTAAAATAAACGCGTTAAGTCTGAAATACACGATGCCCATTACCGCCGCAGGCAGCAGCGCGATAAGCACGTCGAGCATTATGCCCTTGGTCGTGCGTTTGGATTTTACGTGGGGAGGGGTGGATATTACTATGCTGTTATCCATTTATTTTTCCTCCTTCTGCGTATTTTCTTTTATTGCGGTGTTTTCGAGCGCCTTGTCGGTCTTTTCGATGCTCTCGTCCAGTTTCTTTTCGACGGGCTTTTCAACAATCTTGCCGTCCTCGGTAAGGGGAACTGTGGGCGCCGACCTGCCCTTCTGGTCTACGGGCTTGGGCGTGGACGCGCGGGCAACCTTTCTGTGCATATACGACTTGGTCTTTCTTATCGCCTGAATTAAGGGTCTCTTTGCGGGGCAGGTGTATTCGCACGCGCCGCACTCTATGCATGCAAGAGTGTTGCCCAGCTTAGCCGCCGTATCGAAGTCGCCCGCAGCCGAGTAGAACGCCGTCTGCATGGGCATAAGGTGCATAGGACAAACGTCCGCGCACATACCGCAGTTAAGGCAGGGAGTGGGTTCTTCCGCCGCGGCTTCCTTTTCGTTTAAAAGCAGCACGCCCGAGGTCGTCTTGTGCGTATAGATGTCGTAGGTTGAAAGCGCAAGTCCCGTCATAGGTCCGCCCTGAATGACCTTTTTGGGCGGTAAGCTCTCGCCACCGCAGTAGTCGACTATCGACTTGACGGAAGTGCCGACCCTTACCCAAAGGTTTTTGGGCTCTTTTACGGCGCCTCCCGAAACGGTTAAAATGCGTTCGTAAAGGGGCTTGCCCTTTTCAACCGCCTCGCAGACCGCATAGGCGGTAGCGACGTTCTGAACCACAACGCCGCTGTCGGCAGGCAGTTTGCCTATGCCGACCTTTCTGCCCGTGGTAACGTAGATTAAGTGTTTTTCGCTGCCCATCGGGTACTGCTTTTTAAGTATGACGGGCTGAATGTCGTCAAACTGTTCGAACGCCGTTATGCAGTCGGGCTTGTTCGCCTCTATGCCGATTATTATTTTGTTTACGCCCAAAGCCTTGGCAATGTAGCGCGCGCCGCGCGCAATCTCCTGGGTGTATTCGAGCATAATGCGGTGGTCGCAGGTTAAATACGGCTCGCACTCCGCGCCGTTCAGAACGAGCGTGTCAACGGGGGTGCGCGGCGCAACCTTTACCGCCGCGGGGAAGCCCGCGCCGCCAAGACCTACTATGCCGCACTCTTTAATGCGCGCTTTAATCTCGTCCGCCGTCGGCTCGCTTAAAGGGGGCAGGTAGGCTTTTTCGCCCGAACCGTCGCCCTTTACGACTATATAGGTTTCCGTGCCGCCGTTCGCGCCGACAAGCTGTCTGATATCCGTGACCTCGCCCGCAATACTTGCGAACACGTCCGAGGATATCGCGCCGTCGGCCTTGGCTATAAGCTCGCCCTCTTTAACCTTTTGCCCCTTTTCCACGACGGCGACGGCGGGTTTGCCGAGCGACTGCGAAAGCGAAATATACGCTTCCGCCGGCTCGGGCATCACTTCCGTCTTTTGCCCGCACGCAAGCGATTTTTTATCGTGAACGTGGATACCGGCAAAAAAGGGCTTTCCTTTAATTGCTTTCAATTCATACCTCCTGAAACATATTTAAATTTTTTTACTTCCCGCAACGCGCGCAAACGCGCTTGAAGGAACGCGCTTTATAAGTACCGTAACCGCCGCGCCGATAAACGCTCCCGAAAGTACGCCCAGAAGAATAAGATAGGGCATATACGAAAACGCAACGGGGGTGGAGTAGGTTAAAACGAATACGATATTCTGCGTAACGTTGTGTGCAACCGCCGCAATCACGCTTACGCAGATAACCGAAATTTTCGGGTGAACGAGATATAATAAAACCGAGCTTGCCGCCATCGACACGACGCCGCCCGTAAACGAGTACATCACCGCCGAGATATTGCCCGAAAACATTGCGCCGAGCAAAGTTCTTGCGGCAACGACGATAAAGGCTTCAACGGGTGAGTAAATTATTAGCGCCGTAAACGAAAATGCATTGGCAAGCCCGAGTTTTGCCCCCGGAATAATAAGCGGAGGGAACAGGTTCTCTATTAAAAAAGTTATAAGGCTGAGCGCGGTGAGCACGCCGAGCGTCGCCAACTTTTTTGCCGTAAAAAATTTTTCACCCATATCAAATCAATTATATACTATATTTATAAATTAGTAAATAGCCTTGGCAAAATTTAGGTGAAAAATATTTCATAAAAAGTCCTTTATGCGCATATTGACAAAATGCATAAAGTCAATTATAATGACGTTTGGAAAAGGAGAATTGTATATGGATTTCGAATACAAGCGTAAAAACTACTATAAGGAAGCGGACAAGAACGAGCTTAAAGCGATATTCGACTACGCCGAAGGTTATAAAAAGTTTCTGTTTACTTCCAAAACCGAACGCGGCGCAACGGCAACGGCTAAGAAGCTGTGCGAAGCTAAGGGCTACAAGCCCTATACGTTCGGCGATAAAATAAAGGCGGGCGACAAGCTTTACTTTATCAACCGCGACAAGAACATATTTATAATCAGAGTGGGCACCAACGATTTGGAAAAGCGCGGCGTTAAAATTATGGCGGCGCACGTCGACAGTCCGCGCCTCGACTTAAAGCCCAATCCCGTATTCACCGACGGCAACATTGCGTTTTTGAAAACCCACTACTACGGCGGCATTAAAAAGTATCAGTGGACGACAATTCCGCTCGCTCTGCACGGAGTGGTTGTGCTGCGCGGCGGCAAGCGCGTAGACGTATGCATAGGCGAGGACGAGGGGGACCCTATATTCTATATAACCGACCTTTTGCCCCACCTTGCGCAGGAGCAGAACAACAAGCCCATGGGCACGGCTATAAAGGGCGAGAACCTGAACGCGGTGCTTTCGACCATTCCCGACGGCGACGATGACGACGGCATCAAGAGCGCGGCTTTAAAGCTTTTAAACGAAAAGTACGGTATGACCGAAGTGGATTTCGAGGCGAGCGAGCTTTGCTTTGTTCCCGCGGGCAAGCCGCGCGACGTAGGTCTTGACAGGTCGCTCATCTCGGGTTACGGTCACGACGACAAGGTGTGCGCTTACCCCGAAATGACGGCGCTTTTCGACTGCAACAGCAAGGACACGGTAATAGCCGTGTTTGCCGATAAGGAGGAGACGGGAAGCTGCGGCATAACGGGTATGCAGTCGCGCGTGATTTTGGATTTAATCCACTGCATCGCGCGCGGACTTAACGCCGACCCCGTACTTGTAAGGTATAATTCAAAGTGCGTTTCCGCCGACGTTACCGCGGCTTACGACCCTGCGTATTCCGACGTTTACGAAAAGCGCAACGCTTCGCACCTTAACTGCGGCGCGTCGCTGACAAAGTATCACGGCGCGCGCGGCAAGAACTCCACAAACGACGCTTCCGCCGAAATGGTGGGGTACCTGCGCGACGCTTTCGAGGACGCCGGCGTTATCTGGCAGACGGGCGAACTCGGCAAAATAGATATAGGCGGAGGCGGCACGGTTGCTATGTATATAGCGCAACTCGGCATAGACACCTGCGATATGGGCGTTCCCGTTCTCTCGATGCACGCCCCCTACGAAGTTGTTTCAAAAGCCGACCTGTACAGTATGCATAAGGCGATGGTTGCTTTCCTGGAAAGATAATTAAAAGTGCCCCGCACGGTTGTGCGGGGCACTTTTAATTAAGCCATATTACGGGGGCAATTGCACTTTAAACGTGAAAAATCGCCTTCAAAATCAAACCGAAAACAAAGGTTGCAACCGCGCCGACGAAGGCAAGCGCAATCTTGTTTACAATATCCATACGCTTTTGCTTTTGTACGCGCTTAAAGTTGAGCCCGCTCTCTTTAAGGGATATAACGTACATTTTTTCGCCCTTGCGCTCGGAAGTTATCACGTCTAAATATCCGTCCGTTTGCAGAGAACTGAGCGCGTCGTCAAGCCGTTGCACGCTGTATTTGCGCCCCGCGGGCAGAATGCTCATTATATCGAGAGGGGAAATAAGACAACCGTCCGTGCCGTCGCACAGACAGTACACCGCGCTCATTACGTCGGTTTCGCAGCGGCTAAGCATATCAGAGCACCGCCCCTAAAACCGCCGCAACGCAGCCGCCCGCCGCGCTTCCCAGAAATGCGCAGAGGGATATGGCGACGTAAGTTTTTTTGGATAGCGCGGGCTTTGTAATCACGCTTTCCGTCACGACGGCTTCGGGCTTTTCCTCGGGCTTTTTAGCTTCGTAGCGCTTGAAACAGGCAATGCAGAAAACGTTTCCGCGCGCGTATTTAACGTCGATATAGCCGCCGCCGCTCAGATTTTTAAGGGCGGCTTCCAGCGTTTCGCGGTTGCGCATATTTTCGGGCAGACACTCGGTGAGTTCTTCCTCGTAAAAAATTTTATAACCGCCCATGCCTGCGTCGCATAAGGTGGCGGAAATGTCTGTGCAGATTTCTTCCATTTACTTAAATAATGGCACAATTTCCGCACTTTTATTCGTATAAATTTATTTGGCTGAGCCCGCTATACTTGCGCCTATAATAAAAACGGCAAGCGCGGCAACCATAACAACGTAGCTTAAAATTCTTATGACTTTGCAGAGGGTGTTGTAGGCTTTGCGTTTCTGACCGTTCAAAAACGATACCGCCGCAAGCGAGCAAAGCAAGCTTGCAATCAGCATAAAAACACCCGCGTTTTTAATAAAGAAAGCAAGCGCAAGCGTTATGCACGAAACGGAGAAACAGCCTATCGCAATATATAAAAGCGTAAAATTTTTTGCGCCCTCTTCGGTCGTTTGCTCGGTATTTTTATTTTCTTCATTCATCGCATTTAGCCTCCGTATGCGCGTTCGGCGCAACCAGAATTGTCTTGAAATCGGTGTAAACGACAAATCCCGCGTTTGCACCGTTCGGTTTTTTTACGTATTTTTTTAAGGCGTAGTCAACCGCAACCTTGTCCTTTCCGCGCGCTTCCGAGTAGTACGCGCACACCTCGGCGGCAAACTTTATAACCTCGTCAGAAACCTCGCTGCCCTCGCACAATACGGCAACGTGGGAGGAGTGGAAGGTCTTTACGTGCAGCCATAAATCCGTCGGCGCAAGCCCCTTGGTAAGTCTGTCGTTCTGAGCGTTGTTGCGTCCGCACAAAACGGTATAGCCGCCGCATATATACTTTCTGAAAGGACTGTTTTCCACACCCTTTTTGCCGCCCTTTTTATTGCCGTCAGCCTTGGGCGCCGGCAGTAGCGAAATGGATATAAGCTCCTGTTCGGTCTCGGTCAAATCGTCCAAATCCTCGGCAAGATTTAAGTTTTCGGAAATGGTTTTCAGGTATGCGAGCCGCTCGTCGCTTTCGCTCTTTTGCGCCGTTAAATTCAAAGCAGTGCGCTTTAATTTCTGGTAGCGTTTAAAGTACTTCTGCGCGTTCTGCGAGGGGGTGAGCCTCGGGTCGAGGTCAATTCGGATTGTGCCGCCGTTCTCGTCGTAATAATTAACCGTCTCGAACACGCTTAAACCGCGTTCGACGGCATATATATTGGCGGTAATCAGCTCGCCTTTAAGTTTTATTTCGTCCGCTTTGTCGCATTCGGACAGCTTTTCAAAGGTCTGCGCAAGCCGTTTTTCAACCTTTTTTTCGGCTGAATTGACCGCCGAAAGCAACCTGCGTTTTTTGTCGGTAAACCGCTTTTCGGTTACGGCTTTGGTGTAAAAATCCGCCTGCGCTTCAAGTATGGTTTTGTACGGTTTCGCGCCTCCGCAAAGCCGTGCTTTAAAGTCTACTGCAACGCCGTCGCGGTACACGATGCACGGGGAGAAGTCGGGTGAGTTGACGTAGGAATAAACCTGCTCTGCGGTCACGTTTTCGCCGTACTCGTTTACTATATCCACGGCGGTAACAAAGGCTATGCCCAAGACGTTGTCGGCAATAAATTTAGCCGCGTCGCCGCACTTGTTTTCAAACGTCGCTTTAAGGGCGGCGAGGGCGGCGGGGTCGCACTTGTCCTGCTTTTCGGGCAGAGCGTATTTTGCGCCGCTCATCATAACCCTGCGCGCGCCCGTTTCCAAAGAGGCGGTTTTCAGTGCGCCCGAAATAGTTCCGTCCTTAACCAGAACCGCGTTGGAGTACTTGCCCATAATTTCGAGGTACAGCCGCATATCGGTGACCTCGAACTCGGAAAAGCATTTGAAATCGAAATATAAAACGCGCTCGAACCCGACCTGCTTTACGGCGGTGATTTCCGCGTTCTGTAAGTGCTTGCGTAAAAGCATACAGAAGTTGGGTGCGGTCTTGGGGTTGGGCGTATCGTGTTTTTCGCCCGCGCTTACCCTGCAATATTTGGCGGATAAATCTATATCGAGTTTAACCGTGCCGCGGTGCGTGTATATTAAAAGGGACAGAAGGTCTTTTTCGGGTTGATTTATTTTGGAAATCTTCCCGCCGACGAAAAGTCCGTCCAATTCTTTGCATACGTATCGTAAAGTAAACGCGTCCTGCGGCATACAAGTTCCCTTAAAAAAATTTACTTCAACCATTATACTTTAAAAAAAGTAAAAAGTAAAATGTAAACGGTCGCAAAAACGCTTTTCAAAATAAAAGAATTGTGTTAAAATACTGTCCGTATAACAAATCAGGAGAATATAAATGAATTATACTTTCGAATCAGCTGAAAAAAGCACAGTAAAACTTGTTATCACCTTTACGGGCGACGAGTGGAAGAACGCAATCGACAAGGCGTATTTAAGAACGCGCGGCAAGTATGCCGTTCCCGGTTTCAGAAAGGGCAAGTGCCCCAAACCCGTAATCGAAAATTATTACGGCAAGGGCGTTTTCTTCGACGAAGCGTTCAACGTGCTCTATTCCGAAAACTATCCTACGATTATCGAAAAGGAGAAGGACAGCTTTACCGCAGTCGGCGCGCCCGACCTTTCGGTTGAGGAGCTCACCGACGACAAAGTGGTGCTTTCGGCTATCGTTCCCGTTAAGCCCGAAGTTAAAATCGGCAGCTACAAGGGTTTAGAAATCAAAAAGTATGAATATAATGTATCCGATGAGGAAATAAAAACCGAGGCGGAAAAAATTCTTTTAAGAGAAGCCAAGACGGTTGACGTAACCGACCGCGCGTGCAAGAGCGGCGACACGGTTAACATCGACTTCGCAGGCGAGGTTGACGGCGAAAAGTTTGCGGGCGGCTCGATGGAGCACTACGACTTGGAGCTTGGCAGCGGCTCGTTTATTCCCGGCTTCGAGGAGCAGGTTGCGGGTATGAAAATCGGCGAGGAAAAGGATATCGTCGTTCACTTCCCCGCGGACTATCAGGCGGACAATTTAAGGGATAAGGACGCAACCTTCCACATCAAACTGCACGCAATCAAGGGCAAGGAGCTTCCCGAGCTGACCGACGAATACGTTAAAAAGCACGCGGGCTGCGATACGGTTGCCGACTATATGGAAAGGGTAAAGACCCGTCTTGAAAACAAGGCTAAAAACGACAGCCGCGACCAGACCGAAAACAGCATTTTGCAGGCTATCTGCGCAACGTGCGAGTGCGTAATTCCCCAGGCAATGACCGAAAGCGAAATCGACGGAATAGTGCAGGACTTTGCGGGCAGACTCGCATATCAGGGCTTACAGCTTAAGGACTATATCGAGTATATGGGTCAGACAATGGAGCAGTTCCGTTCGCAGTTTGCAGAGCAGGCTAAAAACCGCGTGCTCACCCAGCTCGTAATCGAGAAGATAGTTAAGGACGAAAAAATAACCGCAACGCCCGAAGAGATAGAGGCGGAGATTGCAAAGCAGGCGGAGTCGGTTGAAAAGACCGTCGAGGACTACAAAAAGAACCTTGACGCAAGGAGAATGGAATATATCGCAAACGATATAATCATCACCAAGCTTTTCGACTTCCTTACCGCAAACAACAAGCTTGTTGCATAAGTCAAAAGTCTGAAATCGAATTTTTTCGCGGCGGCTGTAACTTTGTCAAAGGTTTTGCCGCCGTAAATATCATTTGCGCCCCGATTAGGGCAAAAGGAGTTATAAAGTAAATGCTTAACGAAAAAAATGCGCTTATACCTTATATTGTAGAGCAGACTTCGAGGGGCGAACGTTCCTACGATATCTATTCCAGATTACTAGAAGACAGAATTATATTTTTAAGCGGCGAGATTGACGACGCGGTTGCAAACACGGTCGTTGCCCAGCTTATATACCTTGAAGCCAAGGACCCTTCGAAGGATATCAACCTTTATATCAACAGCCCCGGCGGCTCGGTTTCTGCGGGACTTGCAATCTACGACACGATGAACTATATCAAGTGCGACGTATCCACAATCTGTATAGGTATGGCGGCTTCGATGGGCGCGTTCCTTTTATCCAGCGGCGCAAAGGGCAAGAGGTTTGCTCT
>CAZRJY010000016.1:0-17873 GCA_964600525.1 uncultured Clostridia bacterium
GAAGAGGATTTGAACCTCCGGACGGGGTTAACCGTCACACGATTTCCAATCGTGCTCCTTAAACCACTCAGACATCTCTGCATTGCTATAATATGATATTAAATTGCGCGCAAAAAATCAAGCGATTTTACCGCTTTTCGTAATTTTCGATACACTTTGCAATAATCTTTTCCGCGGCGGGGCGGGGGAGTACCTCGTGCACCGTGGTCACTTTGTACTCCAAAGCCTTGTACACCTCGAAGAAATGCATCATTTCCTGATAGATGTGCGCGGGCAACTCAGTAACGTCGTTATAATTGCTGTACGTGGGGTCGTTTACGGGCACGGCAATCACCTTTTCGTCGCGCATGCCGCCGTCGACCATGTTGATAACGCCTATGGGGCGGCAGGTAACCAAAGTCATGGGGTAAATGCTGTCGCCGCATAAAACGAGCACGTCAAGAGGGTCGTTATCGTCCGCAAGAGTGCGCGGAATAAACCCGTAGTTGGCAGGGTAGACGGTGGAGGTGTACAGTATTCTGTCAAGCCGCAGCATTCCCGTCTTTTTGTCTATTTCGTATTTAGCCTTGCAACCCTTGGGTATTTCGATAAGCGCGTCGAACCGCGCCGCCGTCACGTTTTCTTTATCAAGTCCGCAGTCGATTTTCATACGTTTATCTCAATTCGTCTTTTGCGCGGGGGAATACGATTGTGTCGCGGATATTGCCCATACCCGTTGCGTACATCAGTATTCTTTCAAGTCCTAAACCGAAGCCCGAGTGGGGGACGGAGCCGAACTTTCTCAAATCCATATAGTTGTCGTAGTCGCTCATTTTCATTCCCCTGTCTTTGATTGCCTGCATAAGCTTATCGTAATCGGCTTCGCGCTCGCTGCAACCGATAATTTCGCCTACGCCGGGAACGAGGAGGTCGGTCGCCGCAACCGTTTTGCCGTCGGGGTTCTGCTTCATATAGAATGATTTCAAATCCTTGGGATAATTGACTACGAATACGGGCTTGTTGTAAACCTCGTCGGTCAGATATCTCTCGTGCTCGGTCTGCAAATCGTTGCCCCATTCCACGGGATAAACGAACTGCTTGCCGCTCTTTTTCAGAATTTCAACCGCTTCGGTGTACTCGACCTTTACAAACTCGTCGTCAACGACTTTCTGTAATTTGGCGCGCAATCCCTTTTCGTAGAACCTTTCGAGGAAAGCGATTTCGTCGGGGCACTCGTCCAGCACGGCTTTGATAATATACTTGATAAACTCGGTGGCAATGCCGATAATGTCGTCAATCTCTGCAAACGCGACTTCGGGCTCAATCTGCCAGAACTCCGCCGCGTGGCGCGTGGTGTTGCTGTTCTCGGCTCTGAAAGTAGGACCGAATGTGTAAATCTTGCCGAACGCAAGCGCCATGACCTCGCCTTCGAGCTGTCCAGAAACGGTAAGTCCCGCGCTCTGACCGAAGAAGTCGTCGGCGTTATACTCGGCTTCCGATTTGTACTTGGGGTCGTAGCCGATGGTTGTAACCTTGAAAATCTTGCCCGCGCCCTCGCAGTCGCTGCCCGTTATAATGGGAGTGTGCGCGTAGATATAACCGCGCTCCTGAAAATATCTGTGAATGGCAAAGCTTAATTTGCTTCTCACGCGGAAAATCGCATTGAACGTATTGGTGCGCACGCGGAGGTGGGGAAGAGTGCGCAAAAAGTCGAGCGAGGTCTTGGCTTTCTGAATGGGATAGTCAAGGGGGCAGTCGCCGAGAAGGGTGATATTTTCGGCGTTGATTTCTATTGCCTGGTTGGCGTTGAACGACTTGACCGCCGTGCCCTCGATTTTAACCGAGCTGCCCGCGCGCGTCGCGCCGTCGGGGATAGAGGTAAGAGTATTCTTATCTATAACCACTTGCAGGTGGTTAAGCGTCGTGCCGTCGTTCAAAGCTATGAACGCCATATTCTTACTGTCGCGGAAGCTTTTAATCCAGCCGCACACCGTAACCTTTTTGTCGAAGTATTCTTCGGGCTTAGCTATAACCGCCTTGATATCCGTATGTTTCATTAAATTCAACCTCCGTTAAATCACTTACTTTTTAAGTATACCACTGCAAAAAGCAAATATCAATAAAAAAACGTCAAGAATAAAATTTTAATCGTGTTTAATTCCTATTGACAAGGTAGGAATTAAATGTTATTATTTATGCGTAAGTTAGTATAATAAGTTTTGAGGAATTAGTTTGATTAAAAATTACGACATAACGGGTATGACCTGTTCGGCGTGTTCGTCGGGAATAGAGAGGGCGGTAGGCAAGCTTGCCGGCGTTCAGAGCGTGGAAGTCAGCCTGATGGGCAAGAGTATGCGCCTGGACTTCGACGACGCCGTTTTAGACGAGCAAACCGTAATTGACTGCGTAGTATCCCTCGGTTACGGCATATACGGCGAGGGGGAAGCCCCCGCGGAAAAGGCGAAAGACGACGCTCAAAAGCTGTTTTTGCGCTTTATTATTTCGGTGTGCCTTCTTGTGCCTTTAATGTTCATATCCATGGGGCTTCCGCATATAATCGCGCTCGGCGAAAACTTAAAATGGACGGCGTTGGCGCAATTGGTGTTGTCGGCGGCGGTCATCGGTATTAACTACAAATATTTCACCCGCGGAGTGACGGCGCTTTTTAAAAGAGTGCCCAACATGGACACTCTGGTCGCTCTCGGTTCGGGAGTTTCCTTTCTTTATTCGGCAGTTCTGACGGTATTGTTGTTTTTCAAAGTAACCGTGGGCGGTACGACGCATCTGTATTTCGAAAGCGCGGCAATGATACTTGCGCTTGTCGATATAGGCAAATGGCTGGAAGAAAAGTCCAGGAAAAAGACGGGCGACGAAATCGAAAAGCTTTTAAGGCTTGCGCCCGACACCGTGACAATCGAGGTTGACGGCGAGAGAAAACAGGTGCCCGTAAGCAGCGTAAAGGCGGGCGATATTGCGGTTGTAATGCAGGGCGACTACGTGCCTGTCGACGGCGTTGTTACCGAGGGGCACGGCTTTATAGACAAGTCGGCAATCACGGGCGAGAGTATGCCCGTCGAGGTTACGGTCGGCGACAGAGTGACCACGGCTTCGGTCAATACGGGCGGAGTAATAAAGGTGCGCGCCGAAAGGGTGGGCGGACAGACCACGCTGGCGCAGATAATAAAAATGGTAAGGGCGGCGGGCGCGTCGAAGGCGCCCATACAGAAATTCGCCGATAAGGTTGCGGGCGTTTTCGTGCCCGTCGTTACGGCTATTTCGCTTATAACTTTTGTAGTGTGGCTGCTCATCGACGGCGGCTTCGTGCCTTCGCACTGCGTAACTTACGCAATCTCGGTGCTAGTCGTTTCGTGCCCCTGCGCGTTGGGACTTGCAACCCCCGTGGCGATAATGACGTCAACGGGCAAAGCGGCTTCGCTGGGCGTTCTGTACAAGGACGCCGACGCGTTGCAGAAAACGCGCGAACTTAACTGTATTCTTTTAGATAAGACGGCAACCATAACCGAGGGCAAACCGCGCGTTTCCGACTTTGTCGCGTACGGAGTTGACGAAGGCTTTGCCAAGTCGGTTGCGGGCGGCATAGAGAGCAATTCGAACCATCCGCTTGCCAAGTGTATTGCCGAATATTGCGGCGGCGGTTTCGAAGTTTCGGACTTCGAGTATGTTATCGGGCACGGCGCAAAGGCGGCGTACGACGGTAAGGAATACCGCCTCGGAAACAGAGCGCTTTTAGACGGATTGAAAATCCCCGAAGACGTTACGGCAAAGGCTGACGAACTTTCCGCGCAGGGCAAGACGGTAACCTATCTTGCGGACGGCAGTAAGGTTATAGCTCTGTTTGCCGTAGTGGACGCGGTTAAGGACACGAGCGCCGAGGCGATAGCACTGTTGAAAGCGCGCGGAATAAAGCTTGCGATGCTTACGGGCGACGGCGAAGTTGCGGCGCGCGCGGTGGCAAACAGCGTGGGGCTGGACGACTATCTTTCGGAGGTTTTGCCCGAAGATAAATTAAGAGCGGTTGAAAATATGCAAAAGGCGGGCGGCGTTGTGGCAATGGTCGGCGACGGCATAAACGACAGCCCCGCATTGAAGCAGGCGGACGTCGGAGTTGCGATAGGCGACGGCACCGACGTTGCCATAGACAGCGCGGGAGTGGTGCTTGTCGGCGGCGATTTGCGCGCTCTGGATACGGCGGTGGATTTAAGCCGCGCAACCGTGCGCAACATAAAACAGAATTTATTCTGGGCGTTCTTTTACAACGCGGTAATGATACCCGTTGCGGCAGGCGTGCTCTCGCCCGTGCACTTTTACTTCAATCCAATGATTGCCGCACTGTGCATGAGTTTAAGCTCGCTGTTCGTGGTGTGCAACGCGCTCAGACTGCTGCTCTATAAAAACAAAAATTTAAAGGTTAAAACCGAAAATAATATAAAGGAAGACGAATATATGAAAAAGCTTATTACGGTAGAAGGTATGTGTTGCGAGCACTGCGCCGGCAGGGTTGAAAAGGCGCTGTCGGCAGTGAGCGGAGTGATTTCCGCCGACGTTAAATTAAAGAAAAATCTTGCGGTTGTGCGCAGCCGCGAAGAGGTGTTGGACGACGAAATCAAAAGGGTTGTCGAAGAGGCCGGATACAAGGTTAAGGACATTGTAACCAAGTGACAAAGCTTTTGAATTTGTGACACAATAAGCTAAAAACTTATATTTACACAGGCGCATATCAGCCTGTATAATACCGTCGTAGGAGGCAGTTTATGCAGGAAATGATGTTGCTTGACAGACGTACAAAAGACTTGGTGAGAGAGTATGTACCCGAGGGTGACGTTTTGGACAGCATCACCTGCTTTTTCGGCGTGTTTGCCGACGCTACGAGGGTGAGAATACTTTCGGCGCTGGCAATTTCGGAGATGTGCGTAACCGACTTGTCGCGCGTCCTGGATATAAACCAGACGACGGTGTCGCACCAGCTGCGGCTACTTAAAAATCTCGGCATAGTAAAGAGCGAGCGCGACGGCAAAATAATAACCTATTCGCTTGTAAACGACACGGTGAACGACGTTATGCTAAAAGGCGTGGAGTTTTTGGGCTGTTAGCGGAAATTTTTGTTGCCTTATTTTATAAATAGCGTTATAATTTTATAAAAGTTATTTATACGGGGCTATTCGGCGCAGTGCGTGGAATTAAACCGCCCGACAGGAGTTACACTGATGAAAAAGCCGTTAAACGTGCGCTTACCCGTACTTTTTGCGGCTTCACTATGTGCGGGCATCGTTTATTCGACGGTGCTTGCGTACTTCCGCTTAAACGGAATATTTATTTTAATACCGTCACTCGTTGTATTCGCGGCTTGTATTCCCGTTGCCTTGATTAAGGGCGGCGCGTCCAAGCCGCTTATCATTATTTCGGCAGCCGCAATTTTTCTTGTCGGCGCGATATATATGTACGCAAAGTACCTGTCGTTTTCCTCGACCGAAGTTCTGGAAGGAGTGCTTGTAAAGGTCAGCGGTAAGGTGGACGAAACGTGCGTTACGTCAAACGGCAACAGGTATCTTGTAATTTCTGACGTCACGGTAAACGGCGAAAAGATAAGAGGGAAAATTGCCGCGTACCTTACCGAAAGCGTTGCGGCCGACTGCCGCCGCGGTTACACGGTTAATTTCTATTCTCAGCTCAATAAGCAGGACTTTATTGCGTTCGGCGAAATAAGCTACAACGCAAACCGCGGAATAAAATATATCTGCACCGTAACCGACCTGAATTCGTCGTACCGTTTCGACCTTTTCGGCGAGATTAACCACGCCGTAGAAAGCGCGCTCTATAATAATCTCGACGGCGAAACGGCGGCGGTATGCTTTGCAATGTTCACGGGCAATACCGACGGAATATCCGCGGGAACGCTGTCGTCTTTCCGCAACGGCGGCATAGCGCACGTGTTCGCGGTTTCGGGTCTGCACATAGGCGTAATTTACGCCGCTCTGAGCTTCGTATTCAAAAAATGCGGAGTAAACCGCTACGTATCTACCGCGGTCAGAATAGCGTTCATCGCGCTATATTCGGGGGTCTGTCTGTTTTCGCTCTCGTCCGTGCGCGCACTTGTCATGTGTTCGGTCTCGGCAATAGCGGGCTGTTTCCACCGCAAGCACGACAGCCTTAACGCGCTTGCGCTCGCGGCAATTATACTGCTTTTGATTAACCCTCTGTACCTGTTCGGAGTGGGGTTTGCCCTGTCGTTCTCCGCGGTGCTCGGCATAATTTTACTCGGTAAAAACATCAGAAGGCTTTTGGGTTTTATGCCCGAAAAGTGTGCAGGCGCTCTGTCCGCGGGCATATCCGCGCAGGTTGCAACCGTGCCCGTTCAGCTGACATCGTTCGGCTATATATCGGCGGCGGGATTATTTTTAAACTTGGTGTTTGTTCCGCTCGTTTCGGTATTGTACGTACTGTTGTTCATATGCACTGCGCTGTCGGTGATGATGCCGTATCTGTCGGGTGCGCTGTTGCATCTTGCCGCCGTACCCATACAGTTTACGGTAAATATCGTCACCGCGTGCGGATTTGAAAACGCGGTAATTTCGGGCAGGTTTTCCAACCTTGTTTATCTGCCGTTCGCACTGCTGGTAACCGGTCTGACAGACAAGCTCAATCTGCGGCCGCTGTTTCGCACCGCGCTTGTGTGCACGTTTATTGTTTCGCTGATTTTAACGGCTGCCGTTTCGGTACCGCGCGGCGCTTATGCGAAAGCGGAGTTCAATTCGGGTTACAGCGGCGGCTCGGTCTGCATTAAGACGGAAGAGGGTACGGTGCTTGTGGTAACGTCCAACTTCCGCGGCGGTAGCGACGCCCGGGCGGACGTTCTTGTCGTGCTCGGCTACGACGACGAGCTTTCCGCGGTTATTTCACTTGACGGAGAGTACGGCATCGTATATATGCGCGGCAGTGCGTTTCCGTTGCCGTCGGTAATCTGCGCCGACAGCTTTACGGCGTGCGGAATACGTTTTGAGTACGGCGATAACTGCGTTACCGCGGACGTGTACGGCACGGAGGTTGCGCTCGTTTACGACCAAAGCGGAAGTTATTCCGCAGGCGCAACGGGCTGTCCTTTGGAAGTATACTGTTATAAAAACGACGGCGCGGTGCTGTATGCCGAAGGTGGAAGTTTTGCGCTGGACTACTGCGGCGCAATGACAATCGAAATATCGGGAGCGGGCTATTATCCGTTGCACGCGATACCACGGGAGTGATAATATGAAATTTACACAGCTTAAAGACGACATAAAAGAGGGAGCAAGGTCAATCTACCTTATCGAGGGCGACGACGCCTATTTCCGCGGCAAGGCGGAGGAGCAGATTAAGGCGGCTTTTTTGCAGATGCCCGAGCTCAACTTCACTGCGTTCGACGGCGCGCAGTACAAGGGCGCGAACCTCACCGAAATCACTTCGGCGCTGTCGGCGTATCCGTTTATGGCGGAAAAGCGGCTAGTCAAGCTGTACGAATTTTATCCGACCGAGGGCGACTACGATAAGTATTTAAAACCCGTGTTCGAAAACTTTCCCGAAACCACCGTGCTTTTAATCGTCAATTCGCAGGGCAAAAAGGGCGTCGATTTAAAGCGCAAAAAATACGTGACGTATATCGACTGCAACAAGTCGGACAGGGAAACCGTGGCGAAATGGGCTTATCTTACTATGAAGCGCGCGGGCGTGTCGTCGAGCGTGGAGGCGTGCGAGGCGGTTGCCGATTACTGTCTTTGCGATATGGCGAGGGTAAGCAAAGAGGTGGAAAAATTAATAGAGTGTTCGGGCGGCGCGCAGGTGACAAAGAGCGTCGTGGACGAGCTTGTGTACAAGGACGCCGATTTCCGCGTTTACCAGATGACGGGCGCGGTAGCGCGCCGCGACTTTTCATCGTTTGCCGAGATATGTTTCGATTTGCTTTCGAAAGGCTACGACGAAAACGCGGTGATAGCTTCGCTTTTAAATTACTTTAAAAATCTTCTTACGGTTGCCGAGGCGGATATGAGCGAAAGGGAGCTTGCCGCCGCGCTTAAAATGAGCGACTACGTTTTCGGCAAGACCAAACAGCAGGCGAAAGCTATTGGCAGTGAAAGGCTGACGGGATATATAAACTCACTTTATTCGCTTGCGGCGTCGTTCAAAAGCGGACAAATGACGGTGAACGGAGCGCTGGAAAGCGCGCTTGCACGCGTATTTTTCGGTTGATTTGCAAAAAATTTGCGTTTTGGCACTAATCAGTTGTCAAAACGCTTTATTTTTTTTGTATAAACTAATATAATAATGTATATAAAGGAATTTTTACTTTCGGAGTATTATTAATGGATTGGGGTAAACAGTTAGGACAGGAGTTCTGGTACGACTACTGGACAAGAATTAAGGGTATGGCTACGGGTTTTAACTGGAGCTATATTATCGAGCTTATTGTCTTTTCAATCGCGTTCTATATCGCGTTCAAGCTCTTGAAGGAAAATAAGGCCGGCAAGCTTATCGCGCTGTTTTTCGTCGCGGTAATAGCCTGCGGCTTTGCTTTCACGTTGTCGGAACATATCGACTCGCAGACGCTAGCGATAGTAGTGTTTATGCTCGTCATATTCGTGCCCACGATGTTCCATACCGAAATCAAGCGTACGCTTCTCGGTTCCGGACCCAAAAAGCATATCAAGAGCGACGGTAATATGACCGTGCGTGACCTTGAATTTATTATCGACGAAATCACCCACGCGGTACAGCATATGTCCAAAAACGACATAGGCGCTTTAATCGTACTTTCCAACGGCAACCTGCCCGAGGGAATTATTTCCAGCGGTACGGTAATAAACGCGGATATCAACGCGCCCATGGTAGAGGCGGTATTCTATCCCAAAGCGCCCCTGCACGACGGCGCAATGATAATCGAGGGCGGAAAGGTACACGCCGCGGGCTGCTTCCTGCCGCTTATACAAAACGACAATCTTCCGCAGGAGATGGGCTCGCGTCACCGCGCAGCGCTGGGCGTTACGCTGGTAGCCGAGGTTACGTCGATAGTCGTATCCGAGGAAACGGGCGTTATATCCATTGTGCGTAACGGCGAAATAAAGAAAAAGTACGCCAGCGACGCGGACTTAAAGAACGTTTTAAGCGACTATTTCTGGTCGGATTTAACTGGTAAGGAGACAAAAGCGCAATGAAAAAGTTCGGTAAATTTTTAAAAGACGTTTTCACGAAAAACATAGGCATAAAGCTTCTTGCATTGTTGCTTGCCGCGCTTGCCGTGGTGTTTATAAATATTTAAGGTATTAAAATGAACGCAATTAAAATTCCGCAGATACTTCTGCCGAAAAGCGCCGATATGCATATATGGTCGGTAAACGCGTGCGACCAGTTCACTTCCGACGAAAAATACTGGGAAGAGCTGGACAAGCTTGTCGGCGACAAGCCTTCGACGTTGAGGCTCATTTATCCCGAAATCTATTTAAAGGACAACCCCGAAAAGCGCATAGCCGAAATAAACGCGCATATGCGCGGGTATTTAAACGGCGGAGTGTTCGAAAAGGTAGAAGGCGGCTTTATCTTAGTCGAGCGCACCACGCAGTCGGGCACGCGTACGGGTATCGTGCTTGCAATCGATTTGGAGGACTACGATTTTTCCAAGGGCTCGAAGGCGCTTATCCGCTCGACCGAAGCGACAATTTTAGAGCGTATTCCGCCCCGCGTTAAAATAAGGGAAAACGCGCCCGTCGAACTTCCGCACGTAATGCTTTTGTACGACGACCCCGAAAATGCGGTGTTAAAATCGGTACAATGCGGAAAAGTTCTGTACGATTTCGATATGAATATGGGCGGCGGTCACGTCAAGGGTACGTATATATCCAACGCCGACGAGGTAACAAAGAAATTTTACGCTCTTGCGGAGGGCGGTAAGTACGCTGGCGGCGAGAAGCTGTTGTTTGCGGTAGGCGACGGTAACCATTCGCTTGCAACCGCAAAGACTTGCTGGGAGAATATCAAAAAATCGCTTTCGCCCGAACAGGCGGCGTCGCACCCCGCAAGGTTTGCGCTTGTCGAGGCGGTCAATATTTACGACCCCGCGCTCACTTTCGAGCCTATACACAGGCTTGTCAAGACGGATAAAGCGGAAAAATTTGTCGGCGGTTTAAAGACGAACGGCGGCAAAAAAGCATATATTGCAGTAAGCGGAAAAGTTTCCGAAGTTGCCTTTTCGGACGACGTTCCGCAGGGAATAAGACAGCTTGACGAGTATATCGTAAGCTTTATCAATGAAAACGGCGGCGAGGTGGACTATATCCACGGCGACGACGAACTTAAAAATTTTTCGTCGCAGGGCGTCGGCGTAATTCTGCCGCCTATCGAAAAGGGCGACTTTTTCCGCCTGATAGTAACCGGCGGCAACCTTCCCCGAAAAACTTTCTCGATGGGCGAGGGGAACGAGAAAAGATATTACATAGAGGCTAAGTTAATAACTGAGCAAGGATAAAAAATGACGTTAAAAGTATGTAAATTCGGCGGCACGTCCATGGCGGACGGCAACACAATGCAGGCCGTAAAAAAGATAATAGAAAGCGACGAAAAGCGCAAATTCGTGGTGGTATCGGCACCCGGGAAGCGCTTTAACGGCGACACGAAGGTAACCGACCTTCTGTACGCGTGCTACGACGAGCTTTCGAAAAAGGGCGAGTGCAGGGAAGCGTTTTCCAAGGTGCGCCGCCGTTTCGAAAGTATTGTTAAGGAATTAAATCTCGATATGGATATCGCGGCTGTGCTCGACGAAACGGAAGAGCGGCTTGTCAGGGAAAACAGCGCGGACTTTACCGCATCGCGCGGCGAATATCTTTCCGCGCGCATAATGGCAAAGCTTCTGGGCGCGAAATTCATCGACAGCGAGGACGTGGTATTTTTCAAAGAGGACGGACAGCTTGACGGCAACAGAACGTACAAAGCTATAAGCGCGGCGGTTGCGGATACGGACAGCGCGGTTTTCCCCGGCTTTTACGGCAAGGGCGTAAACGGCAAAGTCAAGACCTTTTCGCGCGGCGGCTCGGACATATCGGGCGCAATCGTGGCGCGTGCGGTCAACGCTTCCGTGTATGAAAACTGGACGGACGTATCGGGTTTTCTTGCGTGCGACCCGAGGATTGTAGACAATCCCAAACGCATAAAAAACCTTTCGTACAAGGAACTTCGCGAGCTTTCGTATATGGGCGCGAACGTACTCCATTCCGAGAGTATTTTCCCCGTGCGCAAGGCAAACATTCCAATAATAATAAAAAATACTTTCCGCCCCGAGGACGAGGGCACGGCAATTCTGCCCATATCGCACTACAAGCCCGACGGCACAATAGTCACGGGTATAGCGGGCAAAAAGAATTTCACCGTAATTCTCATCGAAAAGAGCCATATGAACAGCGAGATAGGCTTTATCCGCAAGGTGCTGTCGGTGCTGGAAAGGGAAGGTGTTTCAATCGAGCATATCCCTTCGGGAATAGACACAATGTCGGTGGTAGTGGACAGCGACGAGATACAGGGCTACAAGCTCGAACAGATAATCGAGGGCATAAGAAACGAAGCCGACCCCGACGTTATAAGAGTAATGGAAAACGTTGCGCTTATAGCAACGGTGGGACACGGAATGTCGTCGTCGATAGGTACTTCGGCGAGATTATTTAAGGCTATGTCCGAAGCGAATGTAAACGCTAAGATGATAGACCAGGGGTCGAGCGAGCTGAACATAATAGTCGGCGTAAAGAACGAGGACTGCGAAAAGTGTATCGCGGCAATCTACCACGAATTTTTCGGCTAAAAAATTTCGGTAAGCTATAAGGTTTAGAATTAGGCGTGGTGTATAGCCACGCCTTTTATATTGCGGACGTATGAGGAACATAACTGCGAGGTTATAAAGATATGGAAGAACTCAAAAAAATTGCCGTTCTTACAGGGGCAACGGGCGGACTGGGATATGCCTTTATTAAAGAGCTAATCAAAGAACCGCTTGATGAAATCTGGGCGGTAGGAAGGAACAATGAGCGCCTTGAAGCGTTAGTTAACGAATTCGGCAGCATTATAGTTCCCGTGTGTAAAGATTTGACGGATACGGAAGATTTGGCGTCGATTTCAAAATTACTCGAAGAACAAAAGCCGCAAATTGATTTTTTAATAAATAATGCCGGACTTGCCCAAATGAAAGCTTCGAAAGATTTTTCCGTGTCGGAAATAGAAAAAACGATAGACGTGAATTGCAAGGCTCCTGTTTTACTTGTAAATTACTGCTTGCCCTTTATGGTAAGCGGAAGTAAAATATTAAATATTTGTTCCGCGTCGGCGTTCCAACCCGTACCTTATATAAATTTATACGCTTCGACAAAAGCGTTCGAACGCAGTTATTCCAGAGCTTTAAACGTCGAACTTAAACCTGTCGGTGTAACTGTAACGGCTGTTTGTCCGAGTTGGATAGATACCGATATGCTTACAAAAGAGATTAACGGCAAAAAAGTTAAATTTGCGGGCATAGTCAGTCCTAAGAAAGTAGCGGAAAAGGCAATGAAGGACGCGAAAAAAGGCAGAGATATGTCGGTATGTTCTTTGTATGTAAAATGTCAGCATTTGAATGTGAAATTCATGCCGCAAAAAACGACGATGAAAATTTGGATGAAAAGCATTAAAAAATATTTATAAGATATTAGCAGTTAAAAGAAGAAGGCTCACGGACAAATTGTCCGTGAGCCTTCTTTCTGTAAAATAAAGGCGTGTTCGGATTTCCTTTTTTTATAAAAAAACACTTGACAGACAACTGTATCTATCATATAATAACAGTGTAATGAAGCTGATTACAAATCCCAACGGCGAACAGCCTATATACGAGCAGATAAAATTGCAGATAAAAGAGCAGATAGTGAGCGGCGAACTGAAAGCGGGAACTATGCTGCCTTCTATCCGCACGCTCGCAAAAGAGCTGAAAATAGGAATAATCACGGCGAAGCGCGCCTACGACGATTTAACGGAGGAGGGCTACACCGTATCGGTTGCGGGCAAGGGAATTTTCGTTGCCGCCGCCGACAGGGAAAAGCTGAGTGCCGCCGCCGAACAGGAATTAAAGAAGCACGTTGCAACCTGCGTACGCTACGCGCGCGCCAACGGCATAGACAAGAACAGTTTTGAAAAGATTGTGCAAAGTGTATGGGAGGACGATAAATGAACGCATTGGAAATAAAAAATTTGTGCGTTGATTTGGGCAGATTTAAAATTGAAGACTTAAACCTCAACGTAAGAAAAGGCGCGATAACAGGCTTGGTCGGCGCAAACGGCGCGGGCAAGACCACGCTTATCAACACAATAATGCGCGCTCAGAACGCGAAAGACGGCAGTATTTTATACGACGGAATGCCCTTTGCGGGCAACGAACCGCAGGTTTTTTCGTCGGTCGCATGCGTTTTCGATTCGTTAAAATTTTATCCCGCGTTAAAGCCCAAAAAGCTTATAAAACTTTACAGGGATATTTATCCCGACTTTGACGAGAAAAAATATTACGAGCTTACCGCAAAGTTCAACCTGCCGCAGGATTTAAAGATTATCAAGTATTCCTTCGGTATGAAGAAAAAGCTCGGTTTCATTCTCGGGCTCTGTCAGGGTGCAAAAACGTTAATTCTCGACGAGCCGACCTCGGGCGTCGACCCCTACGACAGAAACGAACTGATAACTCTTTTGCAGGAATATATGATGGACGAGGAGCACGCGGTGTTGTTTTCCACGCACATCACCGAGGATTTGGACAAAATTGCCGACTATATCGTAATGATAGACAACGGCAAAATAATTTTGGACAGCGACAAGGAAAGTCTGCTGGAAGGCTACCGCATAGTCCGTGCCGCAACGCTCACGCCCGAAATGGAGGGTTGCGCACTCGGCGTTGTAAAGGATATGTTCGGTTACACTTTCATAACAAAAAATAAGGATATCACGGACGGCGAGGGAGTGCAGGTGCGCGTGCCCACGGTGGAAGAGCTTTTCGTTCACCTTGTAAACAAGGGGCGCAAAGAGGGCGTCGGCAACGCAACGTCAAGCGACATTTTCGGCATTTGAGGTGTAAAAATGGATAAAATCAAAAAGCAATTCAAAGATTTTTGGACGTATTACAGACTGCTCAGATACGGCGCGAACGCAAGTGATAAAAGCGGTTACAAAAAGTTCATTATACTGATTATGATACTTGCCTTTGGCATCATAATCGTTATGGGGCAGATTTCGTCGGCGGGCACAACGTTAAGGACGTCGGTATTTTTACCCGTTTTAGGTTGTTCGGCCGTTGCAACCGGAGTAGTAACGGCATACCGGCCGTCGCTTTTAAACGTTTCGCCGTTCACGCCCAGACAGCGGATAGTATTTTCCTATCTCGCAACGCTTTTAAGAGCGATAATCATTACCGTAATATGGACGGTGGGTATGATTGTTTTGATGCTGTTTTTAGCTCTGATAGTATTTGTGATTACCGGAGAAAACGTATTTGTCGTGGAGGAGAGTGCAGAGAATGCGGTGAGAGCTATAAGTTCTTACGGTTATGCTCACGAAATTTTGACGTGGATTTTATTTGCTTTTTCCGCGTACGCAATATCGCATATCGACAGCAGAAAAGTGCGCAATATTGTCTTGGTATGCTTCTTTGCAGGGCTTGAAATTGCCGTTTTAATACTTGTGAACGCCTGCGGCTTTGCCAAGCAGAATTATGATATTGCAGCGGGAGTAAACCAAGGCAGGGTCAATGCATTTTTCTTCGGCTCCGACGTGGCGGTTACAATCGGCTATCTGGCGAGCCCGTGGGTGGTAATCGTCGTGGAGGCGGTGTTGGCGGTTGCCGCAATCGCCGCGTCGCTGTACGCGTCGGTAATGCGGTATAAATCGAGCAAAATTTAATAATAAGGTCAATAAACCGCCCCGCGCACAAAGTGCGCGGGGCTTTTCATACAATGTAATACCGCCTATGACTTTAAGCGTTTGTATGATTGTAAAGGACGAGGAACAAACCCTCGCCCGGTGTTTAAATTGCGCCAGGCTTTTTGCCGACGAAATAGTAGTGGTCGATACGGGTTCGACCGACAACACCGCCGAAATTGCAAGGTCGTTTACCGACAAGGTTTTTTTCTTTGAGTGGTGCGACGACTTCTCCGCCGCCCGCAATTTCTCCTTTTCCAAAGCGGAATGCGACCTTGTAATGTGGCTGGACGCCGACGACGTTATAACGGCTGAAAACGCCCAAAAAATCGTCGGGCTTAAAGAGAGCGGCGACTTCGACGCGGCGTATTTAAAGTATGCCGCGGCGTTCGATAAAGACGCGCCGACCTTTGTCTATTTCCGCGAACGCATATTTCGGCGCGCACTCGGTTTCAAGTGGGAGGGCGCGGTGCACGAGGCGGTTTCGCCGCGCGGCAAACTCGTGTACTCCGACGCGTGCGTCTACCACAAAAAGGTGAAAAGCGGCGACCCGCAACGCAACCTTAAAATATATCAAAGCCGCATATTAAAGGGCATACAGCTCGACGAACGGTCTAAGTTTTACTACGGGCGCGAGCTGTTTTTCAACAATATGCTCACCGAATGCGTTGCGGTGCTTTCCGACTATTTAAAGGGCGGCGGCTGGGTGGAAAACAAAATCGAAGCATGCCGGACGCTGTATAAAGCGCTGAAAAAACAGGGACGCGAAAACGAGGCGGTTTCGGCTCTTTTGCACGCTTTCACTATGTCTTATCCGCGCGCCGAAGACTGCTGTTATCTTGCCGAATATTTCGAGGGCAAAAATCAAATTGGTGCGGCAATATATTGGTACGAACGCGCTCTCGGCTCGAAAGAGCGGATAGAAGACGGCGGGTTTGTAAACGTCGATTTTCTTAGTTTTATCCCCGCAATACGGCTGTGCGTTCTGTACGACAAATCGGGCGATTATCCGCTTGCGGCGCAGTACAACGAGATTGCGGGCAAGGCAAAGCCGAACGATAAGAGCTATCTTTATAACAAAGAATATTTTAAGACAAAATTAACCGAGAGGTAAATTGTAATATATGTTTATTAAATTTTTGACATTTTATTTTTCCTGCGACTGCGGATGCGGTTGCGGCGGTAACGGACGCAACTACGATGTAATAAGATACGAAGCGGTCGGACCCACAGGCGCGACGGGTGCCACCGGACCTGCGGGCGCGGTCGGAGCAACAGGGGCAACGGGGCCTACGGGTGCGACGGGTGCCACCGGCACTAGGGGTGCAAGGGGTGCCACGGGCGCAACAGGTGCAACAGGTGCAACGGATAACGTTTCATATGGGAACAATGTTTAAACCCCCGCGGCGTACCGCCGCGGGGGTTTTACGCCCCAAAGCACTTTATATCAGCGATAAAGTTTGTTATACCCATTAAGGATTGATAAAAAATAATTTACTTTTTGTTATTACCGTGATATAATATTATATATAATTTAATACTTGGTCGAATTTTGTGAGGAGTAAATTTATGTTAAAGAAAAAAGTAAACCGGGCAATCGTAGTTTTGGCAAGTTTATTGTTGAGTGCGGTTATGTTTTTCGGTATTGCGAGTGCAAGTATTATGAAGGTATTTGCCGCGGAAAATTCAAACTACGATACGGAGAAAATATTATATTTGTCCGATACGTCGCGTATAACACACGACTCATCATCATTTTCGCTTGGTGGCGGTAATACCAGGTTGCACATGGCACCGACACAAAAAGCAAATATACCCAACGGCGTCATGGAAGCAAAGATAGAAGGCGCGTGGTATACTTTTGAATATGGAGTATATGCGCATGCCTCCTCTCTCGTGGTGTTCAATATAAGCGAGTTAAGCAACAAATATAAGTATTTTTCGGCGTACGGCGGACTTCTTTCCGGCGCTTCCCAATCAAACGGAGTGCTTTTGTGCGTTCAGACTTCGCAAGACGGTAAAAAATGGACAACGTTTTTGCCGAGTGGCACGTCGGCAGAGTCAGAAGAAAAAGGGCGGCAATTAGTAAAACATAATCAAAACTTCTTACATTTTACGCTGGACGTAACCGGAGTAAATTGGATAAGATTGTATGCCAACAATAACGGGAACAACACAGCGGACTGGGTTGTATGGGCAGACGCTAAATTGACGACTTCTTTGGACGAGGGCGAGTCTGTTAAGTCGCTCGCAGCGTATGACGCAGATATAAAAGCCAAAGTCGGAAACGTAAATTGGAACACCATAGGAAGCGATAAAACGAAAGACCTGTTCCAGGATAAGGATTTAGAGAAGCTTATTTTACAGAGAGAATTTGTAAGCAGAGTAGGACAGTATGCTTTAAAGAAATTTATAGGTGAAAGTCCCGATAATAAAGCAATGCTGGACGACTGGCTTTTAAAAGATTTAGACGTTTTAAGAGAGTTTATGTTCGGCGGAACCCCATTTAAGGGCAACTACTACAACTCCCTGAACGTTTTGTCAAAGCTGTATAAAAGCTATAAAAAAGATTTAAGCGACACTACGTTACTGTCAGGTGACGGTAAGCCGGGCACCGGCAATAAGTTTATGCCGAACAGAACCTTCGGCGAGCTGTGCAGAACGATGATGTTCTCGGTTGCATTGACCCACGACGGCACAATCGGCTCATATTTGCAAGCCAGCGTTAAACAAAACCAGTCCGAGCCAAACAGAAGATACGCAATCTTCAAATATATGTATCAGACCGAAAGATTTGTTTCGACGAGAAATGCCGACGGAACCTGGAAGTCCGAAACGATGAATTTCTTCGGCAGTTTAAAGGTTGAAGAAATGCGTTATATTATGAGCAACATAATCGACGACGAGTCAATAATTTGGCTTAACGATTACGTTCAGACGCG
>CAZRJY010000017.1:0-17183 GCA_964600525.1 uncultured Clostridia bacterium
CGCAATTACCGCAGAAAAAAGTAGTATAAAGCTCTTTCTGATTTTCATTTGCATATTTGGTTTTTCTCCTAAATTAACTCTTCTTTTTCTTTTTGAGCATTTTTTTCAGCGACGTGTGATGCTCCTCGCCCGCCATAAGCTGATATAAGTTTTTGTGATGCGCGCCCCAGGTCAAAACGTTGAGCGCAAGCAAAATCATAAAAGTTACAATTACGTAAACGTTTAACATATTGTCCGCATAGCGCAGAGTGAATACCACGGCTTGCCATATTGTAAAGCCCGCAACGCCGATGAGCGAACCCATACTGCCCCACTCGGTAAAGCCTACGTATACGAAAAGCAGGATAAACAGCGCAAGTCCGACGAACGCGAACCACCACGTTTCGCACGATATCGAACACCACAAAAGTCCTATGGTCGTCGAAATGCCCTTGCCGCCCTTAAACTTCATCGTTACGGGGAACACGTGACCGAGCAGTGCGAACAGCGCGAAAAAGTATCTTAAAAAATCGGAAACGATAACCTGCGTACCCGCGAAATAGTATTTGCGGAAAACGAAGTACGCGACAAGCACGGGAATTACGCCCTTTAAGGCGTCGCACGCAAAGTTTATCAAGCCAACCTTTAAGCCGTAACGGCGGGAAATGTTCATTGCGCCCGGGTTGCCGCTGCCCTCTTTTCTTATATCGTCGTGCTTGATTTTTGATATCAGCACCGCGAAATTGAAGCAACCCAAAAGGTAGCTTACAACCGCGCCTATTAAAAGCCAGTACCAGCCTTGCGAAATGTAGAACTCTTTCATCAGTCTGCCTTTTTCTCTCTTGTGACTATTTTTATGGGAGTACCCGAAAAATCAAACGCTTTGCGGATTGTATTTTCCAAAAACCTCTCGTAAGAAAAGTGCATTAAATCGCTCGAATTTACGAACAGCACGAATACGGGCGGCGCAACCGAAACCTGCGAAGAGTAATAAACTTTTAATCTTCTGCCGTTGTACGAGGGCGGCTCGTTGGCGCGTACAGTGTCCAAAATCAAGTCGTTGAGAGTACCCGTAGGTATGCGCATATGCGCGTTTGAATACACTCTGTCCACTTCCTTTAAAATCTTTTCCGCACGCTGTCCCGTCTTTGCCGATACGTACACCGAACGGAAATAGTCCATAAACTTCAAGTCCTCTTTCAGCTTGTCCTCGAACTTGTTTATGGTGTTGGTGTCCTTTTCTATTAAGTCCCATTTATTCATTACGATAACCGACGGTTTACCCTGCTCGTGAACGTAGCCGATAATCTTGGTGTCCTGCTCGGTCAGCCCCTCGGTACTGTCTACGATTAAAAGACAGACGTCGGCGCGGCGCACCGCGTCGAACGCGCGCATTACCGAATAGTACTCGATATCGTCCTCGACCTTCGCCTTTTTGCGTATACCAGCCGTATCGATTATAGTGTAATCTCTGCCGTCATAGGTGAACTTTGTGTCAATCGCGTCGCGCGTGGTGCCCGCAATGTCGGTTACAATCGAGCGCTCGAAGCCCAAAAGACGGTTGACTATACTGCTCTTGCCCGCGTTGGGCTTGCCGACTACGGCGATTTTAAGACTGTCGTCCTCCTCGCCTTCGTTCTTTTCGAAGTAGCTGACGCACTCGTCCAGAACGTCGCCTATGCCCTTGCCGTGCTCGCTGGACACGGGATAAGGCTCGCCCAGTCCGAGAGAATAAAATTCGAAAACTTTTTCCTCGGAATACTCGTCGATTTTATTGACGACCAAAATTACGGGCTTCTTGCTCTTTCTCAGCATATCGGCAACGTCGTAGTCGGATGTCGTAAGCCCCTCTCTGCCGTCGACGAAGAACAGTATGACGTTGGCGGTGTCGATTGCAACCTCCGCCTGCTTTTTTATCTGGCGCCACATAATATCGTCGCTCTTGATTTCTATGCCGCCCGTATCGACAAGCGAAAACACGCGCCCGCGCCATTCCGCGTCGGCGTACAGTCTGTCGCGCGTAACGCCCGGTCTGTCCTCGGTTATTGAAATTTTTCTGCCGACAACCTTGTTGAAAAAGGTGCTTTTGCCAACGTTCGGTCTGCCGACGATTGCTATTAAAGGATTACTCATAATTTACCCTATTATAGACAAAATCCGCAAAAAAGTAAAGCGGTTTGCGCATTAACGCGCAAACCGCTTTCTAATTTATTTAATTAAAACCAGGTCCAGATACCGATGCCGAGCACGCCGAGAAGCGCAAGTACAAAGAATACCCAGAAAACTACCTTCCAGCCCTGGCTCTTGTACTTCACGTAGTCCCACGCCGCAAGCCACGCCGATATGAAAAGCGCAATAGTCGAAATCAAGTTGCAAGCGCCCGCAACTTTTCCGCCCCAGGCAATGGTGACGCCGCATTTGCCGAGCACGTTAAGTATAAAGCTTATAAGACCTGCAATGCCCGCAAGTACTATACCCCAGAACGCGCACACTTTAACCAGCGAATAATTGCTTGTTGACGTAGAAGTGGTTTTTGTCTTTTTCTTAGCCATTAAATTATCCTCCAAAGATTTTTCGCTTCAATTATAGCAATTCGAAAAACGTTTTGCAACAGTTTAAAGCATATATCCGATATTTAATTTTTTCAGCACCGCCGTAAAGTAATCGGGAAGCGGCGCGCAAAACGCCATTCTTTCGCCGCTTGACGGGTGCGTGAACTCTAACCTGTACGCGTGTAAAAGCTGACCTTCCAGCCCGAACTCCCTCTTTTTTCTGCCGTAAACGTCGTCGCCCACTACGGGGTGGTTCAAGTGCTTTGCGTGCACGCGTATCTGGTGAGTTCTGCCGGTGTGCAAATCGAAACGGCATAAAGTATAGCTCTGCCCCGAAAGCTGCGCTCTTTCCAGAACGCAATAATCGGTGATTGCTATTTTGCCCTTTTCGGGAGGCACTACCGCCATTTTGGTGCGGTCGGACTGACTTCTGCCTATGTATGTCGTAACCGTACCGTTATCGTCTTTTAAATTGCCTTCCAAAAGCGCGATATAGGTGCGGCGGCAACTCTTTTCGGCTATCTGCTCCGCAAGACTTAAATGAGCTTTATCGTTCTTTGCGACGACGAGAAGCCCCGACGTGTTTTTATCTATTCTATGCACAATCCCCGGCCTTATAACACCGCCTACGCCGCTGAGGTTGTCCAGCTTAAACAAGAGCGCGTTGACAAGCGTTCCGTCTATATTGCCGTTGCCCGCGTGCACCGTAAGCCCCTGCGGCTTGTTTATCACCGCGACGTCCGCGTCCTGATAAATAATATCGATGGGAATATCTTCGGGACGCGCCGCGCACTGTTCGGGGTCGGGCAAGACCGCCTCTATTTCGTCGCCCGCATTTACGGTAAGCGACGGCTTTGCGGTTTTACCGTTGACCGTCACATATCCCCCGTCGAACAGCTTTTTAACCGCCGAGCGCGTAAAGCCTTCAAGCCTTTCGCTGAGCGCAATATCGGCGCGCGCGTAATTTGCTTCGGCGGTAAATTTTTCGGTATTCATTACTCTTCACCGTCCGCGTTTTCGTCAGTTTCAGTTCTTTCTTTTTCGGCCAGCTCGCGTTTTTTTGCCGCCTCTTTCGCGGTCTTTGTGAGCGGCAACACCGCCCACTCGTTTAAAAACAATATGTCTATTACCGCCCAGATTACGCCGAACACTATCCAGAAATCGGCGAAGTTACAGCACGCCCAGTTGCCGAAAATATTCACCCATACGAAGTCGCGCACGTACCCGAACGCGAGGCGGTCGATAAGGTTGCCCAAAGCGCCCGAAGCAACCATTGCAAGCGACGTTTTAAAGCCGACAAACCTTTCGGGCAGAAGCAGAAACGCCGCCGTCATTACCCCGAGCATTATAAAGGTCAATACGATAAAGAAAATCCTTCCCCACTGAGTATCGGACAGAAACGAAAACGCCGCACCGTAGTTGTGGCTGCCGCTTTCCACCCATATGAGTTTGGGAATGACCGTGAAATTCCAATTATATTTTTCCTCGCAGAACTTTAAAACCAAATCGGCGGTTAAAAGCACGGCGAACACCGCGATTAAAATCGCGCTCACCTTGCCGAAATGAATTTTAAGTTTTAGCTTCTTTTTGCCGGACATACTTACATTATATCACAAGCATTTAAACTTTAAAAGTATTTAAGCGCAAAAATAAAATAAAACGTAGCCGTATGACGTCAGGCTTCCGTTTTATCAAATCCGTTTAGTTTCATTTTTCTTTCCAAACGTTTAGGTATGTTGACAGAACGCAGAAAGAATATAAACCGTCCTGCAAGCCAGACGAAAATCAGGATTTCCGATAAAATACAGCACAGAATTTTCAGCAGTACGTGCATTCGTTTCCATAAAGATTTGTCACGCTTTATATGCCCGTCAATCTGTCCGCCTTTAATATCCGCATGATAAATATACGAACCGTATACATAGCTGCGGCATAATAAAATATCGGCCGTTGCATTTTCCATATTTATCAGATTGTTTTTAAATTTGTCTTTCAGTACGAAAACGTTATGTTCTCTGTCAATAACGCTTATTTCGGGCGCAATCAGAATGTATACTGCGCAAATTGCAATAAAGCCGCCTACCCCTATACCCGTAAACGCATTGTAAACGTCGGTATATTCCGTCGTCGCAAAATCTAAAATTGTCATTTGCGTTGTCAGAATTGCAATTACGGCTATACAAAAATTTATGAGCTTTATATCCCTGTAAAAATGCCCCCTGTTTTTGGTGCGTAAAATGCCCGCTATCGCAAATCCGAGTTCGACAAAAGATATGAAAGCAAGCATCTCGACGTATATGAGACTGTATGCCTTTGTTTTACGCTCGATAAAGAACAGGCGGCTCATAAAACCGATGTAAAGAACGCTTGCGACAAACAGAAAGACCGCAATCAGAAGATTACGTTTTTTGAAAGGCAGTTTGTTCGATTTTAAGCCGAGCACACATTCAAGCTTGGATAAAAGTATTGCAAACGTATAAACGGCGATTATGCACAGATTGTAGTCGGTAAAAAGTCCGATAATGAGTTTTCCGCTTGCAAGAACGGCCGAAAAGCACAGACCTAAAACAGTTTTTAAAACCGTTTTTTGCTCAAACGACATTTCTCTGTATCTGCGGACAAGCTTTCTCATTATCGGACTCCTTCGAACTCAGTGATTAAATGGTGTCGGCACGCAATAAATCGTTGCCCTTTTCAAGTATGTTTGCAAGTTTTTCCTCCGTTTGGTCAATCACGGGCAGAACTTCCCTGGTTTTCTTTGCGGCGATTTTCTTGTAAATCAGGTAGTTTACGCTGCATAACGCTATACCTGTTAAGCCGAGCACAATTCCGCCTGCAAATGCGGGGATATTGTTCTCTATAAGCATCGTAAGGCACATTCCGCCGCCCAGAATAAGCGCTGCAATTATTCCGAAAACATAGGCAAATATGCTTGCGCCCAGCGTCTTTGAACGCTCTAAACCGTTAATTGTATCGATAACGCCTTCCGCTTCCCTTTCGAGTTTTGTGAGCTCCTGCTTGTGCTTTTGCTTTCTGTCCCTTTTAAGCGACAGCGTAACTCCGTCTATTGCCGTATGTGCGGTTGCGGTGATTTCCCAACCGAACGCCTCGTACATATCCATTGCTTTGGTCTGGTCCTTTGCCTTTACCGTCTTTGTCCTGTATTCGTAGGACACAAAATCCTTTTCCTGCATTTTTTACTCCTCAAAATTTTATTTTTTGTCCTGCGGTTAGCCTCCGACGCGCGTTTCGGTTGACTTTTCCCGTGAGACAAGTGTATCATATTATACAATCGAAAATAAATCAACCGCCCGAAACGGCGGTTAGACACAATCTTGAAAGTGTCAGCGGAAATGAGACAAAAAGGAGATTTTGTATCGTGGAATACGCACCGGAAGAATATACAAGGTTTTATATCGTGCAAGCGCTTTTCAAACTTATGAACGAATACGAGTATGAAAAAATAAGCGTAACGGATATTGCGGAAAAGGCAGGCGTTGGCAGAGCCACTTTTTACAGATATTTCAAGCGCAAGGAAGACGTAGTAATTTTCTACCTGGAACACAACACCAAAGAGTTTATTTTCAGCCGGCGTTTTTATCCGAGATGCAAGGACGATTATATTCAGACCGCACGCGCGGTATTTACTAAGTTCAAAGAGAATATGACGCAGATGAAACTGATAAGAAAATCACATCTGGAATACCTTTATCTCGATTACCTTAACAAAAATTTCGCGGCGACTTTCGAAAACGACCACTCGGACAATAATATGTATACCCCATATATTTATTCGGGAATGCTTTTTAACGTATCTATGGCGTGGCTGGATAACGATTGCTCAGAATCTATCGAAACGCTTGCGCAAACGTTTATTGACGCCATATATTTCGAAAAATGATAAAAACTCCCGGACAAACGTCCGAGAGTTTTAAGCGCTAAGCTTATTTTATTGTTTTACAAATCCCAAACTTATTAAAATCGCCTTGTCAACCTTGCTCATCGTACCCTCGGGCAGTTCGCCTATGCGCTCCTTTAAACGGCGCTTATCCAGCGTTCGTATCTGTTCCAAAAGTATTACCGAATCCTTTTGAAGTCCGAAATCGCCCAGGGGAAGTTCGATGTGCGTGGGCAGCTTTGCCTTGTTGATTTTGCTTGTTACCGCCGCCGCGATTATCGTGGGGGAATATTTGTTGCCGACGTCGTTCTGCACAACCAGAACGGGGCGCACTCCCCCCTGCTCACTGCCCACGACAGGCGACAAGTCCGCATAGTAAAGTTCACCGCGTTTAATTGTCATTTGAAGTACCTCTTTTATGTGCTTTGACACACGGAGCAGTTATAATACATTATACGCCCGCAGTCACTTAAATTGTTGACTGCGGGCGCGCCTTTTATACTTGTGTTATTATTTGAAATTTGTAAATATTGCGGGGACGGGAAGCATGGGCACCACTTGGCACGAAGCAAGTATGCGGTAGGTGAAATAGCCCACGAGCACGATTAAAAAAGTTATGCCAGCCGCCTTGCCGAGTTTATTCCCCTTAAAGAACGAAAAGCCTAAAAGCAGCGCCGCCGCGATTATGGAAACGTAACCGTCCATAAGGTTGGCGTACCATATTTCGGGTTTCGTAAATATTGCGCCCGCGCCGCCCGTCGAGACAAAACCGAGCCCCGCGACAAGCAGTATGTTTGCAATGTTACTGCCGATTATATTGCCGATAGCAAGCCCCGTGTCACCCTTTCTTGCCGCCGACACGGAAGTTACAAGCTCGGGCAGCGACGTGCCGAACGCCACCACCGTTAGCGCGACTACGTTTGCTGGTATTCCGATTAAATCCTGCGCGATATAGGTTGCGCCCTCGACGACGAGCTGTGCGCCGCCGACTACCATGCCAAGTCCCACGATTGTAAGAACAATAAGAAACCACACCTTGGCTTTGAGTTCTTCGTATTTAGCCTTAGCCCTTTCCATAAAGCTTTCGCCAGGCGCCGCGCCTACCCCCGCAGTTGCAGTCGCCGCCACTGCGCTCTCGTTTAAGAGTTCGGGCTGTTTCGAGCGCTTTGCCATTATTATGGTATAGGTCATAAACCCTGCGTACAGCGCAACCAGAATTAATCCGTCGTACCACTGGAAACCGCCGCCCATATCGCCGAGCAAAAGGAATATCAGACTTATTATTATAAGAAAAGGTATTTCGATATAGCGCGAGCTCTTTTCCACGGGCAGTTTGCATACAAGCGCCGATATGCCGAGTATGAGCAGAATATTGAGCATATTACTGCCGAGCACGTTGCCCATTATTACCTCGGCACCCGAGGGGTCGCCGAGCGCCGTCTTTATGCCGCCGATTACCGACACCGCCGCTTCGGGCGCGCTTGTGCCCAAAGCAACTACCGTTAAGCCTATGATGAACGTCGAAACTTTCAGCTTTGCCGCAATGCCCGACGCGCCGTCGACAAAGAAGTCCGCGCCCTTGACAAGCAGTAAAAATCCGATGAGCAGCATTACGACCCAGAAGATACCCCAAAACACCTGCATATTTTTAACCTCTTATTTATTTTGTTAAAAAAGAAAAGAAAAAAGACCCCTAACTTAAATTTCTTTAAGTTAAAAGTCTTGTTACCGTAATTAGCGGTGTCAAACCCCGAGCTTTTTATAGCTGTGATGACGAAGTTTGCCTTGAACTACTCCCTTTCAACAAAAATAATATATCACTTCAATTACGCTTAGTCAAGCGTTTCAGAGCATTGTGAAAATTATTTATTAAGTCGGCAGACGTGACCGCTCCGTCGAACATCTGCTCGGAACAGATTTCGGCGCAAAGCCCCAGCACGTACTGCGAACAAACCGCCGCGTCGTATACGGAAAGCCCTCTTGCCGCGTTACCGCAGATAAGCCCCGCCAAAAGGTCGCCGCTGCCCGCCTTGGCAAGCGCGCTTGTGCCGCGCACCGTAAGCGTTGCGGTTTTGCCGTCGACCGTTACCGATACGGCGTTTTTGAGGTGTACTGTTACATTATATTCCGTAGCGAAATCTTTGGTAACTTCCACGGGGTTGGTCAAAATCGCGTCCGACGAAAGTCCGCAAAGCTTGCTCATTTCGCCGATGTGCGGAGTAAGTATTACCTTTGCCTTGGTCTGAGTGAGCGGCTCTTTGCCGAACTTTGCCAGAACGTTTATTGCGTCCGCGTCGAGAATGAGCTTGCCCTTGTACGATTTCAACAGCGAGCACACAAGCTCGTACGTCTCTTTCGTACAGCCAAGGCCCATACCTACTACTATCGCCGAAGCGTCCATAACGGGCGCGTCGGGATAAATGCACTGGGGATATGCCGCGGCTAAGCTGTATTTAAGCTTTTCGGGAACGACTGCGTAAACGTAGCCGCAACCCGATTTTAAAGCCGACGAAATTGCAAGAGCCGCCGCGCCGGGGCACTGCTCAGAACCGCCTATTATGCACGCAGAGCCGTAGTCGCCCTTGTGCGAATTGCGCTTTCTGGGCTTGTAGAATGCGGCGATATCGTCGTCCTCCGCCGCCATTGCGGGATTGACGTCGGCAACCACGCCTATATCCTTAACGACAATCTTTCCGCAGTAATCGAAGCCCTCGCCGTACACGCAGCCGAGCTTGGGATAGCCGAGCGCCACCGTCATATTCGCCTTTACGGCAACACCCTGAACCTGTCCGTTATCGCCGTGCAAGCCGCTGGGAATGTCGGCGGAAATGATGTACGCTTCGCTTGTGTTTATCTTCTTTATAACCGCCGCATAGTCGCCCTGAACCTTTCTGTTCAAGCCCGTGCCGAATATGCAGTCGACGATAATTTCGCCTGCAATAGCGCGCGTAAACTTGCCCGTGTAGCGCTTCTTTTCGCGCTTGCACGCGGTTGATAAGTTGCCCTCGAAACAGAATACGGTAACGGCAAAACCGCGGTCCAAAAGCTCGCGCGCGGCTACGTAGCCGTCGCCGCCGTTGTTACCCGTACCGCAGACTATCAACACCTTTTTTGCGTTAAGTCTGCGTGCCGCCGCCTGTACCTCGTCGGCAAGGGCGCGCCCCGCTCTCTTCATCAAAACCTCGGTAGGCAGTCCGAAGTTCTCGGCGTTTTTGTCCGCCGTGCGTTCCTGTTCGCTTGTCAGATAGATTTGCATTTTAACCTCAACCTCATTTCAGCACTGCTGATTTTTTTTATTTCCCCTTGTATGTTGCATATCAACGAACCGTCCGCGTCAACGTCGAGCGCCACCGCCTCGGTGCGCTCACCCTGACTGTCGAGATACACTTCCTGTCCGAACCAGTCGACGTATTTTTTGTAGTCGTCTACCGTGTATTCCTTTTTAAGGTTCTTTAACAGACGGCTGCGCACTATGGATATGCTGAGTTTTCTGCCCTTCTGCTCGCTCAAAGTAGTCGCAGTTTCTTTGAGTTCGCCGGGCAGAACGTTGTTTACATTAAGCCCAATCCCGACAATAGACGTGCACACGTTGTCCGCGCCCAGTCTGTTTTCAATAAGCGTGCCGCAGATTTTTTTGCCGTTTACAAGCACGTCGTTAGCCCACTTTACCGTCGGCTTGACGCCGTACGCTTCGACCGTTTTGCATACGGCAACGCACGCGTTTATCATTATCGAAAATGTGTTGGAAAAGTCGAAATTATTATACCGCCTCATAAGCGAAATATAAAGTCCGCCTTCGTCCGCTACAAAGCTTCTGCCGTTTGTGCCCTTTCCCTTGGTCTGCCTTTCTGCTACGACCAAAACGTCGTCGTCGAAATCCGCAAGTCTTTTGCAAAACTCGTTGGTACTGTCTATTTCGTCAAGTTCAATAATCTCCATCGCCATACAAACTCTCGCTCACACTCTTAACCGCGTCGTATTCGTAACCCTTTGATACAAGGTAGCGGCAAGCCTTATACACGTTCTCTTTGGTGAGTTCCTTACCTCTTAAATATTTTTTAAGCAGGCTTAATATCTGCCCTTCGTCGTCTTCGTATTCTTCCAAGGCTTCTTGCACGGTCTGTTTGTCCACGCCGCGCTTTATAAGCTCTATTTCAATCGCGCGCTTGCTCTTGCCCGAAATTCCGCCTATGTACGCTTTGCAGTACTCCGCGTCGTTGACGTAACCGTAGTAGTGCATTTTGTCCATAACGTAATCGACAACCGCGTCAACATACCCCTTTTTCGAAAGGAAGTCGCGCATCTGCTTTTCGGTTTTCATGCTCGCGGAAATGTGCGTGAGCGCCTTTTCAGTCGCCTGCACTTTTTCGGTTTCGAGCTGGATTTTGTCAAGCTCAGCCTTGTCTATCTCCGTGCCCGCTTTCAGGCGGTACTTGACCGCAACTTCGAGTTTTATTCCGCAGTAAAATCTGCCGTCGATAAATATGCTGCAACGCGTTTTATCTTTAACCTGCGGTTCTATCGAAGTTATCACGGACATAGTACGTTTATTTTATCATTCGAAAAGTGGTTTGTCAATTAATTGACTTTATCACAAGGCGGTTATATAATATATAAAACGGTTTTTTTAAGAAGGTATTTGTATGGCAACCGATATAAAATGGAACGAGCTCGGCTTCGGATATATCAAGACCCCCTACCGCTTCGTTGCGGAATATAAGGGCGGCAAATGGGACGACGGCGCGCTTATTACCGACGATAAAATTGTTATTTCCGAATGTGCGGGCGTACTTCAATACGCTCAGACGGCGTTCGAGGGTTTAAAGGCTTACACCACCGAAGACGGACGTATCGTCACATTCCGCCCCGATTTGAATGCCGAGCGCATGGCGCAGTCGGCGGCAAGGCTGGAAATGCCCGTTCTGCCCGAGGGTATGTTCATAAAGGCGGTCGAACAGGTTGTTGCGGCTAACCGCGATTTCGTGCCCCCTTACGGCAGCGGCGCGACGCTTTATCTGCGCCCCTATATGTTCGGCTCTTCGCCCGTTATCGGCGTAAAGCCTGCCGAGGAATATCAGTTCAGACTGTTCGCAACTCCCGTAGGTCCCTACTTCAAGGGCGGCGTTAAACCCATCACTATCCGCGTTTGCGATTTCGACAGAGCGGCGCCGCACGGCACGGGGCACATTAAAGCGGGCTTGAACTATGCGATGAGCCTGCATGCAATCGTCGACGCGCATAAAAACGGCTATGACGAAAATATGTATCTCGACGCGGGCACGCGCACCTATATCGAGGAAACGGGCGGCGCGAACTTTCTGTTCGTGACCAAGGATGGCAAAGTGGTTACTCCCAAGTCGGACAGCATACTGCCCTCCATTACACGCCGCTCGCTCTGCTACGTTGCCGAAAAATATCTGGGACTGACGGTCGAACACCGCCCCGTCAAGCTTTCCGAGCTTGCCGATTTTGCGGAGTGCGGTCTGTGCGGCACTGCGGCGGTCATTTCGCCCGTAGGTAAAATCGTCGACCACGGCAGGGAAATCTGCCTCCCCTCTGGCATGAACGAAATGGGCAATGTTACAAAACAGCTTTACGAAACTTTAACGGGTATTCAGATGGGCAGAATTCAAGCGCCCGCAGGCTGGCTTTACGAAATAAAATAATTTTTAAGGCGCGGCAAAAGTTTTGCCGCGCCCCTTTTAAAACTATGTACTATTTACAAAACAGATGGAAACTTACAAACGGAAAGCTTGTATACTACGGCATTCGGTGCGGTGACAAGCTCAATAAAAACATAATCAAGTTAAACGGCAAACAGCAAAAACTGCTTGCCTCTCTTCCGTGCGAACTTTCGGCAAAACAGCTCAAACTTTTACGCGAGGTCGTGGAAAACGGCGCAATCGCTCAAAGCTTGCCCGCGGTTACTCCCAAAAGTCTGAACGAGGCAAAGTTCTGCACCAATTGCAGCGCCAACGACTTTATTATCCCCGGGCTCGAATTTACAGAAAGCGGACTGTGCGCTATGTGCGAAAGCAGTGAAAAGACCGCCGCTCTTAAAAGCGTGGTGCCCATAATAGACGAAATTCCGCACAGTAAAAAGTCGAGGTTCGACGTTGCGGTTTTCTATACGGGCGGCAAGGACTCCACCTACCTTCTGTACTACCTTTCGGAAATAAAAAAGCTACGCGTGCTGGCGCTCACCTGGGAAATTCCCTACGCTTCGGACAGCGCGCTTAAAAGCCTTGAAAACGCTAAGAAAAAACTTGACCGCGTAGAGTTCGTTACGCGCAGTATCTGCGCGGAGGATATGCGCACTGTCTACAAAAAACTGTACGAACTGAACGGCAACACGTGCGCCTGCCCCTCGCTTGCATACGTTATGTTTTATCCCCTTCTGGTCGAGGAAAAGGTGCCCTACTTCGTTGCGGGCAACGAGCCCGCCCAGCTTCTGGGTCTTTATTACAACAGAATGGCGCCGAAAATCGCCTACCGCTTTGCCGACAGCAAGGGGCTGAATTTTTTGGTCAACCTCGGCAGAGTTTTAACCTTGCACCCGCCTTTAAAGCGCGGTCAGTTCCACACGCTCACCACTATGAAGCAGCTTGCGTACGGTACGAACGGCTTTGTCAAGCGGTCGGGCTACCGCAACGAACTTGTGGAAAACGTTACTGCGGCAATCCACACCGTGCCGCATATGGTTAAGCCGCTTAAAAAGAGCATTCGCCGCTCTTCCTTTTCGGGAAATATCCCGGCGTTTGTGCAGGTCGATTTCGACAAAATCAGCGGCGGAAAGTACGACTGGACCAAAATCAAGGACGAAATTTCTTCAAAGTGCGGCTGGGTTGCTCCCGAGGACAGCGGCAAGGGTTTGCACACAAGCTGTAAAATCGAGCGGTGCAAAGAGTACAGCCAGTTTATAAGATTTTACAATATGCAGAGCACCGTCATTCCTTTCAGCGCGCTTGAAATTTCGCTTGCAAGCCGAAACGCCAACATCACGCGCGAACAGGCGGTTTACGAGATTGAAAACACAATGGGTTTCTCTCTCGATGAAATTGCCGAATGTAAAATTATGAAAGAGTTTATAGAAAAGCTATGAACGCGGTAATCTATTATTCGTGCACGGGGCACAGTAAGGCGGTTGCGGAAAATTTGGCCGCCAGGCTTGGCTTTACGCTTACGGAATATACTGCGGCGACGGACGACTACTCCACCGCCGTTATCGTTTTTCCCGTTCACTGCCAGAGCTACCCCGCTATTTTAAAAAAATTTTTCAAAGAGCTCAAAGCCGAAAACGTCGCGCTTATCGCCACGTACGGAATGGCTAACGCGGGCAACGCCGTTTACGAGGCGGCAAAGCTCGTTTCGGGCAAAATTGCCGCCGCGGCGTACGTACCCGTCGGGCACAGCTACTTATACGATAACTACACCCTCGACGAACTGCCGCAAGAGCTGATTGACAAAATTAAAAACCCCGCGCCCGTTAAACTTCCTCGCCGCGCAAAAACGCCGTTTGCGGGATTTATGCCGTCACTTCGAAGCCGAATTATTTTAAAAATCAAACGGACCGATAAGTGCGTTGAGTGCAACATATGCGGCAACGAATGCACTGTGAGCGCCATAAAGTGCGGCAAAACGAACTCAAAATGCGTGCGGTGTTTAAAGTGCGTTTCAAGCTGTCCGCACGGCGCGCTCGAAATTAAAAAAGCGCGCATACTTGCGCGCTATCTTGAAAAGAACGTTCATAAAGAAACGATATTATTTATTTAATTGCGAAAGCAAATATCCCTCCAAATTGTCGCTTTCCGATACGGTGATTTTTTTGATATTGAAGTTTTTCATAACCGCCGCAAGAAGCGCCGCGCCGCCGCCAATAAGGTCGGCGGACTTTGCGCAGATTGTCGTCTGCCGTATCTCGTCCACAGTCATATTTGTCAACAGCTTGGAAAAGTTTTCAACCTCGCGGACGGTCAATTGCGTGCCGTGCAGAATATCCGCGTCGTACTCCCTTATGCCGTGCTTTACCGCCGCCAGCCTTGAAGCCGTGCCGCCCACTGCGTACATCGTATATCCCGAAAAATCCTCTTTGCCGTATTCGGCAATTTTTTCTTTTATAAATTCGTTTATCTTATTTAAATCTCTGCCAGCTGCGTCCAAAATCCGCACCGTGCCTACGTTCACGCTCTTTGTATACCTGATTTTGCCGCCCTCGCGGACGGTTACTTCCGTGCTTGCGCCGCCGACGTCGATTATACCGCCGTCGGTATTATTCAGCGCGCCCGCAAGCCCTATCTGCGCCTCGCGCTCGCCGCTTATTACGTCGACTATGACGCCGCAAAGCTCTTTGACTTTATCCGTGAACAGTTCGGGATTTTCCGCCGAGCGCACCGCCGCGGTTGCAAACGCGTAAACTTTTTCCGCGCCGTCCGCCTTTGCTTCCGAAACAAACTCCGCAACCGCCTCCGCCGTACGCGTGCACGCTTCCTTTAAAAGTACGGGCGCAAAATTAAGCCCCTCGCCGAGGCGCGTGGTCTTCATACGCTTATATAAAGTTTTTCCGTCCGCCCACATCATAAGGCGAACGGAATTCGAACCGATATCTATTACCGCTGTTTTCATTTTACTCAATCACAAACGCAAGCACGGGGGCGCCGGCGGAGATGCCTATAATTCTTAGTATTTCCTCCTGCGACATTCCTACCTGTTTAAGCTGTACGATGCGCTTGTATATTTCGCTGTCGATATCCTCGTACAGTCCCTGTTCAAGGTCTTTTTGCAACTGTTCCTTGTTTTCATATTCCTGTACAAGTGTCTGCAACTCGGCAACAAGCACGTTTTTACGGCGCTTTAACACACTGATTTGCACGATTTGCGCAATCAGTACGGCTAATAATATAAAGACAAGCAGGATTGCATTAACAGTGACTGCCGCCACTATTTTGTTGCGTTTTTCCTCGCTCATTCCCCTTTCCTCTGCTTAATTTTACTTTTGCAATGTTATTATACACTTTTTTTATAAGAAATGCAATAATTAAATGAATACTTTTTAAATAAATTAGCGCACCGATAGCGCTGCCCGCCAGCATATAGAGCCTTATCGAGTAAAATTCGAAGGTTACCGACGTGAAAATAAACATTGCCGCAAACACCGCAAAGTAAATCAAATCGCAAATACACGTAAAAATTTTGTCCTTTAACGTGAATTTCGCCTTGTCCAATCCGCATACGAACGTGCGCGCAACGTATAAAACGTCGTATACAACTCCGCTGCAAACTCCGCAAAGTGCGCAGGAAAGAAAAATAAAAATCTGCATTACTTAAACAGCCGCTGTTTTAAACTGCCGCCCTTCTGCGCGTACTTTACCGCCGAAAATAAGCCGCTCGCCGAAAACGAACCCGTCGATTTGGAAAAGGCGGTTATCTTCATATCACTGCCCGATATTATTATTCTGCCTCCCGCATAGGAAAGCACCAGCTGAGTGGGCGAAAAGGCTTCCACCGCCTCTATCTGCGTTGCGGTAAGTCTTTTACGGTTTTCAATCGATATTATATGCCCTTCGTTCTGTTCCATAATAAATACACCTCGCTTTAATATATTTTAGCCGACCGCAAATTATGTAGATTACTACATATTGACAGACAAGGTTTAATTTGCTAAAATGTAAGATACTATAAGAGTATCTTTCGGGACTACATAAAGGAGGTTTTTATGAACAAAAAGATTTTTAAAGCAGCCGTTGCTTCGGTTTGCGCGGCTTGCGCGGTTTTTTCAGCGGTTTCTCTTGCGGCTTGCGGTGGCGGCGGCACACCCAAATCCGTAAAGTACTACAACAAAACGATTACGTTTACAGGTAAAGCGTACGGCTACGGTTTTGACACGAAGGGTTTAGTCGATAGTTATAACAACGGCAAGAACGACGGCAACGGAGAACGCAACACTACTCAAAGAAAAATTCTCGAAAAATATTGGGACAATATCGACTGGGATTACACGGGGATAGACCCTGCGCCTCAAAATACGGACGAAGTTAAAGAATTTTTAGACTTAGCCCAGGAAAACACTTTCAAAGCGTGGAAAGATTTGTCGTTTACCGTAACTAAGACGGACACCGTTACTATTACCTTAAATCTGCCCGAAGAATGGCAATATTTAGGCTGGGGAACAAGCGTTACTATGCCTTTATACGAGAACGAAGAAGAATTTGCTTCCTCTACCGGCATAGAGCCCTGGTTTAGCGGTCTCAGAGAAGGTGAATTCGGAGTAGGCGTAAAAGTTGACGGCAACAAAAGGATACGAGTTTCAGTTTATACGTCAAATCCTTCCGTAAACAAAGGCGGTAAAAACGTTAATATGGATACCGTCAGTTTATCGATTTTTACGGAAACTATAAACGAAGACGGTAGCATAAACCAGGGATATTCTTTTGACACAGGCGTTTCAGGTATGGGTAGTATTTATGCAAAAGCAGTAAAATTAGATGACTATACTTCCAGTCATGACACCATTCTGCCGATAAGCTTTTACCCCGAAGTAACGATAACCGACGCAGAATAATAATTAAATAATTGAGCCCCGCGGCGATGCCGCGGGGCTCAATTTATTTATTCTATCCCTTTCTTTGCCTTGGCGTTGGCTTTTGCTCTCAGCTCGCTGTCGAGTATGCGCTTTCTTATGCGGATATTCTTGGGCGTGATTTCCAAAAGCTCGTCGTCGCCGATAAATTCGAGGCACTCTTCAAGGCTCATTTTCT
>CAZRJY010000018.1:0-17038 GCA_964600525.1 uncultured Clostridia bacterium
CAGACGCGGCAATTGAATTTAAATCTGATAATAAAATAGATTTTAATCTTCAAGATTGCAATGTCGAAGATAGTGAAAAAATTATTAAGTTCATTATTGGGATGTTAAAAAATTAATCTGGCAGGACAATACCATAAGAGAAATATAGGACAAATAGTGATATCTTACCACCTCCTACATTATGGTTTCTAAGAGCGAAATTTTAAATAAAAGGATTTACTATGGCTATAAAAAATTATTACGACAAAAATTGTACTTATGTTGACAGTAACGGAAATCAGCTTACGGAAGATGAGATAGAATTTCTAAATCTTATGAAAAATATCGAAGAACAGTACGGTACAAGTGTTTTGCTTGCCATTCGCGTAATAATGGAAGCCGTCTCAAATAAAGGCAAAGAACACTAAATTTTGCTTTGCAGAATTTGCACATTGCTCATAAAAAAAATTTACAGGAGATAAATTCATGGCTTTATATACCGACGAAGAGATGTATTTACAGAAATTTGCATTTTGTGGTACGCAAGAAGGATTGATGCGTTCAATTGATGCACTTTCAAAAATGGCAGAAGAAGAAATCTGGACTGTTAATGACCAGGAGCCTAATTCTGTCTTATTTAAATATATTTTAGGCACTTTTAAACAGTGCTATATCCAGAACAAATTCTTATACACGATTGATAATCAATATTGTTGCTTTAATACAGGATTATTGACGCCTAATGGAAACGATATTTTATGTGTATTCAGAAAAAATGACAGGCCGAATGTTCAGCCATGGGTATTAAACTTTTTTGCAGATAAAACAGAACGAAGATATATGGACTTATTCCCCGATATACCGGCTCTTGCTACTTATACTGAAAATTTTGAAAAATTCTATTTTAATCCTGATTATGACATTATAATTAGCACCGACCATATTTTGGATGATAACTGGGAGCGAATAAGCACCGTAGTACCTTTAAGTAAAACCATTGTTAAATCCCTTATGGTTGGCGTTATTGAGGAAACTAAAATTAAAATTAAAAGAAATACCCGTCTTGTCGTTCCTCAATATTACCACAATGAGATAATGTACCTCCTTCCCATTCGCATACCAATAATGGATGACAAGTATGTTACTATGGCATTAGCCGTAGAACTTACTCAATCAAAACAATATAGAGCTAATACTATTTTTACAAAAGAGATGGCTTACGAAAAAGCACGTTTACTTATGAAACCTGAATCTAACTGGCTGTTATAATAGAATAACGGCGAGAACAACTTCTCGCCGTTAGACATATGTTTTCAAAAAAAATTTGTATTCAAAACATCGTTTGTATACTTAGTATATGCCAAATTGAAATGATTGTCAACCATTTTTTTAAATTTAATTTGTTATGCCCTCCATAATCACCCAAGCGTACTATTGCACAACATGCAAAACTCAATTGCAAGATGCAAGAATTTGCAATTGCGGAGCTAAATACAAGTACATACCGCCGTATACCGTGCGCTTTCGGTGGATAAACAAAAGGGCGAGGAAATACATAGGAGGCTCACCGACACACCGCCATGGACACCTCAAAACTCGCCTAAAAAGGCTACGAGCAATGTATAGCCGTATTACATCAGCTTAAAAATACCCGCTTAAACTTAATTACTGAGGATTTTTGTTTTGTACAGTAAAAGAAGGAAGCCCGAAAGCTTCCTTCTTTGATTATTTTTTAATTACTTCTTTTCATTTATTGAATTCCGATACCAATAAGGCAGCCGTCCTTCAACGTACTCCGAATCACGTTCCTCGATATAATGGTGCAAATCGTAGGTCGTAAACCCTTCTTCGTCCTCCTCGACAAAGATAACTTCAACCTTCCAGAGCTTTCCGCCTTTGAACTGAACTTCGATACGGGAGTTGCTTTCCGTATCAAACACGTAAGTGTACCCGCCTAAACCGTTGTGCTCGAAATGTTCGTAGTTTTCGGCAATGCTCTGACCGTTCAACACGTCGGGTTCCAATACGTAGGCTTTGAGCCAGTCGAGCAAGCCTTCGAAGGTCTGGTCCGTCGACTGCTTGACAGCACCGTTACCTTGTTCGTTACTAACGTACTTTACAAGCTCGCCGTCCTCCATAATATAGAGCTCGTCGCCTGCAAAATTGTTGTAATCGCTCACATTAATTACACCCGCATTCTTGTCGACGTAAACCGAGAAATGCGGCATTAAGTATTCCAAACAATCCGCGTCAAACGCTTCGTCTATTGCGGCAGCCCACTCCTCTTCGGTCAATTTATCCTGCGGCATAAACAATTCGTCGCAATTGTATTCGTATATAAACATAAAATCTTCGGTGCTAATTCTGCTAATCCTGTTCTTCCAGAATTCGATGCGCACACTTTCGTCGGCGTTCTTATAATAAGGTCTGCCGTACTCGTCCTCTGCCATTTCGAAGTCGGCAAAGTCGTATGAACAAGGCAACTGTATTGCCGTGTTAAACGCAGTCTCGTCTATTTCTTCTTTTACGGATTTACCGGTTTGCTCATCGTAGCCGTAGTGGAAGTATGTTCCGCCCTCTATGCCGAAATAATTATCCTCGCCGTCATTCACAACGCGGTAATTATCGCCGTCTTTGTAATACTTAATCCGGTCGCCGCCATTGTGAACATGGTATCTATCGAAATCCATTCCGAACGCTTCGTTCCACTCTTCTTCGGTTGCGATTTGCCCCTCGTATTCCAAATACCAATTGGGTTCGTTATGTATTTCCTGCTCGAAATTGTAATACTGATAACCGTCGTCGGAACTATACCCTATACTTTCGAGTTCTCCTTCACGGACATAAACGGACCAATACTCGTTTTCGCTTATTCTGTATTGGTAATTGCCGTTTTCGCCGTAGAAATCGTCGTACATATCCTTGATGCCCGCGCCGTTTTCGCCCTCGAAAAACCTGCCGAACAGCTCTTCTTTGACTTCTTCCAAAGAGTTGTATTCGGTCTGCGTTTTGCTTACTATGTTCTGTTCGCCGTCGTACTCGTACTTCCAGACCTTACCGTTATCTTCGGCGTAAACGTAATCTTCGGTATAGCTTGATACGTAAATATATCCGTTTTCACCGTCGAACGTATACATTGCATGACTGCTTCCCGCGCTAACGCTTACTGAAAGAGCTTCGCTGTTTTCGACGTCATCGAAAAGCTGCTTCCATTCGTCTTCGGACATATCCACGCCCTCGGGCTTAGAAGGTCCTACGATAATACTGCCGCCCGAAGCAGGCGAGCCTTCCTTGGGAAGGGTAAGCTCAGCCGTGCCGTAGTTGACGTATATCTTTCCGTATTCCGAAATAACCGTGTCAATTTTTTTATCGACAAACTTGATTGCCGCTTGTGTGTTGCCCAAGGTGCCCGTATAGGTTCCGGAAGCCGCGTCCCAGGTAAAGTCGGACTTGGTTGCTCCCGCAAACATGAGCGCGATATTCAGCGAATCGTAATCGCTCTTTTCGATTTCCTCCTTTTTCCAGACGCCTTGCTCTACTGCGTAGGCATAATAATTGTCGCCTTCCTTTACCGCATAAATTTCGGAAGCGTTCGAACCCGTTACTTTACGGTAAACCGTATCGCCGACCTTTTTATACTCCATAGAGCCCGAATCGAATTGCTGGTGCACTTCGAAGTTATCAAAGTTCATTGCCTGCGCGGCCGCCCACTCCCCGTCGGTGACCTGCTCGCCCGCGGGAATAGTCGGCATAGTTACCTGCGCGTCGCCGTAAACGAACTCGATGGTGGTCATATTGCTGCCTTCAACCGAAATAACCCGAACAAGTTTTTTGTTCTTGAAAGTTGCAATTATCATTGAGTTGCCGCCTGCCAATACGTACGATTTTGCTTCATCGCTGTACGTAAACGACTTGACGGGATAATCGCTTAAATCTATTCCGATATATCCAGGGCCCGTAATTTCGGAGGCGTAAATCTGGTCGGTCATTCCGTTAAGCTCAACCTTCGACCAATGACCGTACTTGCCTTCGTATCTGTAAAATTTATCGCTTTCCTTGGTAAAATACATTTCGTCTTTTTCCGTGTTGTCGGAAAAGTACGCGCCGATAACAAGATTTTTATCGGTACCGCTCTGCCGGTACTCGAAGGCAACTATACCGTACGCGGAAAGCCCCATGCGGTAGTTGGTATCGGTCAAGGCAAGCGCCGCCGCCATTTCCTCCTCCGTTACTTTCTCGCCTTCCAGCGTCTCGGGCAATTCAATGGTTTCGCCGTAGGTCAGGTCCATTGTGTTCTTGTACTCGACGCCGTCTTCGACGTTAACGTACTCCGCGTATACAACCTTGCCTTCGGCGGAAAATCTTATTTTAGCCTCTTTGATATTAATTGTGTGCGGCTCGCCTTCACTGTCCGTCTGCTCTACCGTATAGGCGGCTTTGGATACGTACTCGCCGTTTGCCGTGCCCTTTTCGAATTTATCGAACGGGAAAGAGTCCTTTCCCGCATCGAAATTCTCCTGTATTCCGTATTCCGCCAATTCCTCGTCGGTCAATTGGGCTTTCGACCAATACTCGTAGCCCTTCGAATAAACGTAGTTCTCTTCGTCCGTCTTTTCAATATACATTTCCATCGAAAAGTCTTCTTCGCTGACTTTCAGATACGTTTTACCGCCGTCCAGTTTAACAATAGTACGGCTATTTATCTTTCCGCCTGTAATCGTCTGTTCAACGCCGACCTTACCGCTTAAATTAAGAGCCTGCTCCCATTGCGCTTGGGTAAGTCCGACAGCCGCGGCATTTACCGTAACCGTGCAGGTCGCGCTCTTGTCGCCCGCCTTTGCGGTTATAACCGTTTCACCCCCCTTCAAAGCGGTAACAACGCCGCCCGCAACGCTTGCTACGGTCGGGTCGGAAGATGCCCAAGTAACCTCGCCGGCACCGTCGGGCGTTACCGTCGCAATAAGCGTTAAGGTTTCGCCGCCTACCGTGAGCGTTGCGCTCGACCGGTTAAGGGAAACATCTGTAACTACGACTGCTGCGGGCATATCGATTTTGCAGTCGTCGCATTTATTGTCGCCGTTCACGTCGGTGTGGGGTTTGGTTTCCCCCGTTTCTCCGCACGAGCATTCCTGACGGTGCTCGCCGCCGCCTATGTCCTTCCACTGCCAGCTGTGAGTGTGTCCCGTGGCGCACGCGGAAAGTCCCGCCGCGAGCGACGCCGACATCACTATACCGACGAACGCACCTATCAGTTTTTTCGATTTCATATATTTCTCCTTGAAATTTGTTATTTATATTTTATCATACTTTTCCGGGCAATGTCAAAGACCCGGCAAAGTATAATTTTGTTGGTTTTTGTCCTAAATATATTATATACGGCTGAGAGCCGTTTGTCAACACAAATAAGGCTTTAAGCCGTACAATGTTGGATATGAGCAAATTCAGAGAAAGGCTAAACGAAGTATTAAAAGAAAACGGTATTTCGCAGGTGGCGCTTGCAAAGAAAACAGGCATGTCGCAGGGCGTTGTCAATAATTACTGCACGGGCAAGCGCGAGCCCACGTTAGACGTGCTTATACGCATTTGCGAGGTTTTGGAAATTAGTTCCGATTATTTACTTGGCTTAGTCGATTAAATCCGATATAATATATATATGTACGAAGAGATTTCACCTTTACTTACACAAAAGATGACGGCGGAAAAGCGCGGCGGAAATTTTACGCGCGTAGCTTTTCCGAACGAGAAGGTTATAAGACGGTTTGACAATCCGCACGACTTCGGCACAATCTGGCGCCCCGCGTTCGTGCGCGATATCGACAAGATTATGAACTGCCCCTACTACAACCGCTACGCCGACAAGACGCAGGTCTTTTCCTTTTACAAAAACGACGACATTACGCGGCGCGGACTTCACGTTCAGCTTGTTTCGCGCATTGCGCGTACAATCGGCGGCGCTTTAAATTTAAACCTCGACTTAATCGAGGCGATTGCGCTCGGGCACGATATAGGGCACACACCCTTCGGGCACGCGGGCGAGCGGTTTTTGGACGCGTGCTATTACGAAAATACGGGCAGGCATTTTTCGCACAACATACACTCGGTAAGGGTGCTCGACGGCATTTACCCCTATAATATATCGCTGCAAACGCTTTCGGGCATAGCCGCGCACGACGGCGAACTCGAACTTTCCGAGTACCGCCCCGAGCCTTTAAAAAGCTTTGAAGAGTTCGACGAACAGATTGAAAACTGCTACCTCGACAAGGGTGCGGTCAGGCGGCTTGTGCCCTCTACCTTGGAGGGGTGCGTGGTGCGTATTTCGGACATAATCGCGTACCTCGGCAAGGACAGGCAGGACGCCGAGCGCGCAAAGGTCGTCAAAGAGAGCGACTTCGACCACACCGCCATCGGCAATATCAACGCCGAAATGATAAACAATTTAATGGTCAACATTATAGAAAACAGCTACGGCAAGGACTACATAAAGCTTGACGCCACCCACTTCGAGGCGCTGCAAAAAGCCAAGCGCGACAACTACGAACTGGTGTACAAGAGCGATTTGGCGCGCAAGAGCGTTAACGACACGGTAAAGCCGATGCTCTTCCTTGTTTACCGCAAACTGCTTGACGATTTGTGCCGCGGCGACAAGTCGTCGCCCGTGTTTACGCACCATATAGATTATGTGAACAAGGCGCACTATAAGCGGCTTGTGCCCTATGAAAACAGCGAGCCCAACCAAATTGTAGTCGACTACATTGCAAGTATGACGGACGACTACTTTATCGACCTGTTTGCAAAGCTGTTCCCGGACAGCGATTTGAAAATAGAATACAAAGGTTACTTCGATTAGCAAAAGTCCCGCGGCGGCCGCCGCGGGACTTTTTATTTCCTTTTGAAATATTCGACTTCGCGCCGCAGACTTTCCAGTCTGCCGCTTTTACTGTAACTGAACCTGTCGCCGTTAGAGCTCACTATACAGTGGTCGTAAAATACAATCTTGCACATATCGCAGGCTTCAATCAGTTTACGGGTTACGTCATCGTCGTCTGCGGACGGAGTTGCCGCGCAGTTTAAATGATTGTGCGCAAAATACAGTCCGTACGCGTCCGACGAGGATATTGCGGAAAGTATCTCGCCCGAGGTCATCTCCACCTTGTCGGGTCTGCCTGATGTGTAGTATTTAATGCGCGTAACCTTTCCGCTCTTGTTTAAAAGATATACCTCCGCACTCTCGTTGACCTTGCCGCGAAACCGTTCCGCCGCCACCGCAAAACACTTCTCGATGCTATCGATATACAGCTCGCCGTGGTTCATAAACTCGTCCGCGCGCTTTAAAGATTTTAAATACGAAGCAACCGTTTCGGTCACGCCGTCAACCGACATTAGCTCGGCATAGCCCGCGTCGATGAGCGCGCGCACGCTCGGAAACCGCGACAAGAGCGCGTCGGTCACCGCCGAAAAGTCCTTGCCTGCGTAAGCGTTGCTTAATATTATGTTTAAAAGCTCGCGCTCGCCGAGCTCTTCGCCCGAGGCGAGTTTTTCCAAAAATTCACGTCTGTAACCGCTTGCCATTGTATTTTCCTTTTAACGTCTTATGGTTATAGAACTGCCGCCCGCGGCGTCCTTTTTAACGACTATCTGCCGCTCGATTTTGTCTTTGAGTTCCGCTACGTGCGATATGATGCCCACAAGGCGGTTGCCCCCGGACAAATCGTCAAGCGCGCGGATTGCCTGCGACAGCGACACCCCGTCCAGCGAGCCGAAGCCCTCGTCGACGAACATTGTGTCAAGTTTAATTCCGCCCGCTGACGACTGGATTTCCTCCGACAGCCCCAGAGAAAGCGCAAGCGACGCCTTGAACGACTCGCCGCCCGACAGCGTTTTTACACTGCGGAAAGTGCCGTTGTAGTGGTCGATAACGTCCAGTTCCAGTCCGCTCTGACTGCGGTTGTTTTCGGCTTCTTTCCGCCGTTTCAGTTCGTACTGGTTGTTGGTCATAACCAGAAGTCTGCGGTTTGCACGCACTATCACCCTGTCGAAATAAGCCGCCTGCACAAAGGTTTCCAGCATGATTTTTTCCTTGCCCGAAATTGTGCCGTTGGCAGTGTCCGAAAGCGCCTTAACCCAGCGGTATCTGCCCTCGGTTTCAGAAATTTCGCCGTACGCCGCCGTGACGTCCGCAAGACATTTCCCGTTGGTTTGAAGTCTGTAATTGAGCGTTTGCAGGCTTGTCTGCAAACGCGATTTCCCGCTTTCGAGCGTCACCTTTTCGGCGGCTAACGCTTCGCCGTCCACGGGTTTTTCACGCGCCATCTGCTCGTCGCACTGTTTAAGCTGTACGCGCAGTTCACCCAGTCTTTTATCGCACACGGCAAATTCGTCGCGGCAGATTTTAAGTTCGCATTCAACCTTTTCCCTCTGCGCTTCGAGACTTTTTATTTTATCCGTCGCGCTCTTTTTATCGGCGAATTCCAGTTTCTTACGAAGACTTTCCGCGTCGGTTTTAAACTGTGCGTACGCGTTCTCCGCACTGCTTAATTCAGCCTGCGCGCCGGTTACCGCCGCGCTCAGTTTTTCCGCTCTTTCAACGTTTGCCGCAATCTCCGCTTTTATTTTATCGGCGCGCAAAAGCAGTCTTTTTTTGTCCTCCAAACGCTTATTTAAGGCGTTCTGACTGTCATTAACCCCCATATATGCCGCAGTGAGCGCGTTTTTTACTTCTTTCAGCTTTGTTTCCGCAGGGATTTCCACGTACCTTGCCGCAACGCTTTTTATATGTTCCGCATGCGCGTCGTAAGCGCCCTTCAACCTGCCCGCGCGCTCGCTTTGCCGCCGCTCGTCGTCCGCGGCTTGTTCGTAAACGCGCTTGAAATTTTCAAGTTCGGCGGCGGACGGCGCGTGTTCCGCCCTCTTTGCGGGCGCAGGGTGATGCACCGAGCCGCACACGGGACAGGGCTCGCCCTCTTCGAGCTCCGCCGCGATTACGCCCGCCTGCGCGTCGAGAAACAGTCTGTTCTTTTTCTCGTATTCCGACCGCGCTTTCGCAGCCGCTAGGCGCGAAGCTTCGTAACCGTCGCGTGCGGAGGCGTACTCCCTGTATTCCTCGCCGAGCTTGTCCGCGTCGGCAAGCAACCCTTTAAGCTCGTCCGACTGCGCCTTCAACCGCTTAAACTCCGCCTCGTCCTTTACCGTTTCCAGCTCGGCGGCTTTAAGACTTTCCCTCTCGGCTTCGAGCTCCTCCGCGCGCTTTTTAACCGCAACCGTTTCTTCGGCGGCGCGCGACAAAATTGCCTTCAACTGCTCAGCACGCGCGCTTGCCTTAGCCGCGCCTTCAAGCTTTGCTTCCAGCTCGTCGTACCGCGGAATTAGCGCGTTGACGGCGGCTATTTCGCCCGTCAGCTTCCTGATTATATTGTCGTCGTCCGCGTGCCCGTCAAGCCGCGTTTTGCACTCGGTAAAGCGTGCCTGCTGTTCGGCGATAAGCTTACCAAGCCGCCCGGACTGCGCTTCAAGCTCCCTGCGCCTATCGCACGCCGCCAGTCCCAGACTTATTTCGCCCAACCGCTTTTCGCACGCGTTAAGGTCGGCTTTGACCGACTTTTCCTCACGTTCGTCGGCGGATATTATAGAGGCAATTAAATTTTTGACCTCCTGCGAGAGCAGTTCGCCGCGCATTGCGGCTTGCGCCGACAAGTAAAACGGCGAGCCCTCCGCGCACGCTATGCCGCGCAGATACTGGTTGACGGACAGCACGGATAAGTCGTACGCCGACTTTAATTTCGACGCCTCGGCTTTCAACTCTTCCTGCAACCGCTGGTATTTGAAGGTCTGAAAAATCTTTTGAAAAATCTTTTTTCTGTCCTCGGTGGGCGCAAGCAGAAGCCGCGCAAAATCGCCCTGCGCAAGCATGGCAATCTGCGTGAACTGCTCGCGGTCGATACCCAGAATTTCCGTAACCGCCCTGTTTACGTCCTTGACTTTGTAAATCACTTTGCCGTCGGGCAGAGTCAGTTCGGCGTTGGGCTTTTCCTCGGTTACCCCCTCGCCGCGCGCCTTTTTGCGCTTGTATTCGGGATTGCGCAGAATTTTATACCGCTCGCCGCGGCAGACAAATCCGAGCTCCACAAAAGTGGGCGTCGTTTCGTCCGCGTACTTCGAACGGAACATTGCGGGCTCTCTGCTCGCTCCGCTCGCCTCGCCGTACAGCGCGAAAACGAGAGCGTCGAAAACGGTTGTCTTGCCCGCGCCCGTGTCGCCGCAGATTAAATACAGTCCGCGCTCGCCTAAAAGCGTAAAGTCTATTTCGGTCCGCGAGGCATAGGGTCCGAACGCCGACATAACGAGTTTTTCGGGTTTCATCGTTCGTCCTCCCACACCTTTTCTATTAAAGCGCGCACAAGCGCCGACTGCTCTTCGGACATTTCCGCGTTGTTCTGCGCGGCATACAGCGCCGAAAACAGTTCGAACGGCGACCGCGCCGCAACCGCTTCGTCAAGCTCCAAACTGCTTTGTTCGCGCGTGCGCTTGTTGTCGTAGTTCAAACTCATCACATTGGGATATATAATACGCAGCTTGCCCAGCGCGTCGGGAACGTCCTCCTCGTCGGTGAGCACGACGTGCACCAAATCGTTTTGCAAGGTGGTATTTTCGTAAAATGCGCGCATTGTAAGCTCGGCGTACGAGCCGCGGATTTCAACCACTTCCCGAAGCGGCGTAAGCGGAATTTCACTCACTGTCAGGCTGCCCTTTTCTTTAAGCTCTACCACCGTGACCGACTTCGTGCTCTTAGCCTCGGACAGCGAATATTTGAGCGGAGTGCCCGAATAGCGCACCCTTTCGCCCGCGACGTTCTGCGCGCCGTGCACGTGCCCGAGCGCGACGTAGTCGAAGCCGTCGAACACGCCCGCGTCGACGTTGCCTATATCGCCTACTGTAAATTCCTCCGAACCCGAGCTCTGCGAGCCCGTCACAAACTGGTGCGCAACCAGAACGTTGCGCTTGGATTTATCGATATTAAGCGCGCCTATAACGACCTTTAACGCGTCGTTATAGCTCTCGATTTTTTCACCCTCGAAAAACCTGCGCACCGCGGCGGGCTTGATAAAGGGCAACAGCCAAATATGCACTTCGCCGTAACCGTCGGAAAGCGTAACCGACTTGACAGTGCCGTCGTATACGGGCGAAATATGCACTCCGCTCTCGCCCATAAGGCTTTCGCCAAACGCAATTCTTTCGGGCGAATCGTGGTTGCCGCTTATTATGAACACCTGAATTTTCAATGCGGCGAGCCCGTTTAAAAACCAGTTGAAAAGCTCTACCGCCTCGGCGGAAGGCACGGACTTATCGTAGATATCGCCCGCCAGAATTACTCCGTCGGGCTTTTCTTTTCCGGCAATTTCGAGAACCTTGCCGAGAATATATTTCTGGTCGCTTATCAGCGACAGTTCGTTGTAGCGCTTGCCCAAATGCAAGTCAGCCAAGTGCAAAAATTTCAATGTTTTACCTTTAATATCCCCCGACCGCAAGCGGTCGGGGGATAAATTGCGTTACAATTTTTTTAAGCCGCGGGAACCAGCGTCATATAGTACAAGCTGTTTTCGCTCTTTGCTCTGGTGATTTTGTAAGTGCCGGCTTCGAGCGTGATTGTCGCAACGTTGTCGCCGTCAACCTGTTTAAGCTCTACCGCCTGACCGTTTACCGCCATAGTGTTTGCGGCGTTGGAATCGAGCAGATAGAACGAAACGGTCATCTTGGTAGTCAGCGTCATTTCGAGCGTTGTCGAGGATTCAAATTTAAGACCTGTCGCAAGCTCCTCAGTCTCGCTGTAAGCTTTAACTATAAGCTTGGTTTTCTTGGCGCTCTGCTTTGCGCCCGTCGATTTGATTATAGCGTTCGAAGGCTTGCCGTCGAGGAACGTTACGGTGACTGCCTGGCTTGCAAACGTCGTGTAAGCCGTTACAGCCTTGTCGTAGATTGCCTTTTCGGCTTCGGTGAGCATTGCCTTCTGTTCCGCCGTAAGAGCTTCGTAAGCCTTCTTTAACAATCCTGCCTGGGAAATATAGTTCGCCGCCGTTTCGTCGAGTGCGGCAATCATTTCCTTTACGTCGAAAGGCTTTAACGCCGCCGTCAGAGTTTCGATAGCCGAGCTTACGCCCGTTACCGTTACGTTTAACTTATCCTCTTCGTCCAGCTCGCCGTACAAATCGAACGCGTCGTTGAAAAGTCCGAGAGCAAGCTCGATTGCGGGTTTGCTGTCTATAATCAGCGGGAAGGTCGTAGTTGCGGGAAGTCTGCTTATTTCGCTTTGAACGTTCTGAACTTCGAACTGTGCAAACGCCGTCTGCGCCTCGGTGAGTTTGTTATAGTTGGTTACCTTCGACTGCGAAGCCGCGCTTACCGCTTTGTACGCGTCGCCTGCCAAAGTTATGTCTTTGCCCGACTGCGGCGTAACCGTGCCGATATAGTCGATGCGCGCAATCGCGTACGCAACCATAACTTCGTCGTAAGCCGCTCTCGCCTTTTTAAGCCTTTCGGTAAGCTCTGCGCCCACCGCTTCTTTTTCGGCCGCGCTGATAAGTGTTGCATACTTCTGTTCAGCCTGAACTATTATGCTTGCACTGCTTCTTGTTATCGTGTCGGGAATTGCCCCGATTGCCTTTTTAGCCGCTTCTATGCGAGCGGTTTTAGCCGCCTCGCTGTCTTCCTGCACGGATAACGAATTTATTGTTATTTCCTTATCCTTAATGCCCGAACATACCATATAGACGCCCGCGTCGAGCACAACCGTTATCTCTCCCGAGAACGGAGCGCGCACGACTTTACCGTCGTTGCGGATAATCTGGGGGTCTACGCCGCCCGCGTCGATAGTAACCGCGGTGTTTGCCGCAACGCTGAACGTTACAACCTGACCCTTGCCCTTTATGAGTTTGGTTACCGAGGGCGAGGTTACGGGATTGGAAGTATTCATCTGCAACAGCTTCGAGGTAACGCCGCTGTGACCCTGGGCTCCCGAATAGAGCACCGTTCTTATTCTTGCGCCCACGCTGTCGTCCAGAATTTCGACCTTGGTCTTTTTATTGGTCTTATCGTAATAGAACACTTCGGGATTAGTGTCGAAGTTTTCGTAGCTTATGCCCGTCGTAGGGTCTTTACTCTTGCTCGATACACTCTGTTCACGCGTAGCAACCTCGGTTACGGAAACCTTCTGGTCGGAACAAGCATAGTACGTGTTGCCGTAGAACTTGCCGTCGCCGCCCTCGCTTGCGCCGCGGAGTATCGCCTTACTGCCCTCGTAATAGTTATTCTCCGAGAACAGATAGCAGCTTGCTCTCAACGAATGCACGTAGGAAAGCGAAGGCTTTGCTATGTGCTCATAGGGCGTGTTCTTTTCCGCGGGGTCGCCGAATACGTAGTTGTTATAGAAGTGCACGTTCGCCTGTCTTGTAAGGGGAATACGCGAACCGCACTGGTACCATATATTATGGTGATAGGTCATATTGTACTGCAACGAGCTGTCCGACGAACCGATGAGGTTGGTCTTGTGGCAGTATTCGAAGTAGTTGTAAGAGCAGGTGAAATAATATCCGCGCTTGAAGTCGCAGCTGCCGTCGCCTTCCTTCTTATCGCTCTCGGCAGGACTGTCGCACCTGCCGGGAAGGAACGTGTTGTTGTGTATCCAGCACCTTTCGACGGGAGCGGTAATCTTGGTGCTCGTCGCCTGACCTTCCATACCGATAGCGTCCTCGGGATATTCGTTGAAGGTAAGGTTTCTTACCTCGAAGCTCTTGCCCTCGCCGTCTTTCGCGTCGGTGCCCGCCACGAAGTGGAAACCCCAGCCCCTGATTTCCGCGTCGTCGCCTACGCCTTCCAGCGTGACGTTTTTAAGGTTCTTCAAACGCGCCATATGCCCGTTATCGCCTACGCCGCCGCCCTCTTTGGTGTCGTTATACGCCGTGCAGCCCTCGGGGGTCGTTACCGTGCCGATAAATCTTATAACTATTGGTCTCGATACAGACTTGAAGCCGAGCTTGCCGCCGTTGGTTTCATCGTAAGTGTTGCTGGGTACTTTATTCTTTTTACTGCCGGCATTGCTCGACGTGTACTGGTTGTTGTTGAGCCACCAGCCTATGCCTTTCGCATTCTTGTTGCCCCAGTCGCTGCCGGGAATCTGGAACATTTTTACGTCGTTATTCGCCGCGCACACCGCTTCCATAACCGTGTCTTTGTTTTCGTCGGTTACGTAAATTACAAGCGCGTTGTTTTTAAGAGTGCCGTCGTCGTTGTACGCACCTACGCCTTGCGTATAATTGAAGTGTGCGTAACCCGAACGGTCGTACTTGGCAACGTGAACGCCGCCCGTAATTTCCTTGTCGTTAACCTTTACGTCGTACACGCCCGCTTTCAGACCGAGTATGTCGGCGCGCACGCTTCCGCTCACGTCGCGGATAAGCTCCGCATCTATTGCGTGCCAGCTGTCCGAACCGCCGTGCAGTTTGTAGGAAACCGTGGAATTCGCCGCCTTGCCGCCGAACTCTACCGCAATGCTCTCGTAATGACCTTCAAGCATACTTACGCCCGAGGGCAGAGCCGCCCACTGCGCGGTAAGCGATAGGTTGGAGGTTACGGGAGTTGAAAAATCGTAGTCGGACGACGCGCCCGCCGCACGCCAGCCCGTAAGATAGTTTCCGTCGTTTTCCACAAGCGGCTCTACTACCGTGCCGCCTTTTGCAACGTTCTGGGTAACCGCGCCGTCGGAGAAATCCACCTTGAACTCCGCAGCATTGGGGTCGGATACTTCGGGAGTGGTCGGCGACGTGCTTACGCTGCCGATATTGACCGTTTTACTGAACGAGAACGGGTCTTTGGTAACCGTCTGCGAACTGCCGCCCAGAGGCGAAAGAACTATTACCGTGCAGGTAATAACCGAGTTGCCCGACGTCGCCCTTACCTTGGTTACGCCTGCGGACAACGCCTTAACCACGCCGCCGCTTACCGATGCAACCGCTGCGTCGGACGACGTCCACTGCGCGCCCGCGGCTGCCGACAGCGTCTGCGAATCGCCCACCGTCAGCGAAATTGCCGTGTCCTCGTTGAGAACGACGGGAGTGTCGGGGTCGTCGGGGTCGACAGGTGTGACTACGGTACCGTTTTTATTGTAACCGCACAGACTGCAAATATCGCCGTCGTGCTGCATTTTAATGCCCTCGTCGATGGGCTCGTGCGAGGTACAGTCGGTTACTCTGTGGTGACCGATTGCACCGTCGGATTCGTATCTGTAAGTATGTATGTGTTCGTTGCTGCGCTTTGTACAGCCTGCGGACGCCAACACGCCGAACGACATTGCGCCGGCAAGCATCAGCGACAGAACCGCTCCTTTCTTATTCATTTGAAATTCCCCCTTTCACATTATTATAATACTTAAATTATAAATTGTAAATGCTTTGCCCTAATTCTTTATTATTTTTATTCCCTTTTCGTATTTATCGTTAAAACCGTACGTTTCGCCCTTGTACTTGAACTCGGGCAGAGTGTCCAGCTGTACGTTGTGTAAGCTCTTGAAAATGCTCGCGTCCACGTCGGGATTGCGCATACGGAAATCCTTGATAAGTTTTTTTATGTCCTGCCGCGCCGACTGCCCCTGCTGGCCTACGGACAAGTTTTCGGTCAGCTTGCAGGCGCACGCGATAAATTGCAGATTGTTGTAGTCCTTCCAGTGGATAATATCGTCGTCGAGTACGCAGTACAAAGGTCTGATAAGCTGCATACCCTCGAAATGCGTGCTGTTGATTTTGGGCATCATTCCCTGAATTTGTCCGCCGAAAAACATAGACATCAGGGTGGTTTCTATGACGTCCGACATATGGTGCCCCAGCGCGATTTTGTTGCAGCCCAGCTCCTGCGCCCTCGCATAGAGAAAGCCGCGCCGCATACGCGCGCAAAGATAGCACGGGTGCTCGCCGCCGATGAGGTCGTTGACGTCGAAAATGTCAGACTGATATATGCGTGCGGGTATTTCCAGAAGCGCGAGATTTTGCTCTATGCGCGCAAGGTTTTCGGCGCTGTAACCTGGGTTCATCACGATATATTCCGCGTCGAATTGTATTTCGGAGTGCCTTTTCAATTCCTGCACGCACTTTGCAAGCAGTACGGAATCCTTGCCGCCCGAAATACAGACGGCGATTTTGTCGCCCTCCTCAATCAGCTTGTAGCGCTTGACCGCCTGCAAAAATTTAGTCCATATCCCCTTGCGGAATTTGGTTATGATACTGCGCTCGACAAGTCCGCAAAACGAAAGCTCTTTTGCCATAAATCAGTCTTCGTCGTGATGCTCTTCTTCTTCGTGAGGCTCGGGAAATTGAGCGTGGTCATACTCTATTCCGTTATTATCATAATAATTTTTGATTGCCGCGCGGATAGCCTCCTCGGCTAAAACCGAGCAGTGCAGTTTGTGCGCGGGCAGTCCGTCCAGAGCCTCGGCAACCGCCTTGTTGGTAAGCTCTAACGCCTCGGAAATGGGCTTGCCCTTAATCATTTCGGTAGCCATCGACGACGACGCTATCGCACTGCCGCAACCGAACGTATTGAACTTAACGTCGACGATTATATTGTCGCGCACCTTGATATAAATTTTCATTATATCGCCGCACTTGGCGTTGCCTACCTCGCCTATGCCGTCGGCGTCGTCGAGCTTGCCCACGTTGCGCGGGTTGGTGAAATGGTCCATAACCTTTTCGCTGTATAATGCCATTTTTATATACCTCTTTTTATATTAAATGGGGCTTCTCGCCCTTTTCGAGCGCTTCCCACACGGGGGATATCGAGCGCAGATATTCCACAACCTTGGGCACCTCGGCTATGATGTAGTCGATTTCGTCCTCGGTGTTGTATTCCGATAAACTTAAACGTAAAGAGCCGTGCGCCACCTCGTGGGGAAGCCCCAGCGCAAGCAGTACGTGCGAGGGGTCCAGAGAGCCGGACGTGCACGCCGAACCCGACGAGGCGCAGATGCCTTTCGCGTCCAAAAGCAATAACAGACTTTCGCCCTCTATGCCCTCGAAGCACA
>CAZRJY010000019.1:0-16249 GCA_964600525.1 uncultured Clostridia bacterium
AGACGATTATAGCAAATACAATTTTTTATGTCAACTCATTTTAAAAGTAATTTAACAATAGATTTTGCTTTTTTAATATTTTTTACAACCCCGTCAAACTTCGGTATTGCGGTTGACAAAATATCCCGCCGTCAAAAACAGTGCGGCGTAAATAACGGGCAAAACGCAGCTTATAACAATCTTTTTCACGCTTGCCATAGCGTCACCCAGCACAATTAGCATTCCGTCCAGCCAGTAATCGCTGAGCGCAAAATTTTCCGTATTTATTATGTCGCTCATTTTGACTTTAATCAGTGTATCCGCCAAAGTCAGAATAACCGTAAGCGCCATCGGAACCAGAATGACGATAGCCAGAACCACGCCCGTCTTTTTAATAACGCTGGCGATTGCATAGCAGAACGACGCGGAGGCTATGCAGACGAACAGCTGCCCCAAAAGCAACCAGAAAATCCTTCCGCCCTGCGGCTTAAACCCGAAGAACGCACTGCCTAAGGCAAAAGCGAAAATTTCCGTAATTATATACATTACCACAACGTACGCCATGCAGATAATGAGTTTCGAAAAATAAACGTGCGAGCGTGAAAAGCCGCGCGAATATATATTTTTGATTGTCTTCTGGCTGTAATCACCGCAGACGTAAAGCGCTATGAATATGCTGACGATTAACGTAAAGTCAGCCGAGCTTACCGCCGAAAGCACCAAATCCATTGCCGTGGGTACGGGAATTTCCTCGCCCATAAAACTGCCGAGCGCTTTGGTCAGGACAAAACCCGCCAACGCCGACAAAAGAAGTCCGGCTAAAATTATCGCGGAACATATGTATAAACTTTTCTGTTTTCTCAACTTAAACAGCTCGAATTGCAAAAGTTTTTTCATTTACCCAGCCTCCCGATAAAAAATTCTTCTAAACCGTTAGTCGATATCGTAAGCTCGCTGAGTTTTATCCCCGACTTTACAAGCCGCTCGTTGATTTCCGCCGTGCGGTCGATATGCGAATAGATTGTCACGCACCCCTCGCCTTCCGCAAGCTCTATACCCTCGAACTCTTCGTTCAAGATTTTAACCGCGGCGGCGGTGTCGGGCGTTTTCAAGGTCGCAAAATGGCGGCACTGCGCTTCAAGCTCATTCGCCGAAATTTCCTGCGTGAGCAAGCCGTTGTTTATTATGCCGTAGCACGTGACCACCTTAGCCAGCTCGTCCAGAAGGTGGCTGGATATTATAAACGTAACGCCGTGTTCCCTGTTGAGGTTTAAAATAATATCCCTTATTTCCTTTATACCTGCGGGGTCAAGTCCGTTTATGGGCTCGTCCAGAATAAGTACTTCGGGGTGGGATAAAAGCGCGATTGCAATGCCCAGCCGCTGTTTCATTCCCAGCGAAAACGCACCCGCCTTTTTATTGCCCGTGTCGTCCAGCCCAACAAGCTTTAACAGTTCGGGTATTTCGCTTTTGTCCGCACCGTACAGAATGGAAAACCTGAGCATATTTTCGTAAGCGGTGCAGCCCTTGTAAAGACCGGGGTCCTCGATAAGCGAACCTATTCTTTTTCGCGCCGCGTCCAGATTAGTTGCGCCGAACAATTCAACTGCGCCCGAAGTAGGATTTGCAAGCCCCAAAATCAGCTTCATCAAAGTCGTCTTGCCTGCGCCGTTTTTACCGATTAACCCGTATATATCCCCGCGCTTAACGTGTACCGACACGTCGTTTACGGCAAATTTGTTTCTGTACCGCTTGAATATGTTCTTAGTTTGAATAACGTATTCTTCCTGCATACCTGCCCCCTTTAAAGGTCGTTTTCAGTTGTCACGACTGTTATTATAGGATAGATACAGTAATATGTCAAGCGTTTTTCGCACAATTCAGGTAAGCATTGACGGAATACGCCGCAACGTTGCCCTCACCCACCGCCTTTGCGTACTGGTACGGTCTGCCCGTGATGTCGCCCGCGGCAAACACGCCGTCAAGGTTTGTGGCAAGCGCGCGGTCGACGCAAACGTGTCCGCCGTCCGTCTTTAAACCGTGCACGATTTTATCTGCGGCAACCGCCTGCTTCAACATAAACACACCGTCGACGGCAATTTCCTTACCGACGCTAACCACGGCGCGAACGCGCATGTCCCCGACGATTTCGCTTATCGCACCGCTCTCGTTCACTATATTTGCGCCCTCGGTTCCGCGGCATTTTTTCAGGCGGAAAAGATGCACGGTGCGCGCGTAGCCCGCAAGCAGCTTAACTTCGCTCTCCTCCTCGTCGCTGTCGATTGCAACGGCAATGTCCTTGCCCTTGTACAAAAAGCCGTCGCACACGGCGCAGTAGCTTACGCCCCGACCGAGAAACTCGACTTCGCCTTTAACGGGCTTTACCGCCTCTACGCCTGTGGCGAGTATGACCGTTTTCGCCTCGTAAACCTGCTGACCGCACATAACCGAATAACCGCCGTACGCGGGATAAACGCCGCTCACTTTCGCCTCGGTGATTTCTATGCCCTCCGCCTTAATCTGGCTCAAAAACGCGGACTGCATACCGCCGCCCGAAACGGACGGAAGCCCAGCATAGTTCTTGATTTTTTCGGCGCCGCGGATTTTAAACGACAGCTCCTTGTTGCCCAGCCATACGAAATTTTTATTCAACGCTTTAAGCGTGAGCGCCGCGGAAACACCCGCCGCGCCCGTTCCGATAATAACGCAATCAATCATAATTCACCTATATTTTTTGCAATTACCCTGCATATATGCGTTAATCAACGCATTTTTGCGCCCTATTTCAGCCGCGCGCGGGCAACCGCCTTTTGCCAACCGTCCAAAGCCGCGGCTCTCTCGTTTGCACTCATAGAAGGCGCAAACTCGCGCTCGACTTTGCGCTGAACTTCAATCTCTTTAATACCGCTCCAATATCCGCAGGACAGCCCCGCAAGGTACGCCGCGCCGAGCGCGGTAGACTCCGCAATGCGCGGACGCTGAATTTTTACGCCGAGAATATCCGACTGAAACTGCATTAAAAAATCGTTTGCCGCCGCACCGCCGTCCACGCGCAGACAGTTTATATTTATCCCCGCGTCGCGCTGCATTGCCGCAACCAAATCCGCCGACTGGTAAGCAATCGCTTCCAGCGCCGCCCTTACGATATGCGCTCTGCCCGTTCCGCGCGTTAAGCCGCAAATCAAGCCGCGCGCGCCGCTGTCCCAGTAAGGAGCGCCCAGCCCCGTGAACGCGGGCACGACGTACACGCCGCCCGTGTCGGACACCTTTTGCGCCAGCTCGGCACTTTCCGCCGCGCTGTTAATTAGCCCTAATCCGTCGCGCAGCCACTGGACTACCGCGCCGCCCGCAAACACCGAGCCTTCCAAAACGTAAGGCGGTCTGCCGTCCACTCCCGCACCCAGAGTAGTTACAAGTCCGTTATAACTTTTAACCGACTTTTTACCTGTGTTGAGAAGCAGGAAACAGCCCGTGCCGTAAGTGTTTTTGACGTCGCCCTCGTTCACGCACAGCTGACCGAACAGCGCCGCCTGCTGGTCGCCTGCAACGCCGCAAACCGGCACCTCGCCGCCGAGTACGTCCTTGTCCGTATACCCGAACAGTCCGCAGGAGGGCTTGACTTCGGGCAGCATACTTTCGGGTATGCCGAACAATTTTAAAAGCTCGCTATCCCACTGCAAAGTGTGAATGTTAAAGAGCATTGTGCGCGAGGCGTTCGTGTAGTCGGTGGCGAAAATTTTTCCGCGCGAAAGCCTCCACATAAGATAAGTGTCGACCGTACCGAATAAAAGCCCGCCCCTTTCCGCACGCTCGCGTGCGCCCGGAATGTTGTCTAAAATCCACTTGATTTTGGTTGCCGAAAAGTACGCGTCGGGCACAAGCCCCGTTCTGTCGAAAATGAAGTTTGACAGTCCCTCGCTCTTTAACCGCTCGGCGATGTCGGCGGTTCTGCGGCACTGCCAGACTATGGCGTTGCACACGGGCGCGCCCGTTACCTTATCCCACACCACCGTCGTTTCGCGCTGGTTGGTTATGCCGATTGCGGCAAGGTCGCCAATCACTATATCGGCGCGGATTAAAGCCTCGGCAATTACGCCGACCGCCGAGCCGATAATGTCGGTAGGGTCGTGCTCCACCCAACCCGCGTGCGGATAAATCTGTCTGAATTCCTGCTGGGCACTGCCTACGATTGCGCCGTTTTGAGCGAAAATAATGGCGCGCGTGCTCGTCGTGCCCTGGTCGAGAGATAATACGTATTTCATAGCGTTATTTTATCATAGCGGCGGTTAACTGTCAATGCGGCGTAAAAAAAGAAGTGCGGTTTTTCCGCACCCCTGTTCGTTATTTAATTAAAGCCGTTCTGAGCGAGTTGCACACCGCCACAAGCATTACGCCGACGTCGGCAAAGATTGAAACAATCAGCGGGAACGACGGGAGCGCAATGCTGAGCGCCATAATCGCAAACTTGACCACAAGCGAGCCGACAATGTTTTCGACCACTATTCTGCGCGTGCCCTTTGCAATCCTGCGCGCCTTGGGAAGCGAACCCAGATTGTCGGACACAAGCACGATATCGCTCGCCTCGATAGCGGCGTCAGAACCTACCCGTCCCATAGACACCGCGCAGTTTGCAACCGTCATTACGGGTGCGTCGTTTATGCCGTCGCCAGCGTATATAAGTCCGCCCCGAGCCTTTAACGCTTCCGCCTTTTCAAGCTTTTCGTCGGGTAGAAGCCCTGCGTAAACACCGTCCAAGCCAAGCTCTTTTGCAACTCCGTCGGCGCGCGCCGCATTGTCGCCCGTGAGCATATACGCGCCCTTCACGCCGCCCTTTTTAAGCTCGGCAATAGCCTCCGCCGCGCCCTCTTTTATGCGGTCGTCAATCTCGATAACCCCGACATATGCGCCGTCCAACGCTATATAAACAACGGTCGAAACGCTCTCTTTTGCGGTAAAATCAATATTATTTTCGCTGAGAAGCTGAGCGTTGCCGCACAGCAGAGTTTTTCCGTTTACCGTGCAGGTCACGCCTCTGCCCGCAACCTCTTTCGCACCCTCGGCAACGTACGGAGTTTCAACCTCCGCAAACGCCGCGGCTATGGGGTGCGACGAGAATTTTTCGGCGCAGGCGGCAAGCTTTAACGCCTCCTCCGACGAATAAGACCTTACCGCAAACACTCCCTCGGTCAAAGTGCCCGTCTTATCGAACGCGGCAACCGTCGCCTTTGCAAGCTCGTCTATACAGGTTGAACCTTTGACTAAAATGCCCGACTTTGCGCTCCGCCCTATGCCGCCGAAATAAGCGAGAGGCACCGAAATGACCAGTGCGCAGGGGCAGGAAATTACAAGGAATGACAGCGCTTTGTAGAGCCAGCCCGAATAGGTCGCCCAAGTATACGCACCAGCTACGGCGCAGATTATAGTGGGCACAAGCCCAGCGACAAGCAGTGCCGCCACCACCACCGCGGGGGTGTAGTATTTTGCGAATTTCGATATAAACTTTTCGGGCTTAGCCTTTTTCGCTGTGGAATTTTCCACAAGTTCGAGTATCTTGGCAACCGCCGAATTTTTGTACTCTCTTACAACCTCGGCGGTAATCACGCCCGAAATATTTATCGAGCCCGACAGCACCTCGTCGCCCTCTTTGACCGAGCGCGGCATAGCTTCGCCGTTCAGACTTTTCATATCCAGCGCCGTTTCACCTAGGCATACGCGGCAGTCGACGGGGATTTTTTCGCCCGCTTTAATAAGAATTTTGTCGCCTACAACCAGACTTTCGGGCGATACGATTACCTGTTCGTCACCCTTGATAAGGGTTGCCGTTTCGCTCTTCAAATCCATAAGCCTTGTAATCGAGCGGCGCGAAGAGCCCACCGCAACCGACTGCAAAAGCTCGCCTATGCGGTACAGAAGCATAACCGCAACGCCCTCGAAAAGTCCGTCGCCCGTGGTTATACCCAGCACCACCGCGCCGACCGAGGCGAGCGTCATTAAAAAGTTTTCGTCGAAAATTCTGCCCTTTGCGATGTTGCGCACGGTGTTCCATAAAACGATATAGCCCGCCGCCGCAAACGCCACGCCGTACAGTGCGTAAACAACGTAGGTTACCGCGCCGCCCAGCTTTAAAAAGTCTAAAACGACCGCAGGGATAAAGAACACCGCGGACACAATCACGGCGATTATGTCGACAAGGTTTTCTTTGAATACGCTCTTCTTTTTACCGCCGTTATCCTCGACGATTTTAACGTCCTCGAAGTGGGTAATGCAGTACACCGACTTGTCGTAAGCCTCGCGCGTGCCCGCTCTTAATATTACGGTCATATTCATAAAATCGACCGTCGCCGAAACGCCGTCGAGCTTGTTCAGTTCCTCTTCGAGCTCGCGCGCGCAGTTGGCGCAGCAGAGGTTTGAAATCTTGATTTTTTTGCAGTCCGCGGAAGTTTCCGCCGCCTTCTCTTCCTCGACGATTTTTGCGTCTTCAAAGTGGTTACAGCAATATAGTGCGGGGGCAATTGCGTTTTCGGCGCAGTCCAAAATGACTTTGCCCGCCATAAAATCAACTGTTGCGGAGGTTACGCCCTCTATTTTGTTCAGTTCCTCTTCAAGCTCGCGCGCGCAGTTGGCGCAGTCCAGTCCCTCTATTTTATACTTCTTAATCATTGCAGTTCAAATGCTCCTTTGCAACCGAAATCATTGTCAGAACGTGCCCGTCGGCAATCGAATAAATCACCTGCTTGCCGGCGCGGCGGCACTTTATAATGCGGTGGTCTTTAAGCGTTTTAAGCTGGTGCGAAACCGCGCTCTGATTGCCGCCGACCGCCTGCGTAAGGTGCTCCACGCAAAGCTCGCCGCACGACAACGCCAGGAGTATTTTAAGGCGCGAAGGCTCGCTTATCGCCTTGAACCGCGCGGCAAGTTCGTTCAAATCGTCCTCGCCCGGCATACTTTCAACCGCACAGCGCATTCTCTCCTCGTGCTCGATTTTTTCTTTTACACTGTCCTGCATAACTCCCTCCCCCCTAAACAGTATATGCTTTCGGGGTTTAACTTATGAATTATTATTCATATGATAATATATTGTTTTGTATTTGTCAAGTATTTTGCAACAAAAAAACGGCCGCGATTTTCGCGACCGTTTAAAGTTCGATTTATCAATATTATTTTCTGAGTGAGCCCGTAATACCTGCTCCGCCGCCGAGCATACCGAAAACAGCTACAAGCCATGCGCCTGCCGCAGGCGAAGTCGTTGCACTACCGATACCTATATTTTCCTCGTAATTGCCGCAGAAAGTAAAGGTCGTAATAATCGATACTACAGCGCTGATAACGGTAAGAGCCGCAAGCCCCGCTACAACCCATTTCAACACGCTTACATTTACAAACTTGGAAGCAACGTAAGCTATCGCGGTAAGGATTACAAGAGCGAGCGTTATGTAAGCGAACGCCGCCATTACGCCGTAGCCGTCAAGACTTTTATATTTATCGTTAAGGTCTGCCCAGCCCGAAAGCGTTACGTTACCTGTTGTAGAACCGCCGCCCAAAATACCCGAAGCCTTTACCGTAGTCGACGTCCAATCGATGCAAACGCCCACGATTACCAAAATCACCGACACTGCCAGCACACCGAAAAGTATGAGCGTGAGAACGTCGGGTTTTTTGCTTTTACCCATAATTTTAACTCCTTTAAAATATTTTATTTTATGCAGATATTATATAAATTCTGTCATAATACTGTCAATCTTTTTACAACCGCTTTTATTATAATTGGAATAATCAATTGACAACCACGCCCCGCTTTGATAAAATAACGGTCGTGAAAACTTAATACATTATGCAGAGATGGCGGAGCGGTACTTCGTGACACTCCGCGAATTACTTACAACTTAATATTTTTTGCAGAGATGGCGGAGTGGTCGAACGCGGCGGTCTTGAAAACCGTTGATGGGCAACTATCCGGGGGTTCAAATCCCTCTCTCTGCGCCAAATAAAACCTAAACCGAACACTTCGGTTTAGGTTTTTACCAATAAGGATATTCAAGATGATTTTTAATACTTACGGTGACAAAAATAATAAAGCTGTTTTGTTGATTCATACATTGTTTACAAGTGCGGATTTTTTTATTCCCATAAGAGATTTGCTTGCAAAAGATTATTTTGTTATCACTCCGACGTTATCGGGACATTATGAAAATTCCGTTTACATTTCGACCTCGGACGAAATACGAAGAATAAAAGAATTTTTAGCCGAAAATGCAATCATCTCTCTTTACGCTATTGCCGGGTTTTCCCTGGGAGGAAATATTGCGTACGAGTTTTTCTGCACAAATTCGGAAATGATTGAAAATGCAATTATTGACAGCGCGCCGCTATTCAACTTTCCGAAATTGATAAAAAATCATTATATTAAAAGTTACGCTAAGTGCTTAAAAAGAATAAAATCGGGCAAGTACGATATTGCAAAAGAATTAGACAAATATTTTAACGGTATGGGCGAATATCAAAAGGATATTGCCCCTACGGTATCGCTCGAAAGTCTTAACAGCCTTGTCGGAAGCTGCTTTAACACAAAGGTTTATAAATTGCCGGAAAAAGAATTGAAAAAAGTTCAGTTTATTTACGGCACCAAAGATATTGCCCGACTTTGCAAAGTGCGCCTGAAACATTACCGTATACATAAAATGAAAGGTTACGGACACTGCGGTTTTTACAGAGAAGCTCCTGTTGAATGGACAAAACTATTCATATAATAAATGCGGACTTGCACAATTGCAAGTCCGCTGTTTTTATTTAATACATTAAATCTTTATCGAGCAAAATTTTGTCCTTAGGCACTTTATCCCACGAAAAACTTTCCGTCAGTTCGTCCAGGGTTGCGGCGCGGTTGCGTTCGATTAATCCCGCCGAATACGCCAGAAAGCCCAAAACCCTCTCCTTTGAAAAGCTTTCTACCAAGCGCGCGGCACTGTCCCCCTCGCTTTTACTCAGCTTGCGACCTGCGCCGTCGCACACAAGCGGTATGTGGCAGTAAACGGGCGGCTTATATCCCAAAAGCCGCATAAGCCAAATCTGACGCGGAGTACTCGAAAGCAAATCGTTGCCGCGCACCACTTCCGTCACGCCGCTCTCGCCGTCGTCCACCGCCACCGCAAACTGATACGCGTACACTCCGTCACTGCGGCGCAGAATAAAATCTCCGCACTCCTTTTTAAGATTTTGCGCGGTTCTGCCCGCAATAATATCGTCAAATTCAATCACCTCGCCGGGAACTTCCACGCGCAGGCAGGGTCGGCGCGACGCGCTCTTTTCCGCAATCTCTCTTTCCGTAAGATTTCTGCAAGCACCCGAATAGATAACTCCGCCGTCGCTTAAACGCGGAGCCTCCGCCGCGTGAAGCTGTGCACGCGTGCAAAAGCAAGGATACACCCTCGCACTTTTTAAAAGCTCTCTCTCCTTGCCGCGGTACACCTCTCCGCGTTCGCTTTGCCAAAGCGGCGGCTCGTCGCTCTTTAACCCCAGAGCGTTCAGCGTTGCGATTATTTTTTCCGCCGCCGAGCGCGGACATCTGTCGGCGTCCAAATCCTCGATACGCACTAAAAATCTGCCGCCTGCGCTCTTTACGGAAAGATAGGCAAGCAGCGCGCATAAAAGATTGCCCGCGTGCATTTCGCCGCTCGGCGTGGGCGCAAACCGCCCCGTCGGAATTGTGATTTTGTTTTCGCCTTCTATCATTATTTTAAGTTTAGCACGCACATATGCGGCTGTCAACTTGCTTTTACGAAGTAAAAATGATATAATATTGAAAAAGCAAAGGAGTAAATTTACATATGAAGAACGATTTGAAGTGCGTATATCTTAGCGAAGCGCAGATACGGGAAAAAGTAAAAGAAGCGGCGGCCTGGCTGGACGAACGCTTCAAGGACAAAAAGCCGCTTGCCGTAAGCGTATTGAAGGGAAGCGTAATGTTCTTCTGCGACCTTGTGCGCGCAATGGAAACGCCCGTACAGATTGACTTTATGACCATTTCCTCGTACGGAAAGTCCACTCAGAGTTCGGGTATGCCCAAAATCGTAATGGACCTGGCGGCGTCGGTTGAAGGGCGCGACGTAATTTTGGTCGAGGATATCGTAGACAGCGGCAACACACTGTACAAAATGCGCGAATTACTTGTGGGGCGCGGCGCGAAATCGTTTACCGTGGTAACCCTTCTGGACAAACCGTCGCGCAGAAAGGTCGATATCAAAGCCGACTTTTCGTGCTTTGAAGTCGAGGACGAATTTATCGTCGGTTACGGTCTGGACTACGCCCAGCAGTACCGCAACCTGCCCTACATTGCAATTTTAAAGCGCGAAGTTTACGAAAATTAAGAGGAAAACAAAATGGATATGCAAAATCAGGAATACGGCGAAAGCAACGAACTTACTCCGGTAAAAAAGGTCGGGAAGTTAGACAAATTTTTCGGGATTACTTCAAGCGGTTCGTCAATCAAAACCGAAATTATAGCCGGCGTTACCACCTTTATGGCGATGGTTTACGCTCTGCTTGTAGTACCCGGAATGTACGAAGTAAACGGGGCGTTCCCCAACGTTTCGTTTAATGCCGTTTACATAGCGACGGCGCTGGGCGCGATTGTCGGAACGACGCTGATGGCTCTGCTTGCAAAAATGCCGCTTGCGCAGGCGTCCGGGCTGGGAGCTACGGCATACGTGGCGGGTACCCTGCTCGGTGCTGGCACAGGTCTTACCTATGCCAACGCAATGATATTTGTGCTTTTAGACGGCATAATTTTTATTCTGCTTACTGCAACGGGACTGAGAAAAAAGATTTTAAAGGCTATCCCCGAAGAGGTAAAAATTTCCATTCCCGTGGGCATAGGCTTTTTCATAGCGCTTATCGGTCTTAAAAATTCAGAGCTTGTGGTATTCCCTGCCGGCGGTATCGGCTTTGCTTCGTTCAACGTGCTGAGCGGCAACATTTCCTATCTCGGCAGTATTGCTTCGGTGCTTGCGCTTGCGGGCGTGATTGCAATTGCCGTGCTCAGCCACAAAAAGGTTAACGGCGCTATACTGTGGGGTCTGTTGGGTACGGCGGCGCTCTATTACGTGTTTGCGGGGCTCGGCTGTGCCTGGAAGGACGCCGACTGCCTTGCTATGTTTAAAAGAATAACCTTCGACACTCCTTTTACGGCTTTTGCCGACTGGGGCAAGGAATCCGTAGGTCAGGTGTTTGCAAACGGCTTTAACTTCGGCGGCTATCTTAAAGAGCACAACGCGGGACAGCTGGTCGTTCTGATTATCACCTCCGCACTGTCACTTTGCATGGTAGATATGTTCGATACTCTCGGAACGCTGTACGGCGCCTGCTCAAAGGGAGGACTTATAGACGGAGACGGCAATCCTTTGAGAATGAATCAGTGCATGCTTTCCGACGCGGTTGCGACCTGCGTCGGCTCGGTGTGCGGCGCAACGACCGTTACCACCTACGTAGAGGCTTCCTCGGGCGTTGCCGCAGGCGGACGAACGGGTTTTGCCGCTCTTGTTTCGGCGGGTTGCTTTTTACTTGCCACTTTTTTAAGCCCCATAGCAAAAATTATTCCCTCCTGCGCAACTGCCGCCGTACTTATCTGGGTTGGCGTGCTGATGATGTCGGCAGTCAAGGATATCGACTGGTCCAGTCCTGCAAAGGCACTCCCCGCATTTCTTACCGTTGCGGTTATGGCATTCGGCTTCTCCATATCGTTCGGTATCGGCGTCGGACTTATCTCGTGCGTGATAATCAAAATCTGCACGGGTGAAATAAAGAAATTGTCTGCTGTCACTTGGGTGATAACACTGTTATTTATTGCAATGTTCCTTTTGACCAATTGATTTGTTATATTCTTACACGCGCGCATAGGACTTATATTATAATTGACATATCGCCCTGTTTGTGATAAAAAATTAAAAAGATAAATAACTTGTTAAACAAGGAGATTTTTTATGGCTGAAAAAGATACCAAGCCGAAAACTACGGCTAAGCCTGCCGCAACAGTCAAGCCTGTTGCCAAGCCGGCTACCGCGGCTAAGCCCGCCGCCACCGTTAAGCCGGCGGCAAGCGTAAAGCCGGTTACCAAACCTGCGGCAAAGACCGCACAAGTAAATAAGTCGGACGCCGCGGCGTCCGTAGCCGCACCGAAGAGTGCGGCTAAGCCCGCTCCCGCACCCCAGGCCAAGAAAGAGACGGCGGTTGCGGCAGCCGCCGCTAAGCCCGCAAAAGCTGCGGCAACGACGGCAAAGCCTGCGGCGGCTAAGTCCGAAAAAGAAAAACAACCGCCCAAGGCAAAGCCCGAAAAGGCGGAAAGAAAAGGCGGTTCGGGCAAGGCGGAAGCCGTTGCCATGACAAAGAACAACAAAATCCGCTTAATCGCGATAGCCGCGGTTGCCGTTGTGCTCGTGCTGGCGTTGACGCTGGGCATCGTTTTAGGGCTCAAAAGCTGTAAACGTGCCGTCGACCCCTATTCGAATTTCAACCAGTTAACGGTTGTGTCGGCCGCAAGTTCGCACAAAAATAAAACTCAGGTCGGATATTCGGCAAACATAGTCGGCACCACCGACAGATATAAGCCCGTTAACGGCGTGCACGACGAAGGCCTCAGCACAAAGGGCTATCCCAAGTACGGCTCTACGCTCGACCTTACTACCGAGGAAAAGACTACCCTTATCCAGGAGAACAGAAAACTTACCGCAAACGGTACCTGGGTCGATTCTTCTGCCAGGACTTCCAATACCTACGATAAAATGGATAAGGACGGCTATCTTTACAAAAAAGACGGAAGCAAGCCGGGTGACGGCGTTCCCGAACAGCTTTACAAGCATTCGGGTTCGGTCGGTCTGTACGGTGGCGACGTTGCGGACAATGAACCCGCGGTAGTAAAAACTCTTACTTTCAGACCGAGAAGCTACGGCAGTTATTACAGCGTTACGGGTCTTTACGCACCCGCAGGCGAAGTGATAAAAATCGAGATGACCGCAGCCGATATGAATGAAACGGGCGGTATTACTATACATATAGGTCAGGCGCTGTATAACGGTCAGGCAAACAATATCTGGGAACAGCGCGGCTTCAACCGTATGCCCGTAATACTCAACACTATGGTCGTCACAAAAGAAACGGCAACATTTGACGAAGCAACGGGCATCTGGACGGCTTACGTCGGCTCTTTCCTCGGCGGCCCTATCTACGTGCGGGGTGCGTCCTCCACCTTCTCGGTTACTATTTCGGGCGGCGTTAACTACGCGCACTTCATCCTCGGCGTAACCACCGAGGAAGAATACGCCGTTTATTCGAAATCCTCCGCCCCCTACTTCGATTTGGAAGTCTGGGACAGAGGCGTTCTGCACTCGGGCCCCAAGCGCGCGGCGAAGAATTTCAGCTATAACGACCTCTACAAAGCGGCCGTTCTCTGGGAAAAAATCGCACTCGTTACCACAAGCGTATCCAATCAGGGCATAGTATTCATATACGACCCCTTCGTTGCGGCTGGTGCGGCGGTTGCTTTCCCCGGCAGACGTTCGGTCAACTGCCCCGAGGGCTGGATGGCTGGTTCGCTCAATTACGAAAGCTTCGTGACTTCGGGCTCGTGGGGTAATATGCACGAGTACCACCACAACTTTCAGGATTACGGCGTTGGATATACTGGCGAGGTAACCAATAACGGTCTGAACCTTGTATCTTACAGTCTGTTTACAAAAATTTCTTCTGCAAGACAGCTCGGCAACTTCGGCGGCGCGGGACTTTCGGGCTGGAACACATACACCAGCGCAACCTGGGCTACGCAAAGAGTGAATAACGGGGAAATAGGCGATACTAACGGACTTGCCGTTTACGCAACGCTTTTGCACAATCTCGGGCAGGACGTATTCATAAAGGCACGCGGAACCTCGGGGGCTAATTATTTCAACAAGTTTGCAGAACTTACCCACCAGGATATGACCTATTTCGCGGAACTCGTGCAATCTTATTCAAACGTAGCTCCGAGCGCGCTTAAAACAACCAATTACCCGCTGTTCGTACCCGTATCTTCCGTTTACCAGACGGGCAGAACGTATAACTACGACGGCGAAGTGCGCGAAATAACCACTATGCAGCCCTACGTTATTCCCCACGGACAGCCGTTTACGGTTGACCTTAACGAATACACGACCGAGAGCGGTCAGTACCGAAGCGGCAGCATCGTCATAGGCAACGGTTTCGAATACACTATAAAGAGCGTTAAGGCGGACGGTATAAACGGAACTTTCGTACAAACGGACAAAAACGTTTACACCTATACCCCCAATAACGAATTGCGTTCGGGTAAAATATATGTGACCCTTGAAATCAAAGCCAAAAACTCGAAATGGGCAAACTATATAATTGACGACGTAACTCTGGTTATCGAATTCCAGCAGTCGCACGAAACCAATAAAAACATTCTTGAAAGGACTACTTACTTTTATACCGCCGATACGGCGTACACCGACGCAAGAGAAGCGTATGAAGCAGGTTTTGCGGGTTACGAAAGCAAGAACGACAGAAACCACTCCAACCCCACGCAGAACTGCAATACGGATATATGGTACTGCACGGAAAGCAGTATATCGAAGTTCCCCAATGCAAATCGCGAACTCGATATAGTTAAACCTTACAGTATCGACGTGATTTGCGGCAAGCTGTATTTCCCCGAGGCGGGAACGTATAATATTTATCTGCGCGGCAGAAAAAATTGTGCGGTGTACTACTCTACCGACGGCGGTAAAACCTATCAGTTAGGAACGTATATCGCCGATGATGCCACCTCGGCAAACTGGCGTAACGACAAGTATTTCACGCTGGAACTCAAAGCCGAGAGCTGGGTACACTTTAAAGAAGTGCTCATAAACGTAAAAATAAACGATGGCATGGCAGGCTTTATCGGCCTCGGCATCGGTCAGTGGACGGTGCCTATGTTCACCGCGGAGGTTAAATATTACGCCCAAATCGACGGCGCAAGAAAAGACCTCGCTCAGGAAACCGTTGAAGGCGCAGTTAAATATTATTACACCAAAGACGGCAATAAGGTTTACGTCGATAACAATTCGGTCAGGTCGGAAACCATCTACAAGGACGGAAACGGTCAACAGGTTTCTGCGGAAGAGGCGGCAAATACTCAGCTGGTTGCGCCTAAATCCATAGCTTACGCAACGGCGTACAGGCAGTCTTACGAGTTCCAGAAACAGTTTGAAAGCGACTATTTCTACGTAAGGAATTATACTTATTCTTACAGCGACGTTGCAAAGCCCGGCGAGAATGCAACCGTTACGGGAACCAACGTCGAAGCTTACGGTGACTCACCGTTTATCAATATGCTTTACGAAGGCGGGTTGCCGAATACCACAGGTAAGTTCTTTGCGAAACCCGGTTACAAGTTCCCCTTGGAAATTACGATTGATTTGGGACACGAAGTAACGGCTAACAGATTTGATTTGTTCGGCGAGCTTGCCAACGGCGTGTCCTACTATCCCACGAATTATTACGTCCTCGTAGGAAATTCTCCCGAAGATATTACGACGCCGTTCGGACCCCGTCGTGAAAACGTAAAATCGAACAACGGCCGCGACGGCTTCGGTATCGACGAATCGCTGACGTTCAGATACGCAAAAATCGTAATTGAGGCATATTCGGTAGCCACTCCTCAATTAAGAAACGTCAAGTTCAGCTACGTAATCCCCGGAACGGCAACTATGTATTCACTCGACAACGGTATGTTTACTTACAAGGGTAACTGGCGGATAGCGCAGTCGAATGCGAACTTCGGGCACGTATATCTCGGAAAGTCGGGCAATGAAGTTTCGTTCGAGTTCGAAGCCAAGTCCGACAGCAGCATGGTCGGTATTCTTACTTCGAAAAAATACGGACAGAATTTCGAGGTCTATATCGACGGAAAGAAAGTTGATACAGAAAAGTTGTACGGCGACCCCAACGACCTTGTACTTAATCTTACGAAAAAGCTTTCGCAAGGCAAGCACAAGATAGTTATAAAGTGCAAGGGCGAAGCCAATATCGATTCGATTGTAATATACCCTTAAAACTTAACGCCCCGCGGCCGACAGCCGCGGGGCGTTTCTTAATTTCAATAATTTTACTAAACGTTTTAAAAGTGTTTGACAAGTAAAAATATATTTAGTAAAATAATAAAGCTGTTTGAAAGCGGCATAAAATACGCACCGTTAGCTCAACTGGATAGAGCGTTGGTCTACGGAACCAAAGGCTAGGG
>CAZRJY010000020.1:0-16032 GCA_964600525.1 uncultured Clostridia bacterium
AATGTGAATGTGCAAATGGAAAACTGTCTGCCCTGCGTCGTCGCCCTGATTGATTATAAGGCGGTAACCGTTGCCGCAACCGTTGTCCGCGGCAATCTGCGGAATTTTTTTCAGCATAGGCGCCAATATTTCCGCCTCGCCGTCGCCGACTTCCGAAAGCAGTTTAAAGTGCGTTTTGGGAACGGCCAAAAGGTGCACCTTCGCCTTGGGCTCCAAGTCCTTGAACACGCACATTTCACCGTCCTCGTAAACTTTCGCCGCGGGGATTTCACCCTTGATTATTCTGCAAAAGATACATTTTCCGTCAAGCATAATTTTTTAACCCTCCAACTTTTTATTACAAGAGAAATATAACATACCATTGCCAAACCCGCAAAGCCGCCAAACGTGCAGAACAGCGACAGATATTTCCAGTCTCTCAAATCACGCACGAACCCGGGGTTGTAAATGATTACGTTTATGTGACCGTCGGGGTCAAAGTAAGAGCCCGAAACGGTGCTGTTTACACGGAAATACGACGCAAACAGCTTTCCGCCGTTATATATATCTTCCTTGCTGTAAGTAACCGTTCCGCTTTCCGTAGCAACGGTTGCCCACACTGTTTCGAGGAAATAATAATTTTGACCTCCCACGGAGTCAAAATTGTTAGTATAGAAGTAACTGTAAATTGTAGTTCCGACCGTCTCGTTCTGAACCCAATGTCCCGCGCCGTCGAATTTTGATTCAGCCTGCTCGTCGTATTTGCGGTTTTCCTTTACGCCTTCGAACGTTATACCGTCCTGCATAAAGATTACAAAGCTGTCGGCGTCCTTAAAGGTTTGAGTGCCGTAGGTTTCGCGGAAGGGTATCGAGCAGTAAATAATAGATATTACCGCCATCACGAATGCGGCGAGCGCAAGCGTGAAATGTCCCCAGTACCGCCAGTACTGCGGGTCTTTTTTGTTAAGCGACTTTATTGCCAGCTCTTCCTGTTCGAACTGCGCCCACATCTCGCTCACGGCGTCTTCGTTTTTGTACAGAACTGCGGTAGGCACAACGTTTTCCTTAAACGTCTTCTTTCTTCCTTTATGCAGAATAAGAATGCACTCCACCAAAACTACTGAGGCGCACCCTGCGTACACGCAGCCGAGCGCAAGACTGTTGAGCGGCAAATCCCAGCAGATGTGAAGTCCGCACGACAAAAGAGTTACCGCATAAACCGCAAGGTTAGCAAAGTGTCTTTTAAAGCGGCAGTACGCCCAGCCGATAGCCGCCGTCCACAGAGTATGCGTGCAAACTGCGGAAAGTCCGCGTGAAACAGAAATCTCTATTACAGTGGTCAGATTTACGAACGGCATTTCGTTTGCGTGAACGAAAATATAACCCATATCCTCGGCTATCGAAAATCCGCAGCCAACCGCCGCGCCGAACACAAAGCCCGCAAGCGGCGAATTCTTACGCGAAATTAAAATTACAAGAATGACCGCAACCGCCTTTGCAAACTCCTCGAAAAAGCCTGCGTACACCGCGTTCAGCCATCTGTTTGCAGGCTCGAATAAGTTGAATAAAATCTGCGCAACCACGTCGGCGCCCGCACCGCCTATAAGCATTGCAAGAAGTACCGCCATAAAGGATAAATCTTTCTTGGGGTACAACTCGAACAACAGCAACAAAAAGGACAGATTGAAGCAGGTTGCGCCTAAGAGGGTTACGGTCGGCACGAATATTTCGTTTGACGTAAAACGGATAATCAGCAGAAAAACCGCGAACAGCACAAAGACGAGCGTAAAAAGTCTTACGTACGCCCAGGGGTATTTTCTGTTCAGCCCGTCGTTATTGCCGCGGCGCAATCCCCTTGTTAAAAGTTCGGAGTACTCGCCGCCGCCGTGTCTGCGGAAGGTCTGCCTGAAAAATTCGACTATTACGTTTTTACCCTTTTCGGGTTTGTCTGTTGATAATTCCATTGAACCCTTTACAATATCTCCGCTAAAACTCCGTCGCGGAAAGCGCGCAATAGCTTAACCTTAATCTTTCCGCCGTGCTTGCCCTCAACGTACGTTTTAATATAATTTTCGGTATAGCCGCAGGTATATTCGCCGTCGAATTCCTCGTTAATTACGGCATATTCCCGCCCCAATTGCTTGTTTATATACTTTTGCCCGGCAATTTTGCCAGCCTGTAAAAGTCTGTGCAACCGCTCGGATTTAACGTCCTTAGGCACGTCGGGCATTGAAAACGCCTTAGTTCCCTCGCGCGGGGAAAACGCAAACGCGTGCACGCGCGCAAAACCCGCCTCCTCTATTATAGTCAGACTGTCGCAAAAATCGTTCTCGGTTTCGCCGCAAAAACCCGCTATTATGTCGGTGGTTATCGCACCGTTCGGGAAATAAGCGTAAATAAGCGCGCATTTTTCAAGAAATTCACTCCGCGTGTAGTGCCTGTTCATTGCGCGCAGAACACTGTCCGAGCCGCTCTGCAACGACAGGTGAAACTGCGGCGCAAAATCCTTTAAACCTTTCAGCGCGGACAACAATCCGTCGTCTATAACGTTACATTCCAGCGACCCGAGCCTAACGCGCTTATCGGTAAAGGAAAGCGCCTTTATAAGCTTCGTAAGCCCCTCGTAAGCGGATATATTTATGCCCGTAAGCACTATTTCGGGAGCCGTACAAGCGGCAATTTCCCCCGTTATATCCTCTATTGAACGCGATTTTACGCGCCCTCTCAGGTACGGAATAACGCAATACGAGCAGAAGTTGTTACAGCCGTCTTCTATCTTTATAAAAGCGCGCGTTTTGACCTGCTTGGGATACCCGAGCACTGCGCAGCCTTCGCCGCCGAAGTCGCTTGCAACCGCGTCTATTACCCTCTCTTTATCCCTTGCGCCGCCGATAAACCTTACGCCCGGCTTTTCAAACTGTGCCGCGCACTTTTCCGAAGCACAGCCGCAAACGTAAACCCGCGCTTCGGGGTTGAACTTTAAAGCCCTCGAAACAAGCTGGCGGCTCTTGCGCTCTGCTTCCTTCGTTACGGCACAGGTGTTCAAAACGTAGACGTCCGCAAACATAAGCTCGTCGCTTGTCTCCCAGCCGCGCTTATCCAGCTCTGCCAAAATCTGCGCGCTTTCAACCTCGTTCACCTTACAGCCGAGGGTAAAAACCACCGCTCTCATTTAAGCTCTCCGAGCGCGAACGCCGCCAAAGCGCACACTGAAATAGCCGCAGTTTCGGCACGCAGAATGCGCTTACCCAGGCTCATACCTGCAAAGCCGAGTTCTTTCGCAAGAGCAAATTCTCCGTCCGAAAAGCCTCCCTCGCTGCCGACGACAAGCGCGGTCGGTCCGCTTATTGCGGAAAACTCCGCGTCGCACTCTTGCGCAAATTCGCAGAAAAACAACTTGTTATCATATTCCGCCGCAGACTGCAACGCGGCAGAAAAATCAGCGAAATATTCAACCTCGGGAGCAACCGACCTGAGGCACTGTTTAGCCGCCTCGCGCGCGACCTTGTTGAGCCGCTCTAACTTGTTGCCGTTCATATACGCAGAGCAGTACTGCGACGAAAAAACTCCTATTTTGGCAACCCCGAGTTCGGTAGCTTTCTGCACTACCAGCTCGGTTTTATCGCCTTTCAGGGCGCCGACAAGCAGATATATCGGGGTCTTAGCCTCTCTTTCTCCGACGTTTACCCCCGTAATATGCGCCGACAAACGCGATTTTTCCACTTTCGTTACTATTGCGGAATACTCGTTGCCGACGTTGTCCAAAAGCACTATTTCCGCGCCCTCGGTTATGCGGAGTACGGTCTTTGCGTGCACGAACTCCTCGCCGTCCAGCACCGCCTCGCTGTTTTCGGGGTAATTTAAGTTATTGATAAAAAACCGTTTGGGAGTACTCATTTAACCCTTGAACGCAAGCGCGTTCCACTCCCCTTTCTTAACTTTTTCGCAAAGAGAAAGCCCCTGCGCCGAGTACACCTCGATAACGCGCTCTAACTTGCAATCTATTATGCCGCTCAAAATCAGAGTGCCGCCCGCCTTTAAATTTTTGGGGATTGACGGCGCAAGATTTTCCAAGATATCCGCCGTAATGTTGGCAAGAACGATATCGCCCTTAACGTTGCTGTCGTCCAGAAGATTGGCGCGCGCAACCGTCACTTTTTCGGTAACGCCGTTGAGCTGTGCGTTGTGCTTTGCGCTCTCCACCGCGACGATGTCTATGTCGGTAAGGTAGGCAAACTTGGCGCCGAGCTTGACCGCGGAAATTCCGAGAATGCCGCTTCCGCAACCGACGTCTATGCACACGCTGTCGGGCGTTATATACTTTTGCAACAGCTCTACGCACATAGAAGTGGTTTCGTGCTCGCCCGTGCCGAACGCCATATTGTTATCGAGCTTGACGATTTTCTCGCCGTCCTGCCTTTCGTATTCGAGCCACTCGGGCACTACTACTACGCTTCCCAAATGTATGGGGCGGAAATGCGTGCGCCAGATTTCTATCCAGTCGTCGCCCTCGATTTCGCGCTTGGTTGTTTCAAGCGTGCCCAAAGGCAACGCGCCCGCGCAGTTTTCGACGATTTCGTCAATGTCGCGGCGGATTTGGGGAATGACCGTATCCGCGTCGGACACGGCGACAAACGCTTTGACAAGCACGTCGCCCGAATTGTTTGCAACCAAATCCTCGTCCATATAGTCCCAGTAAGCCGACTTGTCGCGCTGCAAGGCGATTACGTCCTTAACGTCGGAAATTGCCACGCCGTAAGAGGTGTAGCGCCAGATAACGTCGGCGATAAGCTCGCTACCCTCGGAAGTTGTATGTACGGTAAGTTCGATAAATTTCATAAGTACGTTTATTCTATCACACACTAACCAAAATAGCAAGTATTAAAATGGAGTGCGCCCGCGCAAATACTTGCGCGGGCGCGATAGTTATGAATAAAAGACAAAGAGCCTTTTATTTGCGATTGGTTATTCTTTATTTTACGCTGAGCCCGAGTTGACATGCGAACGCCGTTTCAGATTGACTTTCGATAAACAGACAGGCAACCGCCCTTTCGGGAAGCTGTACGGTAAACGATACGTTTTCGGGTGACAGAGTGTGTTGACTGGTAACAAGAGTATTTGCAGCGTTATAATACTGGCAAGTAACCGTTACGGGCACAGAGCCGTTATAGGAAACGGTGTAATTACCCTTTTTAGCCGATAAAACGTTAACCGCGCCCTTTACGCCGCCGCCGACCGTCGTGGTTACGGTTGTTACGCCCGCCGAAAGCGCAGGAGCAAGCTGTTCGTATCCGCACGTTGTACAAAGTCTTGATATTCTGCCTTCCGTCGACCACTCGCCGTAGGTGTGCCCGGCTTGGTCGGTCTTTTCCGAACAACCTTTTGTAGTGCAGGCGTGGTAATGTCCGCTTGCGTCGTAAGCCCAGTTTTCGCCGTACGAATGGTCTGCGATGGCAACCGTTTCGGTTTGAGTTTTTCCGCAGTCGGTACAGGTAACGGTTTTTTCGCCCTCGGCTTGGCAGGTTGCGGGCGTGGTTATTTCGCCGTCGTTCCAGTTGTGAGCGTGCTCGTCCGTTATTCCGTTGCAGCCCTCGACAGTGCATACGCGCCAGTGCTTGTCATCGTCTTTGCTGTAAGTTTGCGAAAAAGAGTGCTCGGTCTTTTCGATTGCTTCGGTCTTGGTTTCGCCGCAGACGCAGGTAAACTTTCTAAGCCCCCTTTTATAGCAGGTTGCCGCGACTATAACCTCGCCCTCGCCCCAATCGTGCGGAGCAACGCCCACGCGTGTACCCGTATGACGGCAGGTTGCCATATGCCAGTGCTCGTCGGCGTTTTTAAGCCACTCGTCCGAATGTTCGTGTTCGAGCTGCGGTAAAATTTCGGATTTTATTTCACCGCATTGCGTGCAGGTATAAACTATAAGCCCCCTGGACGAACAGCTTGCGGGAGAGGCTATATCGCCGTCGTCCCAAGCATGAGTGTGAGAGCCGCCCTTATGTGAGCAAGCCGTAAGCGTACCCGCCGCAAAAATTGCCGCCGCACTTAAAATTGTTGCTAAAATTTTTCTTTTCATTATTTATTATTCTGCGTCTTCTACTTTGACTATATCTACCAAACAAGAGCTATCGTTCCCGCCCCAGAATTTAAAGACTATGGAGTTATTATATCCTCCCAATACTTTGATTTGCGCACCCCAATAATCTTGCCCGTCAATTTGTCCTTTGGGAGCGTAATTATCCTCATAGGGGTCATAACCTCCGTTGGCTGTACCTATTGTGCCGTTAGCATGTTTTGAAGCAAGCTCCCACGTCAATTCAATATCGGACGTATAATAACGGATATAATAAGTGCCGTCTGTCAAGGTATAAAAATTTAACGTTTTTTCACTCGGAGTAGAATTAACGTCAATCGCATGGGATAATTCAAGTGTATTCTGTCCGACTAGTAAAAGCTGATTTTTCACGCCGCCGTTCTGAATAGGCTTAACGGTGCCGTCGGTAAACTTGACCATAGTGCCTTCGGAGGTTACGTAAATGCCCTCTACTCCTACGCCGTCCTGTCCGTTTGCGCCGCTTTGTCCGTCTTCACCCTTGTCGCCTTTACTGCCGTTTGCTCCCTTGTCGCCCTTTGCGCCTTTAAGGCTTTCAAGCCACTCGGTAACCGTGCCTTCGAAACCGTTTTCCAAAGCAATATCGTATGCCGACTTACCCGTTGCGCCAGTTGCTCCAGTTGCACCCGTAGCGCCCGTTTCACCCTTTATGCTGTTAAGCCACTGCTCGTAGGTCAAAACGGTTTCGCCGTTTGCCTGGGCGTTTGCGGTGTAAAGCGCGTATATTTCGGTTATCTGACTGTCGTTATTGTTGCTCGGTTTTCCCGAATTGTTGTCTTTTTTGCAAGCGGTTACGCCGAATGCGCAGGTGATTGCGGTTGCCACTGCCGCTGTTGCCAATAAAATTTTCGCCTTTTTCATTTTTACGTATCTCCTGAGAATAAAACTGCGTTCATTTTAGCATTGCAATATAAAAATTGTCTGTCAACTTTTGTTTACATTGGTGCAAATGCTTATTTGCATTATAAAAAAGGCGGCGCATTTTGCGCCGCGACGTTAAATTACTTTCTTAAATTTATCAGCGCCGCAATCAAGCTTACGATTGCGCAGAACGATATTATACTGCATATAAGGCAACAGATAAATATCGGCTTTATTTCGGGGTCCATAACTACGCTATACCCCTTGTTCGGAGTAAAATAGGCAACACCGTAGCCCACGGCACCAAGCGTACTAAGGGTAAATATCATTACGCTTACAATAAGCAGAATAAGGCAGATTATAAACGCTCTCTTTTTGTCCTTTGCTGGCACGGGCGCGGCTTGGCTTGTTTCCGTTTCCGCCGCGGTCTGTTCGCCTCCGAAAAAGTATACGGGGGATACGGCAAAATAATCGCTCAGCATTCTTATGCTCTCGGCGTTGGGCTGCATTACACCGCTCTCCCACTTGCTTACCGTCTGGCGGGTTACGCCCAGCTCGAACGCCGCTTCCTCCTGCGATATGCCTTTTTTCTTTCGCAGCTTTCTAATCTTTTCGCCTATCGTTTGCATAATCGACCTTTACTTATTTCATTTTGGTAAGTCTTTCGGCATATTCCAGCCACTCGGCTTCGGGTATCTGGTTTTCGCTGTTCTTCGAGAACTGCTCAACTAGTACCTTAGCCTTTTCGGGCGGAATAATCGTACCCACGCCGGCAACGCAGCCGCCGGGACAGCCCATGCCCTCGATAAGGCAGCCCTTTATTTTGCCAGCCTTTGCAAGCATTAAAATCTTTTTGCAGTCCGCAAGCCCCTCAGCGTGCTGAATGTTAACCTCAACGCCCGGATAGTATTCCTTGACCGTGCGCTCGATTGCCGCGGCAACGCCGCCTGCAACGCCGTATCCTCTGCCTGCGCCCGTCGTATGGGTTATGCGAAGCGGAGTTTCTTCAAGCGCGTCTACCTTTATATCCTTTGCCGCAAACATGCCCGCAAGCTCCTCGAAGGTCAACACAAAGTCAACGAAGCTTCTCATAGTTCTTCTCGATGCTTCAAGCTTTTTAGCCGCGCACGGACCTATAAACACTACCCTTGCTTCGGGGTCTAATTCCTTGATTTTACGCGCCGTTGCAACCATGGGCGTCAATTCCTGCGAAACCTCCGCCACAAAGTCGGGGAACTGCGTCTTTGCAAGCACCGCCCACGCGGGACAACAGCTTGTCAAAAGGAAGGGCAGTTTGCCCGTTACAACCTCGTGCACGTAGTGGTTGGCTTCGGCGATACAGCCGAGGTCGGCGCCCTCCGCCACCTCGTACATATCCGCAAAGCCTAATTTTATGAGCGCAGTTTTAATCTTGGCGAGCGTAGACTTAACGCCGTACTGCCCCGCAATCGCGGGCGCAACCGCCGCTATAATTCTGTCACCCTTCTTCAAAGCCTGTATAAGCTGGAATATCTGCGACTTATCCGCAATCGCGCCGAAAGGACAAGCCGACATACACTGTCCGCACGCAACGCACTTGTCGTTATCTATGTGCGCTCTGCCGTATTCGTCCGAGGATATGGCGGAAATACCGCAAGCCGCCGCGCACGGGCGCACCTTATGGCTGATTGCGTCGTAGGGGCACGCCGCCTTGCATCTGCCGCACTTTATGCACTTGCTCTGGTCTATGAACGACTTGCCGTCCACAATCGAAATCGCGCCCTTGGGACAGTTCTTTATGCACGAATGCGCCACGCAGTTGCGGCACATATTGGTGACCTCGTACTCGTTGTCGGGGCACTTGTCGCACGCCGACGGTATTACCTGCATAAGAGGCGGTTCGTAATATTTGTCCGAGATATTGCTCTCGTTTATTCCCGAGGTGATATGTACGGGCTTGTTCGCGGGGCGTAAGGAAAGTCCCATAGCAAGGCGCACGCGCTCAGCCGCAATCTGCCTTTCCCTGTAAATGCTTTCCCTGTACTTGGGAACTTCGTCGGGAGTTATTTTATAGGGTATAGCCTCGATATCGCTCGCTATGTCCGTGCTTTCGAACGCTACGCGCGCGACCTCGGCAAACACCTTACGTCTTAAATCGGTTACAACGCTCTGTTCTTTCATTTTATTGTTCCTCTCTTTTTCTTTCCTTATAATGTAATATCAAGTCGGCGGCAATCAGCGCGCCCGAAAACGCGACAAGCCCTACGCCTATTATTATAGCGCAGTTCATAAAGAACTCCTCGGGCATTACCGTTATTATCTGGTCTTCCCACGGGTCGAACGTCCAGTTGGTCTTGCCGGGGAAAAATATTCCGTGAAATATTTCGAACGCTTTATCGAAATTAAGCGCCGCAAGCGCGCCTATTATTAACGGCAGCGCCAGCGCTATGATTGCCGATAAAAGGTACGCCCGATGGGACATCGGGCGGTTCAAAGTTATAACTTTGAACCTGTTCAAAAGCACCAGCGCAAGCGTTATTGCACCCGATACGAGCATAACCGCCAGATTTAAATCGAACAGTTTTTTGCAGTCCGCAAAATGACTTATTCCGCTCTCCGACATCTTGAATATGCCAGACTTGAACGGTCGGTTGGGAAGCGTGCAGAAGTCGAGTATCTGGTCGTACGCGGTCTTTATATCCTTATAGTCCGCGTCTATTCCGTATGCCGCCGCCTTGTTCGAAAGCTTTAAGGTTTTTATCTGAATGTAATAAAAGAAGCGGCAATATATGGGCAGACCTATCGAAAAGGTGAGCATAAACAGCACCAATACGACTACAAAAACTACGGTCAGCGTTATATCAATCGTCTTTTTTCTCTTTGAATTCAATCGGTAACTCCTTAAATAAAGGTCCTTTTTTAATCAGCGCGGTGGTTATAAGCACCTGCGAGGGCAGATAGAACACCCAAATCATATACACTACAAAATCGTAAACTCTGTTCGAGAGGTTCACGCCCACCATCGAGCCGTGCTTTAATCCCACGCAGATATCGCAGCCCAGAAACAGCATAAGCCCTATTGCAAACAGAATGTTTTTAAGTCCGCGGTTGCACATAATAAGCGCCTCGATACAGTTACCGACTAAAAGCACAAGGTAGATGCAAGCCTCGATTACCATAATATTAGCCGTGAACAGTCCGCAGCATAAGCCTATCATTAAACCCGCTACCGCCGCGCGCACCGCTACCGTCAGCCAAATTTTTTTGGCTCTGCCGCGGTACAGTCTGTAAAGATACAGCGAATGCGCCACGATAAAGGTTGCAAGCCCGATTTCGAAATAATCGTCAAGCACAAGAATGAACAAGTCGCTTATTGCCGTGAACAGCATTGCCCCGACGGCGATTATTGCGTCCGCGTCACGGTTGAAATATACCATTACCGCAGATACCGCAAGGCACAGCAAAATGCCCGCGTACTTGACTTCGATAGGGTCGGCAGGCTGGGTTGCCGAGAGTATGTTGTAAACGATATAAATAACCGTTTGAATAAGTATAAATACGGCAAATATAATGTTTTTCGGCGTAAACTCAAACTTTTTCATAACTACTGTGTAGTTATTTTAATATATTGCCGCTATTATTGCAAGTTTTTTGCCGCGCTTTTTGGAAAAGAAAAAGCGCACGCGTTCAGCGTGCGCTTTATATTATTTATTCCTCGGTTTCAACCTTTTCGTGGACTTTGCTTTCCGCCGCGTCCTCGCCGCTGACTTTGTCTGCCGCAAATTTTTCGCGCTTGTATTTGGGAGCGCCTATAAAATACACGACTAATGCCGAGACGACAAATCCGAGCAACGCGCCCAAAATAGCCGAAATAAACCAGCTTATGCCGCCCTCTTTTTCGAGCTTGTTGTTATAGAACACTACGCGCGAATTGTCGCCGTAAATGCTGACGCTGACCGTTTTAAGCGTTTCCGCCGCCTCTTCGAGCTGAACGCGGAAATCGTCGAGGCGCTTGTCGAAAGCCTGCTTGGCTTCTTTATCCTCGCCTTCGGCGGTATAGCTTGCTATTGCCGTCAAGGTTGCGTTAACCGCGTCAATCTGATTTTGCAGCTTACCGTTTTCCTCGGTAAGCGCCGCTATTCTTTCGTCGTACGGGTCGGTTACCGCGGGCGGAGTAGATTGACTGCTTGCATTTTCCTGCTCGTCGCGCAGTGCCTTTACGATGTTGTTGTTGTCGTCGATTTTCTTGTTCAAAGCTGCTATTTCCGCAGAGGCGCTTTCCTTATAAGCTTCGGGGTCAAGAACGTATTTGTAGGCGATTATATGCGCCTTTATCTCGCTCTGCTGCGACGACGTGAAAATATTGCGCAGGGACGCTTTGCCCGCGTCCGCCTTCTCGCCGTAAGAGCCGAGCTTGGAGTATTCGCTTTCCAGATAATTTTTCTGTGCGGTAAGCGCGCTTATCTTTTCGTCGTACGACGGTGCGTCGTTGTATCCTACCAGATTTGCGCTGTATTCTTTGTCCGCAATAATCGAATTGACGCGGTTGACGGGGTACTCGGCAACCGTACGCAAAAACGCGCGCGCCTGCGCCACCGACACGAAATACTTCGCCTTTACCGTAAGAGTGCACGAAAGCTTTACGCTTCCGTCCTCGCTTCTTACGACCTTGTCGGTCACGGAAATTCCGTCGTTCGCGTGCATATCGTCAACGTTGACGCCCTTGAACTCGTTCGGGTTTTCCGCGGAATACTTGCCGCCCTTGATATCGGTAAGCGTTTCAAGCGAAATGCTGTCGCTTACTATCAGGTCGGAACCGTCGGGATATTTGCCGCCGTTCATTTCGGGATAAACTATGTCGTAACTTATCGTGTAGTACTGCTCGCGCTTGTTATACCAAAGCTGCGTAACCATAAGCACTACCGCAAGGCACACCAAAGTTGCGCCCAGTACCCACCAGACACGTTTTAATATTATTTTAAAAACATCACCCAAGGTCAAACCGTTTTCCACTTCTTTTGTATCCTCCATATTTAGTTTGCCGTCTCCTCCTCGTTTAATTCATTTTTTTCGCTTTCCGCTTCCGCAGGCTCCTGCGCCTGCGCTTTAACCTGCTTTTTCTTTTCCGTTACCGCCAACATTGCCAGCAGTATCGCGTACTGAATTGTAGTTATAATATAGAACAAGTGGTTGTCCAGAAGACTGGTCAACAACAGCACGCACATAGTAAGCCCGATAAGCGCTCTTTCCGCAGTCACGTTTTTTATAAACGATATGACCGTCTGCACTCTGTGGAAAACGTACGCCGCCAATCCGACCAGTCCGCACGACGAAATCAGCTGGAAGAACGTGTTGTGGCACATTCTGGGTATCGAGTGCGCCAGTTCGCCGGGCGTGAAAAATCCGACTTCCGACCCGATAAGTACACCGTACTCGTCATAGACGCCCTTAGCCATAGGGTCGTAAAAGCCGACGCCGAATACCGGCTGATGCAAAAAGTTGTGCCAGCCCTGTTTCCACAGGCGAGTTCTGCCGCTGCCCGTTGCCAGACTGCTTTTATCCACGGCACCGGTTAAAAAGGCAATCAGTTGTTTATGGAGCACGCCCGCAATAATTGCCACCAGCAACAGCACGACGCCCATCATTATAAGGTCGATAATGCGCTTTTTGCCCTTGTCCCAGATAAGCAGCCACACACAGCACGCGGCGAACACCACCGCCGACATAACCATAGCCTGTCTCGACTGGCTCAACATGCACATTACTTCGTTTACGACCGCGCCGATTAAGAAGTAATAGCCTTTTTCGTTTTTGCCCGCAAGATAGAACCACGCGGGTATAGCCATCGTTAGCATAAGCCCCGCCTGATTGTACGTGCCCCAGCCGAAAGACAGCACGTTTCGCCAGCCGAACTCCTTACCGAGACTGCGGTCCACTATATACGCCACGATAAGTTCGAGCATTACGCAGGCGGCAACCGCGATAAAATAGCTTGCGATTTTTTTGAAAGTCTTTTCTTCCAGTTCGAAATTGCAATAACAGAAAATATAAAAAATAATTATTATCGCCGACAGCGCAAGACCGTACAGAAGGTTCATTGCGGTATAGTGCGAATAGAAAACTCCGCTTAAACAGAACGCGCAGGATAGCGCGACTATCCCCCAAAAGAGCGGCGTTATTTTGAATTTACGCTTGATTAATCCGTTCACAAGGCGGAAAATCACCGAGCCTAAAAAGAATACGACGCCTATTATTTCCTGAGCCAAAATCGGGGTGCTTAAAAGGTAGCCGGACGAATTGCCTCTGAATTTGGGACTGTGTTGCGTCGAGGGCAAAAGGCTGAAAAAAAGTATCAGGCACAGCGCGGGCGAAACGTCCTTGCAACAAATCATTATCGCCGTACCGCATATGCACAGATACCAGATATTTACGATATCCCAGCCGAGGTAGTAACACCCCACCGAAACAACCGCCGTTACCAGCGGAAAAAAATAAGAGGAAAGCGCGCGCCGCAAAAACTGCGTCACTTTACTGTTTTCGACCGCTTCTCCTATCTGCTTCAATTTCATATAACGTTCCCTCGAAACATACTGCAATCAATTATACGCACGCGGGCGCGACAAGTCAAGTGAATTGCCGTCGGGATAAAATTTAAAATGTCACATAAAACGCTTGTACAAACAATCGTTTTAATGTACAATATCAATATGATTATCTTAAACGCCGACCAGGCGGCTGCCGACAAAAAAATAAGCGACTGGTTTTTCAACGGTACAAAGCAGTTTTTCGTGCTCACGGGTTACGCGGGCACGGGCAAAACCGCGCTGTTAAAACACGTCGTAAAGGAAACGCTGCGGCTCGACGATTTATACAGCGCCGCATTCGTTACCCCCACCGGCAAGGCGGCAACCGTTCTTATTAAAAACGGCGTTTCGGCGTGCACGGTGCACCGCCTCATCTATCAGTCGCAGGTTACCGAACAGGAAGTTGAAGTGGGCGGCAAAAAGATTAAGGTCGAAAGGCTTACCTTCCGCCGCCGCGAAAATATCGACAAGGCGATTAAGCTCATAGTTTTAGACGAGGCGTCGATGGTTTCCGACGACGTTCTGGCGGACATAGCCAATTTCGGCGTAAAGGTGCTTTTATGCGGCGACAACGCACAGCTTCCGCCCGTCGAGGGTTTTAACAATTTTTTGAAGAACCCCGACTACACTTTAACTCAGATTGTGCGCCAGCAACAGGACAACCCCATAATCCGACTTTCCGAGCTTGCGCGCGAGGGCAAGCCCATACCGTTCGGAAGTTACGGCGACAAGGCGTTCGTCATATACGGCAGAAAATTTGTCGGCGGTCAGCGCGAACGACTACTTAAACGCAGCGACCAGATAATATGCGGACTTAACAAAACGCGGTTTAAAATCAACGACGAAATGCGCCGCATACTCGGCTACGAGGGTTTGCCCAAACATGGCGACAAGCTCATATGCACACTCAATAACTGGGAGACTTTTATCGACGGCGAGGCGAGGTTCAATCTTGTCAACGGCATAATAGGCACGGCGCTCGAACCCTTTTACGATACGAATTCGCATATGGGATTTACGCAGTTCAAGCCCGACTTCCTCGACGAAAACTGTCCCGAGGCGCTACCCTTCGACACGGGCATTTTCGAGGACGGCGAATACCGCTACAAGCACGGCGACACTTTTGCCAAATTCGACGAAAACGGCGAGCCGACCGGCGTATTTACCCTCAACCGTTTCGAGTACGGTTATTGTATTTCGTGTCACAAGTCGCAAGGGTCGGAATTTGACAACGTGATTATTTTTGACGAGAGCTTTGCCTTTAAAGAGGACAAAAACCGCTGGCTTTACACCGCGCTTACAAGAGCAAAAAAGAAGTTAATTTTGATAAGATAAACGGGGCAACAATATCGTTGCCCCGTACATATATGCCGTTTAACGCATATTTACTCCGCTTCCGCCTGTTTTAAAATATACTGCGCCAAATCGAGTGCGCGCGTACACGAAACGGTGTCCGCACCCCTTGTGCAGAGCGTTGCAAACGCGGTTGCGCTTTCCGCCTTTTCCGCCTTGATAAGGCATTTTCCCTTGACCGCCGCCTTTACGTCGGAAACGACTTCGCCGTCGGCGTTATTAAGCCGCAGACAATTTATGCCCGCGTCCGCCGCAACGCACGCGGCTTTTGTCAGCTCTTTGTCGCTTAAAATTGCGCAGTCGAAAGTTACGCGCACGGCGCAGTTCTTTGCCGCTTTCTTGATTTTTTTGCACTCTTTTTTAAAGTAGGCAAGATTACCGTCTCTGATGAACGCCGTCGGCGCGCAAACCTCCACCTCGTCAACTCCGTCCTTTACGGCGCGCTTAACGGCAGCCGCCTTGACCTCGATTGTTTCCTCGCCGTACGGATAGCCTACCGCCGCGATAAGCGAAACTTTCGGGTCTTTACCGAGATAACTTACGCACGCTTTGACGTAGTTCGGAAATACCACAACCGCGCCTATTTCAAGCGAGTCGGCCGTCTTACACGTTTCTTTCAACTGATTTTTTTCAACGTACGGCGAAAGGCAGTCGCACTCTATTTTCAATATGCTCGCCTTGGCTTCGTCTACGCGCTTTATGCGTTTGAATTCCTGATACTGTTCTTCTTCCGTAAGCTGAGTCTGCATATTACCGTCTTGCATAAAATCACCTTTATATATAATAATTTACATTTTTTTACCTCAAAAAGGCTTTATCATATACGTATGGCTATGTTAGGTTTGGTGTATCTGTTAGTAACTTTTGTATTATGTTTTGCGGTAGTGCACATTATTAAGCTTGCCGTCGTGGGCTTTTTCAGTCTTAAAAAGAAAAAGCAGCCCGAACCCGAGAAAAAGCCCGAAAAAAAATCGGAACCTATTTACTATATTGTCGAAAAAAAACGGGCGAGAAAAACTTATTCCGAACCGAAGGAAATTCAGTTCAAAAAGTAGTTACTCTTCCTCGTACTTAGTAAGGTGTTTACCGTCCTCCCAAAGTCTTTCAAGGCGGTAAAAATCGCGCTCCTCGTCGTTGAAAATGTGAACGATTACGTCCTCGTAGTCG
>CAZRJY010000021.1:0-15156 GCA_964600525.1 uncultured Clostridia bacterium
AATTAATCCTGTAAACGGAAGCAAAATTCCCGTATATATTTCCGACTACGTGCTCACTTCCTACGGCACAGGCGCAATTATGGCTGTACCCGCACACGACACGCGCGACTACGAATTTGCAAAAAAATTCAACCTTCCCATTATCCCCGTGCTTGCGGGCGGCGACGTTGAAAAAGAGGCTTACACCGAAGACGGCTTACACATCAACAGCGGATTTTTGGACGGACTGAACAAGCAGGACGCAATCGACAAGATGTTTGAGTGGCTCGAAAAGAACGGCCTTGGACAAAAGGCCGTCAGCTACAAGCTGCGCGAATGGATATTTGCGCGCCAGCGCTACTGGGGCGAACCTTTGCCCGTAATTCACCTCGAAAACGGCGAAGACGTATTGCTTTCGGACGGAGAACTTCCCCTTATTCTTCCCGAAATGAGCGACTACAAGGCGCACGGCGGCAACGCTCCGCTTGAAAACGCGACAGACTGGGTAAACGTTACGGTTAACGGAGTTAAAGGCAAGCGCGAAACGACGACAATGCCCGGCTCCGCGGGTTCGAGCTGGTACTTTATGCGCTACTGCGACCCGCACAACGACAAAGCTTTTGCCGATTACGAACTTTTGAAACACTGGCTGCCCGTCGATTTCTACTGCGGCGGCAAGGAACACCTTGTCGGACACCTACTCTATTCGAGATTTTGGACTAATTTCTTATTTGACAAGGGCTATTCTCCCGTCAAAGAGCCGTTTAAAAAGCTGTTCCATCAGGGTATGATTTTGGGCGAAAACGGCGAAAAAATGTCAAAATCGCTGGGAAACGTTATAAATCCCGACGATATAGTGCGCGATTACGGCGCCGACGTACTCAGAATGTACGAGATGTTTATGGGTCCCGTTGCAGACACCAAGCCCTGGAACACGGCGAATATCGAAGGCGTTAAAAAGTTCATAGACAGAATTTACAGATTGTACTGCGAAAGCGACGTTATAACTCCCACTCCCAATAAAAACCTTGAAAAGCTTTATCATCAGACGGTTAAAAAGGTTGGCGAGGATTATATGGCTATGAAAGTCAACACTGCTATTTCGCAGATGATGATTTTCGTTAACGCAATTTACAAGGAAATCGGCGAAGGCAGAAATTTCCCTCTCGAATACGCCGAAGGACTTATTAAGCTTTTAAATCCCGTTATTCCCTTCATTACAGAGGAAATCTGGACGACATCTTTGGGATATAAGGACACGATTGCATACGAGAGCTGGCCGACGTTTGACGAAGCTAAGTGCGGCGAGGACGCTTTCGAATACGCAGTTCAGGTCAACAGCCGCATAAAAACTAAAAAGTCCTACCCTTCGGAAATGAGTGCAAAAGAAATTGAGGAACAAATTAAATCCGACAATGAAATAATTTCGCTGCTCGAAGGCAAACAAATTAAAAAGATAATCGTCGTACCTAAAAGACTTATAAACATAATAATATAGCTATGGAAATTATCTATAAAGAAACTCACGAATTTAATCAAACCGAATTACAGAATTTGTTTTTATCTGTAAACTGGTCGTCGGGACACTTTCCGGAAAAACTCGTGATTGCAATGCAAAATTTCAAAACGGTTTACACCGCTTGGGACGGCGAACAGCTTATCGGATTAGTCAGCGCAATGGACGACGGAATAATGACAGCTTACGTGCATTATTTATTAGTTAATCCCAAATATCAGAATTTGGGCATCGGAAAACATTTAGTCGAAAAAATTAAAGACAAATATAAAGACTATTTGCGCATAGTCGTTGTTGCCTATAATGCAGAACTCGGCTTTTACAAATCGTGCGGGTTTAAGACTGCGGAAGATGCAAGTGCAATGTTTATAACGGAATTGTGGACTTAAATAGAAAATGCGGGCTGATAATCAGCTCGCATTTTTTGGTGCACTCAACAGGAGTTGAACCTGCATGGAGTTACCCACAAGATCCTTAGTCTTGCGCGTCTGCCAATTCCGCCATGAGTGCATATCTTTCAAAAGCATTGTTATTCTATAATATTTATAAGCATAAGTCAAGCTATTATTGCCTCGTTTTTACTAAAATTATAAAATAATTAAATTTGATATTTTTGCGCTAATTTCAACAATAAATCACTTATTATGCCAGACAAATCGTCAATTTTACCTTGATTATGTATGACATAGTACTGCGTAAAGCTACAATTATCATAATTGAGCTGGCTTTCTATGCGTTTTTTTATCTCATCTACGGGTAAGTTGTCACGCAATTTTACGCTTGAAATTCTATCGTCCGCATCTCTTAAAACTACTAAAACTTCATTGAATAAATTCTGATAATTACCTTCAAAAAGAAGCGGAACCTCAAAAAAGACAAGCCCCCTATACTTTTCGGACTGCAAAAACATTTCCTCAAAAATTTTCGGATGCGTAATTCGGTTAAGCTTTTGCAGCTTTTTTTCGTCACCGAAAACGCATGCGGATAACTTACGTCTGTCTATTTTACCGTCAGTCAGGACTTCTTTTCCGAACTCCTCTACTATACGTTCCGTAAGCTTGCCGCTGTTTAAAAGTTCGGCATACACCTCGTCGCAGGAAAATACGGGCTCACCTATTTTCTTTATCAAATTGCAAACGGTTGTTTTGCCGCTGCCGATACCGCCTGTTACGGCAATTTTTATGTTACTTTGCTTCATACCAGTTTTTTCCGTAATGAACGTCAACTTTAAGTGGTACGTTCAATTTTACGGCGTTTTCCATTTCATACTTTAAAATGCGTGCCGCCTCTTCCCTTTCGCTCTCGGGCGCGTCCAAAATCAGTTCGTCGTGCACCTGTAATATGAGTTTTGTTTTTAAACCCTTTTCTGCAAGCCGCTTATGAATATTTACCATAGCAATTTTGATAATATCCGCACTCGAACCCTGCAAAGGCATATTCATTGCCGCGCGCTCGCCGAACTGCCGCATATTGTAGTTGCTTGAATTTATTTCTTTAATATAACGCTTTCTGCCCGTCAAAGTTGCAACATAGCCGTTTTTGCGCGCAAAATCAACGTTCGATTCCATATATTCTTTAATTTCGCTGTAACGTTCGAAATATTTTTCGATATATTCCTTTGCCGTTTTTACGCTGACGCCAATGTTTTTGGAAAGCCCGAACTCGCTTATGCCGTAAATAATGCCGAAATTTACCGCCTTTGCCTCTCTGCGCATTTTAGCCGTTACTTCGTTTAAAGGCACGCCGAAAACCTGCGACGCAGTTACTGCGTGCACGTCCTCGTCATTGTTATACGCCGCAATAAGCTCTTTGCAGCCGGAAAAATGCGCTATAAGCCTTAATTCAATCTGCGAATAGTCCGCGTCAATAAGCACGTTACCCTCGCGCGGAATAAACACTTTTCTTATTTCTCTGCCTTCGTCCTCGCGTACCGGGATATTTTGCAGATTGGGATTTGTGCTCGACAATCTGCCGGTTGTGGTTATCATATTATTGAAAGTCGTGTGGATAAGCTGCGTTCTCCTGTCAATCAAGGGTTTAAGCCCCTCGGCATACGTTGAAAACAGCTTCTGATACATACGGTAAGTCAAAATAAGCCTTACAGCTTCGCTTTCGTCCGCAAGCGCCTCCAATATATCCGCGCTTGTAGAATACTTTCCCGACTTGTTTTTCTTGCCTGATTTTAATCCGAGCTTATTAAATAGCACTTCGCCCAATTGCGTAGGCGAATTTATATTGAAATAGCAGTCGCAAAGCTCATAAATTCTATCGCGCAATTCGTTTATTTTTTCAGAATACGCAGCTCCGAGCGCTTCGAGCTGAGCAGTATCTACTCTTACGCCCGTGGTCTCCATGTCGTACAGCACGTTAATTAGCGGCTTTTCAATGTCGTTATACAAAAGCGTAATGCCGTCTTTTTCCAACGTTTCAAGATACTCTTTATAAATTAAACTGAATACGTAAGACGAATATTTTTCGTTAAAACCCTTCGACGCACACAATTCGCCCGAGCTCTTGCTTTCGTTAAAATAGTCGCACAGATAGTGCATTACTGCAATGTCGTCCACACTGCATTTTATAGTCATTCCGTCGCCGAAACCGTGCAGAAATTTCTTGTAGTCATACAGAACAACTTTATTTTCAGCGTTTTCAAATATCGCTTTCAAGCAATCCGTAAACTGAGCATACGAAAACGTGCAGAAAAGGTCGTCAGCACCGTATTTAACTTCGTAAAACTTATCATTGACAAATAAGTTTGCTCCGCCCGAAATAAAATCTATATAAAATGTGCCTTTCTGAACGCAAACTTCTTTAAATTGCTCGACCGTTTCAACTGTAATCTGCTCGGGATAGCGGACTTCGGTTTTATTCACCTCACCGCTGCCGTCAAAATTAATTGTTGCCAAAAGGCTTTTAAATTCGAAAGTCTTAAATAATTCCTTTACTTCCGCAGAATACGACTTTGGCGTAACGCATTTATCGAGCGTTAAATCAACCTCACAGTCGCGTTTGATTGTTGCAAGCTTGTAAGACATATAGGCGCTGTCCTTGCCGTCTATAAGCTTTTTACGTAGCGACGGCGAGGAAATGCCGTCAACGTTTTCATACACTCCGTCAAGAGTGCCGAACTCGTTTAAAAGCTTACGCGCGGAGGTTTCACCTATTCCGCTTACGCCCGGAATATTGTCCGACTTATCGCCCATAAGCGCCTTTAAATCGATTATCGCACAGGGCTTTAAGCCTATTTCACTCTCGAAATTGTCCGCTGAAAGCTTTAATAAATCGCTTACGCCGCGCTTTGTATAGTAAACGTCCGTCTTTTCGTCAACCAACTGGAAAGAATCCCTGTCGCCCGTATATATATAGCTGTGCACGTCAAATTTTTTGGAAAGCGTACCGATAAGGTCGTCGGCTTCCACGCCCTCCTGCTCGCACATAGCTATTTTCATGGCGGATAAAAGCGATTTGAGCGGCTTAACCTGCGATGCAAGCTCGTCGGGCATGGGCGAACGCGTTGCCTTGTAGCCGTCATACATTTTATGCCTGAAAGTGGGCGCTTTAAGGTCGAAAGTGACCACGAAGTATTCGGGTTTTACGTCCGACATTATTTTCAATATCAGTTTTGTAAAGCCGAATATCGCGTTCGTAGGCTGCCCCGACGACGTGCTGAATACTGGCGTTGCATAAAACGCACGGTTTAAAAGGCTGTTGCCGTCGATTAAAACAAGTTTATCCATAAAATATTTTTTCCTTGAATAAATAGCTTGATTTTTAATTTAAGCTATTATATAATATTAAAGTATTTTGCCGCTGTGGTGGAATTGGCAGACGCGCTGGACTCAAAATCCAGTGGTAGTGATACCGTATCGGTTCGACCCCGATCAGCGGCACCACTTAAAGGCTATCTGACTGTCTTGTACGGTTGGGTAGTTTTTATTTTGCCCTTTCCTTTAAATTTTAACATACGACACCGAAAAAGTCAACGCGCGTAAAAACGAAAACCCGCCGCAGAATGCGGCGGGTTTTATTGTTTAATTGAATTATGCTTTGCGCCTGTTAACTATAATTACAACCGTAAGCGCTATAATTACGAGAACCGCAACAACGCTGATTACTATAATTGCAACAATGTAAGGCATACTGTTGTTCGTAGAGGATACTGAACGGCTGATATTTACAACATACTTGCCGACATTACCATCTTCATCTATAACTCTTACACCAGCCGTACTTTCGTTCTTTGTAAGCTTTATAGTTTTGGTATTTTCAGAAATGATATCATCACCTTCGTACTCAATCAGAACTTTTGAGGCCTGACCGGCACTTGCAACGATTTCCAAACTGTCAACGTCGCTACCAACTTTTATATTATAAATCTTTAAATCGTCGGTGAGCTCTACGGGATTTCCGCCACAAATAAGCGATTCTAAGCTCTTAGCCGCAGCAGGCTCGCGGAAAATCGTAAGATAATACACGCCTTTGTTTACTTCGTCGGTAGCCGTAACGACAATAGTAAATGCGTTTGTACCGTTATACAGCTTTACTGCACTTGTATCCGATACCTTCTCCGGATTGCCGCCGTTATATCTGAAAATTGTAACCTTAGCGCCGCTTTCCGTCGGACTGACAACTATATTTGCGGTTTCAACGGCTTTTCCTACAAGATGATAATATATGTCGCCGGCGTCGCCTAACAACTCTACTGCTACATTGTTACAAAGAACACTACTCAATGCCGTTTCCCCCGATTCATAAAAAATATCGAAAGTAATCAGATGAACCTGCGAGTTATTCAAAAAGAAAATAACTTCGTGTTTTTTGCGACCGCTGTCCCTGCTGATATTATACTCTTTCCCGACGCCTTCTACCGTATATGAAGTGTCGTAATCCGCATAAATTTTATATTTCTGAATATCGGCATTATTGGAGCTGATTCTTACCTGGTAGAACGTATCACTAAGCGCCGTGAAATTGAGAGCCACTTCACTGTTGTCGGCTTTAATTCCGACAACTCTCAAATTATCAAGCCCTAATCCCGCCGTATTAACTTGTTTGTCAAGCCTAATCGTATAGGTTAATTCTCCGCCTGACTGAGATTCTACCTTAATAACCGCGGTACTGGGTACGGTATATTCCCCATCGCCGGTCACCTCAGCAAAACCACTTTCGGCTTTCGCTTCTATCTTTACCTTAGTTCCCTCCGTAAAAGACGCAGAATAACTGGTAGTGTCGGGTGAAAACTCTTCGTTAAACTTCGCAGGAGTTTCCGTGCCGCCGCTTACTATTTTAATCGTAAGAGATGCGAGTTTAGCAGACGTTGCCGCCGCGACTACGTTGAACGTTATTTTGTATTCGTTCGCCGCCGAGCCGTCCTCGGGCGTAACTTTGACGATAAGAGTGTGTGCGCCGGGGTTTACGGTGCCGAGGTTTAACGTCGCGCCGCCCTTGGAAGCGCCGCTGTCCAGGATAACCTGAGCCGTAGAAAGATTGCTTTCCTTGGCAAATTCCACCCTTAACTTGTCCTTATCGGCAAAGGGAATATCGCCGGCGTCGAAAGTTGCAGCACTCGTTAAATCCGCCGCGCTCTTTTCAACTAACGTTTTACCGCCGTTTATTAACAATTTAAGCGAGGTAAGCGCTTTTTTCGTATCGCCCGCCGTCCTCGAAACGTTAAGCGTATAAGTCTGAGTAGTTACTTTGTCCTCTGCGGTAACGGTTATCGAAATAGTATTTGCTCCGACGTCGAGTGCTGTTTTAGAAACGGTATGCGTTGCTCCCGCACTGACCTTTACGGAAAAACCGCTGTTTAAATTCTTATAAGCATAAGGCACTGTGCAGGTATACGCATTGCCCGTCGGCGTAAGCGTCTGGTTATTTACCTTCAATTCGGTTATTGTGCACGCATTCGAAGGCTCGGCAAACGTGATATTCTGATAGGTATTCTGAACCGTAGGCTTTGTATCGGTACCCGACATATTCGGCGCTTTTGCACCCGATACGGTAATTATATCGTTGACCGTGCCGCTTGTAATTCCCGACTTAATTTTAAGCTTAATACTACCGACAGTAAAACTGGTTAACGTCGCGGGAATAGGTTGATTGTTGTTATCACCCGCAACTATAATAGTACCCGTTGCCGTATTACTCTTGCCACCCTGATATGAATTAGATATTTGAGTGGACTTTACAAAACCGACGTATTCAAAATATGTGGTATTGAACTGTACCGTCGCCTGCGCACCGAACAATGCTGCACCGGTACTGTTATTCATTACTACGCCGAGCGTAAACTCTTTACCCGCATCGCTGGTTTTGAACGTCGTAATGGTCGAAGTTATACTTATCGACGTTCCTTCGGCGCGGGCACGTATTGCCCGTTTCGGTATTGCAAAACAGGCACACACCGCCATTATTGCAAAGAGTATAACTCCCAGTAAACCCTTAGTCAATTTCTTCATAGTTCCTCACTCTCCTTAACGCTTAAACCCTCGTAAATATCCAAATCGCCGACAGTATAAGCATTTAACTGAGCTTTATCCATCATATCCGCTTCGCCGTCGCCGTTGATGTCGGCGGCAAGTAAATACGCTCCTTCAAGGTCTAAATCGCCCATAGTATAGGCATTAAGCTGAGCCTTATCCATCATATCCGCTTCGCCGTCGCCGTTTATATCGCCGCGCACTACCAAAGTAATCTCGTCAACAACGTCGTTGTCTATGTAAGTACGCAATATAATGCCGGTTGCAGCGTAAGTTCCGTCATAGTCTTGGATTTCGACCTCTTCGCCGTCTTCAACGTAGAAAGCTTTTACTTCGGTATTGACGAACTGCGAAAGTACGTCGGCAACCGTGTCGCCGAGCGCAAGGTTTACAAGGAACGCAGGCTCGTTTACAGAGTGGTAATCAACCTCCTCACCATTTTCGTCGACAAACTTATACGTCGTATTGCCTTCGATAAGCGTAAACATTTCTTGCGACGACGTTCCCGAAAGCGTCAATATTTTGTTCAAATCGCTGAGATTTGCCACCTGCTCAGCAACAGCTTCCTTGGTCGCATCCGCATCATCCCTTACGCCTTCGGCTACCGTGATTGCTGCTTGAAGCGCCTGATAGGATATTTCCGTCCACTTGCCGTCGTCGTTGTTAATCTGCTTAGCCGCAGCTATCTTGGAAACAAGCTCGGTAAGCTCTACAACGCCGTACAGCGCCGTCGACAATTCGGTTTTAACCTGTTCGTACTGCGCTGTGTCCGAACTTCCCGAATCATTGAACGCATCGGCTTGGGTAATCTTGGCTTTAAGAGCGTTAAGCGTTGTAGAAGTGAACACTCTTTCGCCCGCGTCAGCCTGTGCAACCAGCGCCTTAGCTTCCGCAAGTATATCTTCAAGGTCCGCTACGTCGAGGCGCAACGCTCTGCATGCAAGTTCGAGCGACTCGACTGCGGCGTCAACCTGTTGCTGTTTTGCGCTTGCATTTTCGTATACTGCAATCGCGCTCGTTATTGCGTTCTGCAAAGCCGTAAAGGTTTCTTCCGAATATTTACCGTCATCGTTAGTATAAGTCTGTGCGTCGGCTATCGCGTCTTTGAGTTCGCCGATATCGACCATACCCTCTATCGCGTCGAGCAGAGTTGCGCAAATCGCCGTATAAGCCTCGTCCTTCGCCGACTGGTCGCTCTCCTCGCCTTCGTCTCCTGCGTTGGGGTCGAATTCGTTAGCGGACTGCAACGCCGACGTAAGAATGTCGACTGAGCTTTGAGTATAATATTTCTTACCCTCTTCGCCGTCGTCTTTTCCCGCGGCATCGAGTATTTCAGTCGCCTGCTGAATAAGTGCTTCCAGTGCGGACGCGTCGAACCTCAACGCTTCCAGCGCCGCTTTAAGAGCATTGTACTCAGCAACATAGTCTACGATTTCGTTGTTCGTATCCTGGCAGAAATTTTCCGCCTGCGCAATCTGCGCTTCTAAATCCGCGTAGGTTTTAGCAACGTACGAATTTTTGTCCAGAGCTTTGCACTCCGCAATCAGCTCCATAAGCAAATGCTTGTCGAGTACGAGATTATCGTATGCTTCGTTAAGTTTTGCCAGCTCGGCGTTAATCTCCTCGGTCGTATAGTTGCCGGGGTTGTCGATAATCAGCCTTGCCGCCGCAATTTCGTCCTGCAACGCCTCGTACGAAGCCGTTGTGTAATATTCGTAAGTTACCATATTCTCGCCGATATAAGCGGGGTCGGCGCCTGTTATGTTGCCTTCCTCGTCATACAGGTACTGAGTATGTTCCGTGGTGAGAATTTCGTTTATTTCGTCAATCTTCGCTTCCAATGCGGAAGTATCGGGAACAAGTCCTTCCTCCGCCGCAAGAATGGCTTCGACGTTTTCGATTGCAACGTAATAAGTAAATTCTTCCTCGGTCGACGTCAGAGCGTTTTCGGCATTGGTTATAGCTTCCTGCAAAGCCGCAAGACAATCCGCACCGTAAGAGCCGTTCAAAAGCGGTTTCTTACTTGCTATAAACTCCTGGTATTTGGTTTTGTCAGGCGCAATATTTTCGATAGCCGTTTCCAGCGCGGCGAGTTTTTCTTTGTAATCCTCCATGGCTACAAACTTCTGCTCATAATCGACTACGTCCAAATCTCCGCTTTCAAGCAGAGCGTGCGCCGCCGCAAGTGCGTCGGCAACCGCCTGATAGGTAGCCTGTGTTATGTAATCGGGATTAAGGCTCTCCGCCATGTAAATTGCGGTATCGAGTTTATGCGTAGAGATTACAAGACCGTTCATTGCGTTGACTATTATCGCAATGAAGTCGTCGACGTCGTCCTCGCAAATCTTATCGTTGATAAGTCCTTCAACCATGTCGGTCTGCGTTACAAGCGCAAGATACGTAAGCTCGGTATAGTGTTCGCTGTTTTCGTCCTGCGTTCTTGCAACCGCAATCATATTTTCTATCAACGTGGGGTCGATAACTATATGGTCGATTGCGTAAACCAGATTGTCGAGAACTTCCTGAGCCTCGTCAAGCGTAGGTCTTATCTTCCTTTCGGGGTCCTCGATGATATCGTACATCTCAACCGCAATGTCGTAAGGAATTTTTAACAAATCGCGCGATTCCTTGGTAAACACTTCGGGTCTTGCGAAAATGCCTTCCGCCTTGACAATTCTGTCGTGGAGTTCGCCAGAATCTATCTTTAAATCCAAAATTCCCTGTTCGAGATTTTCGGAAGCAGTCTTGACCTCGGCAACGGTGGCGCCGGGATTGTTGACTACTTCAACCGCAGCCGCAAGAACAGTCTGCAAGTTGGTCCATGTGTCTGCCTCGTAAACGACAAACACTTTAAGTTCGCCCTTTTCGTCGAGTATCCAGTTGCCGTCGTTATCCTGCCTGTGCTTGGTGTTCGTCCAGGTGCTGACTTCCCTGACGCGCTCGGTAAGTGCGGTTTTGTCCGCCTTCATATTGGCAAACGCCGTCTCGAATTCCTTGATAGCCCTTAATACCTTATTGTTATCGGGATTATCGCCTTCCTCGTCGAGCATTGCCTGCGCGCTTACGCCCAGACTCTTAATTGAATCCACGCTCTCTTTCGTATAGCCCTGATTACCTATGTAATCCTCTCTATCCTCGTCCGAAACTATCGAAATATATTCTTTAAGAATTTCAACGTCCACGGTTATGCCGTCGATTGCCTCTATCAGAGCGTTGGTCGCTGCCTTTACTTCGTCGATGTTCTCTTTGTTTGTCTCGTCCTCTTTCGACAGCGAAGAGAATTTGTCTACGCAGGCTTGCGCGTCAGCTCTTGCCATTGTCAAGTCGTCGAGAGTTGAAGTTACGTAATACTTCTTATTCGCGTTATTATCCGACAATATAAGGTCAGCCTGCTTGATTTTCTCTTTAAGGAAATCAATGTTAACCCTGAGGTTAAGTATCGCCGTGTTAAGGTCGCTTGCCGCCTTGTTTACCTGAGCTACGGTAGCGGAGTTGTCATTATAAACTATGACCGCCGCATCATACGCAGCTTGGAGCGCCGCCAGACTATCCGTATCGTAAATGTTCTCATTCAATTCGACCTCTGCGGTTTCTATTAAGCCCAGAAGGTATTCCTTGTTGATAGCAAGATTGTCTAACGCATCGGTTAAGTCGGCAAGGACTTTATCGACGTTTGCGGAGTACGCTACAAACTGGTTGGGCGTTGCAGGAGCACGCAACAGCTCTTCGTTTGCCGCCGCCAAAGCTTCCTCCAAAGCAGCCCAGCTCGTTGCCGTGTACTGCTCTTTCTGTTTTGTATCCGCTTCGTTGTACTTGTCGCTGAGCGCCTTTTTGCTGATTGTAAGGTTGTTGAGCGCAACGCTTAAATCGTATGCGCACTGCGAAACGGTCGTACCTGTCGCCGCTTCGTTATCGTAAGCCGCAACCGCCGCGGTGAACGCCATGTTGAATACTGCCGTCGTTTCGAATTTGTCGTCCGTCAGAACTTTATCGTTACCCAAAACGACTTTTCCCTCAGAGAAGGTAACCGTGCCGCCGAACGCCTCGTACGCCTCTTTAATCTTGCTTTCGAGATTGCTCTTATCAATTCTCAGCGAGCTGAGCGCTTCATTAAGAGCCCCCGTAGCTTCGCAGACCTCTTTCGCCGTTGCTTCGGCGTTATTGTTAACCGCAACCGCGTCGGCTCTCTTTTCCTTTAAGTTGTCGATATCCTCTTCGGTATAATCGGCTGCGGCGCCGAGGATAATATTGTTTGCCTTGATTATCGCCTCGTTGAGCTTAGCCTTATTGACGACAAGGTTCTTATCCGCCATCTGCAAAGTGGAAAGCGCAAGCGCAACGTCGATATTCTTATATTTATTGGAATCCTCTTCGAGTATCTTTCTGGAAATTTCGAGAGCGCTGTTCATAGTGGCGAAGTTGACAAACCACTCTTTGTACGGCACCTTATTCGCATTAATGCTGTCGTACAGAGCCTGCAACTCGGTGGTCTCGGGCCTCAACGCCTCGATTGCCGCGTAAATGCTGTTTATGTACTGGCGCTTCTGAACGTCGGTCAATCCTTCGACGTGCGCCTTGGCCTCAGCGACAACCGCCATAAGATTGCCGTAGGTTTCTGCGTTCCAGTCCTCCGCCTTGTACGATTCCGCCAAATCGATAGCCTCGTCCAGTTCGGAGTTATCCATAGGCAAGCCTACTAACGTGGGCAAGCCCTTGTTCGTGTCGATGTTGTGTTCCCAAATGCCGCCCGCATTGATATTCCATTTAGGCAATATCGTAGAGCAGTCGGTCTTGAACAAGTCAAGCGACTCTATACGGTTTTCCGCCTGTCTGCGTACCGCGTTCGATGATTTGTAAATATAGGTTGCAACGCCGTCAAGAGCAAAGTTTCTGGTACAATTTGTGCCCGCCGTGGGAAGGTTAGAGGCTGACGAAGCGCCCGTAACTATTTCCGCCGCTTGAAGATACTGAGCATAAGTTTCCTTACCTGTCGATATCTTACCGGTTTCAACCTTGTATTCGGTTGCAAGCGAAACGCAGTCGATAACGCGGTCACTGTTGTTGACGGTATAAGCAAGAATACCTGCCGAGTGCGACGTTGTGTACGTGCCGGAAGGCTTACCGCTTACGGCGGAAAGCGTACCGTTGAAATAGCAACGGTAGATATAGTTGTGCATCTTGGTAGAGCTCGGCTGATTGGACCTGCCGACAATACCGCCCGCCAAAGCCCACGTGGTACTGGACGTGTCGCTTACGTTGCCCATAGCGTAACTGTCGTAAATGCGCGTTCTGTATTCGGTCAGACCGACAAGTCCGCCCGCACTGTTGCCGCTTGCAAGCGACGCTGTAACGTTCGCTCTTGCATAGCACTTACTTATTACGCCGTCGCGCAGCTGTCCCACAAGACCGCCGGCTACCTTACCGCCGTTAATCTTGGCAGTTGCAAAGCTTCTTGTAATAATGCTGAAACCGCGGTTAACGTGACCGACAAGTCCGCCTATATTTGCGCCCTGATTTGTAATCGAGCCGCCGAGAACGGCGCACCTGTCAATAGAAAGGTTGCCGTAGGAATGACCGATAAGTCCGCCGACGTTATTATTGCTCGTACCCGTCTGGGTGATTTGAGGTTTAACGACGTTTACGTTTTTAAAGCTTGCGAATTTTACGTATCCGAACACGCCGATATTGGACGCCGCCGCCGTATAGCTTGCGCCCGTAAGCTTAAAGTCGCCGCCGTCGTAGTTACCGGCAAAGCTGTGACTTAAATCGTAGCCGATAACGTCGACGTCCGCTATATCGATATTGGCAGTCTGCTTTAAGTAAATTCCGTTGTAGCATGTACCGTTATTAACGTTATCGCTCAATTCGGCAAAGTCCGCCGTAGTTGAAATAAGTATCGGATTATAGCGCGAACCCAAATCGTAAACGGGTGCGCCGAGCGCTTTAAGGTAAGGTAAGCCGTCGTTAACGCCGTCCTCTCTCGCCCAAACGCTGTCGAAATCCCAGCCTAAGCCCAACGTATCCGACTGATAGGTTGCAGTCTGTTTAAATACGTCGTAATCCTTTTTCTCACCTGAAATACAGGTTGTATCACCCGCAGTACCCCTACATTCGGCAAGACTGTAATCGATATAAGTCGAAGGACTGTTGTAGCTGTTCTCGCATATCAGCCTGCTATCCACACAGTAGAAGTTCGCCTTGTTCATTTTAGGTACGGTACCCTTGTAGCCGTTGGCTATATGGCTTGAATACCTTACGTAATTGTTTGAAGACGTGTCAATTACAACCGGGAGATTGGAAGAGTAAATTTTTTCGCTCATAACCGCGCAGCCGCTGATGGACACCGATGCTTGGTTAGCTAAACCTACAATACCGCCCGACATCGCATGATGGCTTGAAACCGTGTTGTTAGCCATAATATTGCCAAGCGCATAGCAGTTTTCAATTTTTAAACCCGCAATGCTAAGCTGGCTGACAATTCCGCCCGCATAAGCGCTAAAATTAGTGTCAGTGTTATAAACCATTATGTCGCCGGTAGTAAAACAATCCGTTATCGACGCGGTATACGTATGAAGTCTGCCCGCAATACCGCCGACGCGCGTAGTATTGTCACTGAAAACCGAACCCGTGGTGTAACACTGCGAAATGTTGGCGCCCTCGCCGTAACCGACTATGCCGCCTATCAATTGGTTCGTGCCGGAAACGTTACGGGTCGAATAGCAATTCTTAATAGTAATGGTATTTGCCGCCTTTCCCTGTGCGTAGCCTACTATGCCGCCCACGTGGGAATAGCCCTTTATCAAAGACTTTACGTTTTCGGTTCCGCTTGCGTCGGGGTCGAACCTTGTACTGCAACCGTCTATTAACGCCGTCTGAGTTTTATCGGCAAGATTTATATAGCCGACTAAACCGCCCGTACGCTCCTTGGTAGAAACGACGGAGCCGCCAATTACGTGGCAGTTTATTATTTCGGTATTTCTTATCCAGCCTGCAAGCGCGCCCGTATTGGTGTAAGCGGTTGACGTAATTACAGGATTTTTAAGCGTCAGGTTCTTAATAGTGGCGCCTATTGTAGTTGCAAACAAGCCCTTATTCGAACTCTGCTTGTTTATGTACATATTGGATATCGTATGTCCGTCGCCGTCGAACGTTCCGCAGAACAGAGCCTGCGAACCGTCTTCG
>CAZRJY010000022.1:0-14940 GCA_964600525.1 uncultured Clostridia bacterium
TTAATCGAGCTTGCTTATGATATCAATATTCCCAAATAATGTCAATTTTATTTCAAATTTATGTAAAAATTTTTGTAAACGATAAATTGTAAAATTTTTTGTGATTTATTCACATATATGCATATATACATTCACCCGTTTCCTTATATAATATATAGTAAATACGCTTGCTTTGCGGGGCAAAAAAGTATATTATAATAATATGTATAAGATATTGCGTATAATCTGCTGTATAATCGCCGCGCTGATACTTGCCGCGTGCGTGTTCATATTCGTATACCTCGGCGTCATCTGGGGGATTTGCTCGGTTGTAGCCGCGGCGGCGTTCTTTGCGCTCACCATGCTGTTTAAAAGCTTGCAGGAAGATTACGAAAAGAAAAACAAGCCCGAAGATAAAGAAGAATAAAAAAGCCCCGCGGCGCAAACGCCGCGGGGCTTATAAATTTAATTACAGAATATTGTCTATAAAATCCTCGGTATCGAAAAGCTCCAAATCGTCGATTTTCTCGCCGACGCCCGCAAACACGACGGGAATTTCCAGCTCGCCGCACAGCGAAATGACGAAACCGCCCTTTGCCGAGCCGTCGAGCTTGGTCAAAACTATACCGTCAAGCTCAACCGCGCCGTCGAATACCTGCGCCTGATTGTACGCATTGTTGCCCGTAGTCGCGTCGAGAACAAGGAACTTGTAGAAATTCGCGGCGGGATATTCCCTGCCCACCACTCGCGACATCTTTTTAAGTTCCTCCATAAGGTTGGACTTTACGTGCAGTCTGCCGGCGGTATCGACGATAACTACGTCGGTACCCCTCGCCTTAGCCGACGAGAGCGCGTCGAAAACAACCGCCGAGGGGTCGCTGCCCTCCTCGTGCTTGACAATGCGCACCTTGGCTCTGTCCGCCCAGACGGAAAGCTGGTCGCTTGCCGCCGCGCGGAACGTGTCCGCCGCCGCAACCGTGACCGTCTTGCCCTGACGCAAAAAGTATGACGCAAGCTTGCCGACCGTAGTCGTCTTACCCACGCCGTTCACACCCACGAGCATAATGACCGCGGGGTACTCGATTTCGGGCAGAGGCGCTTCTTCCAGCTTTTCCTGCAGGATATCCTTAAGGCACGCGACGACAAAGTCCTTGTCCTTAATCTTTTCCGCCTTGACCTCGGCGCGCAGTTCCTCCACCACGTCCGCCGCAGTGTTGACCGAAATGTCCGAGCTTATTAAAATTTCTTCCAGCCCATCGTAAAATTCGTCGCCTATTTTATTTTTTGAAAAGAGCGAGCCGATTGCGTCGGACAACGCCTTTTTCGTCTTTTTAAGCGCGTTTGCAAGTTTTGAAAAAATTCCCAACTTATTACCTCTTTAAATTTAAGCAACCGTGTCGCCGCCCAAACGGCTCTCAACTTCCGAAAGTTTAACGGATACGATTTTCGAAACGCCCTTTTCTTCCATGGTTACACCGAAGAGAACGTCCGCCTTTTCCATTGTGGGTTTACGGTGGGTGATGACGATGAACTGCGTCTGCGCCGCAAACTTCTTAAGGTAAGCCGCATATCTGCCGACGTTCGCGTCGTCGAGCGCCGCCTCAATCTCGTCGAGTACGCAGAAGGGCATGGGGCGCATCTGTATGATAGCAAAGAGAATTGCGATAGCCGTGAGCGCCTGCTCGCCGCCCGAAAGCAACGAAATTTTGGCAAGGTTTTTGCCGGGAGGGCACGCAACGATTTCCACGCCCGCCTCTAAGGGGTCGTCGCAAGCGGTGTAGTCGAGCTGTAATTCCGCTCTGCCGCCGCCGAACAGTTCCTTGAACGTGCGCTTGAAGTTTTCGTTTATCGTATTGAAGCCCGCGTCGAAGATTTTGAGCATCTCGCTACGTATATCGGCGAGCGCCGTTTCGAGGTCGTTGATAGCCTTTTCCAAATCTTCCTTTTCGGCGGTCATCTTCTGATAGCGTTCGCTTACCGCCTCGTAGTCCTCGATAGCCGTCAAGTTGACCGGTCCAAGCATCGTAATCTGCCTCTTGCAGTTTATGATGACCGACGAAGCCGCGCCGACGTCGAAGTCGTCCACCTTGTACTTAAGGCAGCCTTCGTAGTCCTCGTGGTATTCCTCGTCGATACGCTGTTGTAAAAACTCGAGGTCGGAATCGATTTTCTGCATAGCCATTTCCTGATTGTGCAGTTTGCCGTTCAGTTCCTCCAAAAGCTCCGCCGTATCGAAGCGCGCCTTGTCTATGTCGGCAACCCTCGCATTGAGCTGTTTCTTGCCGTCCTCGACCTCGGCAATCTTTGCGTTCAGCGCGTCGAGCTTGACCTGCTCGTCCTTTGTGAGCGCCGCGCGCGCCGCCTTTTCGCTCCATTCGTCGAACTGCTTCTGAAGTTCGGGCAAGAGCGTGCGCAGGTTGGAAACGCGTTCGATAAGCTCCGCCTTTTCGGCTTTGGTGCGCTCCGCACTGTCGTAGTTGGACTTCATAGCGCTCTCGAGCGAGGCGATTTCCACTTGCATATTGTTGAGCTTAGCCGCCTTTTCGTTGCGCTCTTTTATAACCTTGTCGTTTGCCTCGCTCATCGAATCGATTTCGGAGGACGCCTTGCTCGACTGCTCGGAAAGTGCGCTCGCACCCTTGCTCGTCGAGGCATACTTGCCGTCCAATTCGGCGAGCTTGTCCTCTATCTGCGCCTTTGACTGACGGTAAACGGAGTATTCGCTCTCCTTGTCGGCAATGTTGAATGTGAGCGAGGAAAGCTTTTCCTTTGCCGCCGCGAGCTCCAATCTCGCCTGCTGAAGTTTGCCGTCCAGCTCGCCGCGGAACGCGCGCGCCCGCTCGAGCTCCTTTTCCGCCTCCGCGCGCTTTACTTCGGAATTTTCGAGAAGGTTTTTCTTGGATGCAATCTCGTCCTCGATTTCCTTAATCTTGCGCTCGTTGGCAAGAAGGTTAGCCGAATTTTCTCTGCGGCTGCCGCCCGTCATCGAGCCCGACGTCGCGATAATGTCGCCGTCCAAAGTAACGATTTTGAACGCGCGCGGATAGCGCCTTGCAATTACCGTAGCGCAGGCAATATCCTCGCAGATAAGCGTGTTGCCAAGAAGGTTATGTATAACGTTTTCGAACTTTTTGTCGTAGTGAACAAGGTCGATTGCAAGCCCCACGGCGCCCCTTTCGTTGCACGCCGACTTAATCTGCGCCGTTTCCAGACGCGGACGGAGAGCGTCGCACGGCAGGAAGGTTACCTGACCGCCGCGGTTGGCTTTTAAGTATTCTATAAGGTGTTGCGCGTCCTCGCGCGTTTCGGTAATAACGTTCTGCATTGCGCCGCCGAACGCCGTTTCGATAGCTATTTCGTAGCCCTTGTCGCACGACACGACGTCGGCAATTAAGCCCATAATTTTTGACGAAAGACGGGGATTGTCCTTGGCGTCTGACATTAAACGCTTAACCGAATAAACGTATCCCTCGAACCTGTCGCGAAGTGCGGTATAGGTGCGCAGGCTCTGATTTAAAGAGGATATCTGCGCCTCGCTGTCGTAGATGCGCCGAACAAGCGTCTGCACCTTTTCGTTAGCCGCAACGACCGAAGCCGCGGCGTTTTCCATAAGCACGTTTTCCTCGCCGAGGTAGGTGTTTAAATCCTCCTGCGCCTTCAACGTCTTTTCGTAGTCGGCTTTCAGCTTTTCGTGCTCGGCGCGCACGGTATCCATTGCCTCGTCCATTTCGGCGAGCCTTTCCTTTAAAAGCTCCTTTTTTGCCGCCAGCGAGCCGATGTTTTCTTTCATCTCGGAAAGGTCGCGGAAGGTTTCCAGAACACGCTTTCTGTGCTCGTTGGTCGATAATTCGTAGCTTGCTATATTTTCGGTCAGCTTGGCTATATCAGCCTGCAATTCCGCGCAGGTTTGGCGCAACCTTTCAATTCTCTCGCCGTTCTTTGCCGCATATTCCTCGCAGCGGCGAATGCCCTTGTCGACGTCGCCTATGCGCTTGGTGGCAAATACGATATCGTCCTGCGCCTGCTGCAACTTGTACTTGACCGCGTTGGCGCGCTCCTTGAACACCTTGCTTTCGCCCGTACTGCGCTCCAACCCGACGGTGTATTCCAGCCTCTCGTCGTTCAGCCTTTTAAGCTTCTCGTCCGCACCTGCCAACAGCTCGCGGCACTCCTCGTACTCGGTCAAAAGCGAGGCGGCAAGCTCGGAATTGGTCTTAATCTGAGTGTTAAGCTTGTCTATGCGCGCGCTGATTTTTTCACGTTCGCCCGCCGCGCCGTCGTGGCGGAATATGTAAGTATTGATTTCGTTTAAGCGCAGCGTTTCGTACAACGCGTTGTATTTCTTGGCGTTTTCAGCCGCCTTGGCAAGCGGTCCTAACTGCCTTTCGACTTCCGACATTCTCTGCGCGAACACGAACAGATTGTCGCGCGAATAGGCAAGTTTTCTTTCCGCCTCCGCCTTTCTGTCCTTGAACATTACGATGCCCGTCGCTTCCTCGAAAATTGAGCGGCGCTCCTCGGGGCGTGAATTCATGATTTGAGCGATACGTCCCTGACCGATAATCGAGTAGCCCTCTTTCGCCGCGCCCGCGCCGTGCAGAAGTCCCGTTAAAACTTTCATTCGCGAAGGCTGTTGGTTTAAAAGGTATTCGCTGGTGCCGTCGCGATAGAGGCGGCGCGTCATCTCTATTTCGTCCGCATCGTAGTCGAAAATGCGGTTGGTGTTGTCGAAGGTGAGCGTAACCTCGCAGAACGATGTCTTTTTACGCTTTTCGGTACCGTTAAATATGACGTCGAGCATCTGCGTGCCGCGCATAACCTTAGCCGACTGCTCGCCGAGAACCCAGCGGATAGCGTCGGCAACGTTGGACTTGCCGCAGCCGTTAGGACCTACAATACACGTAACGCCGTCGGTAAGCGGAATTTCGGTTTTATCCGCAAACGATTTAAAGCCGACAAGCTTTATCTTTTTAAACTGTACCATTTTAACACCCTTTATTTAAAAATTCGTAAGCCGCTTTCGCCGCCTGTTTTTTAGCCTGCTGAAAATTAGAGCCCTCGCCCTCGAAAATTTTTCCGCGCACGTTTACCTTGACAATATGCCGCGGCTTCTGCGGCGTGCCCGCCGAAATTTTTTGATAGTCGGGCGGAGTTTCTCCCGCCGCCTGCAAAATATTCTGCACCGCCTCGATATAGTTTACCGAGTTGGGAAGCGGCGTCAGCGTGGAAAGCGCAAACTTTCTCGCCGCGTCCAGTCCGCCGTCAAGATATATTGCCGCCGTAACCGCTTCGTACGCGCTGGGCACCGCCTTTTTGTTGCCCGTATCGCCCTTGTCGCGAAAAAGCGCCTTGTCCAAACCCAGTCTTTCGGATACGGGGCGCAGCGCCTCGTCGGAAATGAGCTGCTGTTTCTTTGCGGTTATTCCGCCCTCGCTTAAATTTTCCGCGTAGTACTTTTCCGCCACGATAAAGGTTAAAAGCGCGTCGCCCAGACATTCCAGACTTTCGTTGTTATTATCGTTGTCGTACGAAGAAAGCGTTAGCGCCCTCTTTAAAAGCTCCTTGTCCCTGAAAGTGTAACCGCACGCCTTTTCTACGTTTTCCAAACCGCTCATTCCTCCACCGGGATAAGGTTGTCCAAATCTACCTTGGCAAGCATTTCCTCAACCTTGGGAACAAGTCCGTTGCGGTAAATGGACAGCGCGTTTTTGATTGAATTGGTTATAGCCGAGGGCTTGGACGAACCGTGGCTCTTTACAACCACTTTCTTTAAGCCCAGCAAAAGAGCGCCGCCGTACTTGTCGAAGTCCAGCCCCTTTTTCATTCTCTTTATAGCGCCGCCCGCGAAAAGGGCGCCGAGCAGGGACGCGGGCGAAGATTTGAACTGCTTTTTCATTGTGACCAAAATCATCTTGGCGCAGCCCTCTATGGACTTTAAGGCAACGTTGCCCGCAAAGCCGTCGGCAACGACGACGTCCGCGTCGCCGAAATTTATATCCCTGCCCTCTACGTTGCCAATAAAGTTTATGCCCTCCATCTGCGAGAGGTATTTGTACGTTTCCTGTCTTAACGGGTCGCCCTTGTGCTCCTCGGTGCCGTTGTTTAAAAGTCCCACTTTGGGATTGGTCTTGTTAAAGCCGGCCTGAGCGTAAGCCGAAGCAAGCACCGCAAACTGGCAGAGCATAACGGGCTTACATTCCGCGTTGGCGCCGCAGTCGCAAAGAAGGGTTACGCCGCCGTTCACGTTGGGTATTGCGGGGCAGAGCGCGGCGCGCTTTATTCCCCTAATCCTTCCCAGGATAAGCTGACCGCCGACAATCGTCGCGCCCGTCGAACCGGCGGTTACAAGTCCGCAGATATCGTCCTGTTTTTTTAACAGCCAGTACGCCGCGGTAAGCGAAGCGTTCTTATTCTTTATAGCCTCGGTGGGAATATCGTTCATGCCTATAACATCGGGACAGTCGACAATTTCCAGCCGCGAGGTATCGTATTTGTATTTTGCAAGCTCGGTTTTGAGAGCGCTTTCTCTTCCGCAAATTATAAGGTAAAGCTGCTTATCGGCTTTGAGAGCGTTCACCGCTCCTTCCACTATTGCCGCGGGCGCGTTGTCGCCGCCCATACCGTCCAAAACTATCTTATCCACGCGCGTAACCTCGAATAAAAAACATTCTCTTATGATTATATCATAAGATTTGACAAAACACAAATATATAAAGCATAAATTAAGAATTAGTTTTTAACTGCTGAATAACGTCGGCAACCGCTTTATACTTGTCCTTGCGCAAAAGAAGACATGTTTCGCCGTCCCTGCCGCTCTTTACAAGGTAGCCCTCGCTTTCGGTGCCGTCCCTGCCGTAGCTGATGATTTTGTCCTCGTCGCCCTCAACAACCACCGCTTCGGGGCGCGGCAAAGTGTTCGTCACCTTGGATAAAAAGGAATAATTATAGCCGTCACTCTCGCCGTAAATTGTGCAGGTTATACTGCCCAAATTGCAATTGACCCGCACATATACGGGGGTTAAACGGTTATTTTTGAATTTTAAATCGAAATAAGTGCCGCTTACCATGGCGTCGCGCGAGGGTGCAACGTAGCTTACCTGCAAGCTGTGAGGGTGGTATTCCACTATATCCAGCCCCGATAAAAGCGCCGCGTTGTACAAAGTCGTGGAAACCTGACAGACACCGCCGCCGTAACCCATTACGAATTTTCCGTCCTCTATTATCTTTGCGGGCTTGAAACCGCTCTCCTCGGTGCGCGCGCCCACCGTCTTATTGAACGAAAATTCACCGCCGCTTTCAACCGCGCAACCGTTGATTTTTTCCGCCGCAAGCCGAATATTTCCCGAACGGTCGGTATTATTTGCGTCAAAGAACGTGGTAAACGAATATAATTTGCCAGTGCGCGCCTTAATATCTTCTGTCGACAAACGGCACTTTACAACGCGCGTACATATGCGCACGTCGGCAAAGCTTCCTTTAAGCGACTTATCGATATCGTTCGAAAGCCGCACTCTGTCGCACTCAACTCCGTCGCTTCCCTCGAAGTAAGTAAAGGGGTCGCCCTCGCCGTTGAACACGGCGTACGGCTCTGTCGGAGCGCGGTAAATATCGGCGCATATATTATCTATAATCTCGTCCTTGCCGTTAAGGCGGTAGGTCACGGTACCGAAATACTCGCCGCTTTTGGTTATGGTCGGCAGCAGTTCGTCGAAGTTATCCGAGTAGTCGATTTCGGGAAATGTATAGGCGTACACGCGTTCATCGGCACATATATGCAGGTGTTTTGTCTTTAAACCGCTTTCGATTTGCCTTCTTAACACCCTTTTCGCCTCGGTGCGGGTGTAGCCGCCGATAGAGGTTCCGTTTACGTAAACGCCGCGCGGAAGCCTTACGGAAAAACCGCAGCAAAAAAATACCGCGCTTGCAAACAGCACAAGCGCAGTAATATTCGTAATGAGTTTCAAAAGCGATTTTTTCAAATTATTTTAAGTGCGGAAAGCAGCCTTTCGTCGGGTTCGAACGGCGGGTCGCCGATATGTCTGTTGCCCTCGGCGAAATGCGTGTCCGAGCCGCCCGTAACCAACAGATTATACTTCTCCGCAAACTCCTTATAGTACTGCGTTTCATTAGCAGTATGCCCCGAATACACGGCTTCTATGCCCGAAAGTCCGTGGGGAACAAGCCTTTCCACAAGCGATATCAAGCCGTCTTTGTCAAGGCTTATTCTGCCCGGGTGAGCTAATGAGCACAGTCCGCCGCATTCGGTTATAACTCTCGCGGTTTCCTCTGGCGTTGGTCTTGCTATGCACGAAAACGCGGGCGCGCCGCGGTTTAAATAGCGCGAGTAAAAATTGAAGGGCGAACTTGCATAGCCCTTTCTTGCGCCGGCGATTGCTATATACATTCCGTGCAGAGGCGACTTGTCGCACCGCCGTTCCCTTAAAACCTCGCCGTAGGAAATGCGCACGTTTACTTTTTCCAGCTTGCGTAAAATGTCGAAAGTGCGCTCCTCGGCGCCCTCGGCAAGCCTTTTGTTAAAAGCCGTGAACGCGGAATTTAAAGGGTCTATTCCGTAACCGAGAATATGCACTTTAACGTCGCCGTCGTACGCGGAAACCTCCTCGCCGTTCACAGCCGCAATACCCGATTTTTCCGCAAGCTCTTTGACCTCGCGCAAGGCAAGGCAATTGTCGTGGTCGGTAACCGAAATAAGATTTACGCCCGCGCGCCGAGCCCCTGCGACAACGTCCGAGGGCGACTGTCCGCCGTCCGAGTAATATGTGTGTATGTGCATATCGGCGCGTATCATTTTTTAATTGCGCCCCCTTCAATCATAATCTTGTTCACCTCTTTGCCGTACAAAACGCGCTCGGCGTGGGTGCAGGTGATAATGGTTTGAAGTCCGTCGGTGCGCCCCACCAGTTTTTTGCGGCGCGGCAGGTCGAGCTCGCTCATCACGTCGTCTAAAATGAGCACCGGGTACTCGCCGCACGCTTCCTTGAAAACATTGACCTCGGCAAGCTTTATCGCAAGCGCCGCCGTCCTCGTCTGACCTTGCGAGGCAAAGTTCTTTGCGTCGGCGCCGTTAATCGTTATGTCCAAATCGTCGCGGTGCGGACCGCTCGCCGTAAAGCCCAAACGGATATCGCGGTCGTAGTTGTTTGAAAGCTCGTCAAAGAGCCGCTTTTCCAGTTCTTCCTCACTGCCCTTGTATTTCTTTTCGGGCGAAATTTTAAGCTCCTCGGCGCCGTCGGTCAGATAGGCGTGCGCTTCGGCGGCAAGCGGAGAAAGCCGCGAAACGTAGTCCGCCCTGCTCTTTGCCACCACGGCTGCATACTTGCACAACTGTGCGTCCCACACGGGAAGCGTGTCGTAAACCGTATCCAAATCGCGGCTCTTTAAAAGGTTGTTGCGCTGTTCTAAAATTTTGTTATAGCGCGACAGCGCGACGAAGTACGGGCGCGAAAGCTGGGATATGGAAACGTTCAAAAACCTGCGCCTCTCGTCGGGACCGTCCTGAATGAGCCGCAGTTCCTGCGGCGAAAAGAACACCGCAAAGATATTGCCCATCAAATCGGCGTTGCGCGTAATCTTGTTGCCGTTGACCTTTACCTCGCGCCCCGCCTCGGTTATGTGCGCGGAAATGGTCACTTCGCCGTACCTGCCCTCGCACACGCAGGAGATGTCGGCGAAATCCTCACCGTTTTTTATGAGCTGTTTTTCGCGGCGCGTGCGCGGCGAAGTACCCGTGCAGAGGTAAAAGACAGCCTCCGCACAGTTGGTTTTGCCCTGCGCGTTCTTGCCGAACAGAACGTTCAACCCGGGTGAAAACCCGAACGTTTCACCGCCGTAATTTCTGAAATTTTTTAAAACCAGATTTTTTATATACATTTTATTTGGAAAATTACTTTATTTCGCCGCGAATTTAGTATATAATTAGTATAACACTAATTACACGAAAACTCAAAGAAAAAAAGGTGAATTATGGCGGATACTTCAAACCTTGACTTTATATATCAACCGATTAAGGAAAAGATGCAGGAAACTATAACCCACATCACTTACCTTACCTACATAGACAAGCTTGTGCCCGTTGAAATAGACGGGCGGTATATAGTGCTCGAAACGCTTACCGAAAACTTTGCGCAGTATATCACCAACAACCTTGCCGAAAAAATGCGCGACGCCATAATCAAAGCCAACGTCGGCGTATCCGATTTCCGCCTTGTCGTCAAGGGCAGCAGAAACTACGCGTACGAAACCTCGCACGACGAGCCCGCGTACACTCCGCCCAACAACTTAAACAAGCGCTTCACCTTCGACAGCTTCGTTGCGGGCAACAACCTGTTCGCGTTCGAGGCGGCGAAAAACGTTGCCGACGACCCCGCCGGCGTATATAATCCCCTTTTTATCTACGGCGGCACCGGTCTTGGCAAAACCCACTTAATTCAGGCTATCGCAAATCAGATTGTAAGCGAAAAGCCCCATTTAAAAGTAGTTTATGCGACCTGCGAACAGTTCGTCAACGAAATTATCGATACAATGTTCGCCTCCAAGGGTCCCGACGCGCGCGAACGCAGCAATAAACTTCGCCAGCACTACCGCAGCGCCGACGTGCTGATTATCGACGACATTCAGTTCATCGCCAACAAGAAGGCCGTTCAGGAGGAATTTTTCCACACCTTTAACGAGCTCATTTCGCGCGGCAAGCAGATAGTTATAACTTCCGACCAGCCCCCCAAGGAGCTTACGGCTCTGGAAGAGCGACTGCGCACGCGCTTTTCGGGCGGACTTGTTTTCGACGTAATGCCGCCCAACCTTGAAACCAAGATTGCGATTTTAAAGAAAAAGTCGTTCGAAAAGAAGTGCATTGTGCCCGACGACGTTTTAATATTCCTCGCACAGGATTCGGGCGACGACGTCAGAACGCTCGAAGGCAGACTTACAAAGGTTATCTTTGCAAGCAAACTGCACGAAAGCCCCATAACCGTATCGCTTGCAAGGAGCGCTTTGAACGAAGCCGTTTCCGAGGGCGGCGCGGAGGAAATAACCGCCGCCAACATAATCAACGCGGTCACGGGCTTTTACAAGGTCACAAAGAGCGAGCTTATAGGAAAGTGCAAGAAAAAAGAGCTCGTTTTGCCCAGACAGGTGTGCTGCTATTTAATGTGCGAGCTTTTATCCCTTCCCCTTATGTCGATTGGCAAGGAGTTGGGCGACAGAAACCACACCACCATTTTGTACTCGCGCGACAAGGTTGAAAGCATGATGGCGGTCAGCGACAAAATGGCGAAAGATATCGACGATATTAAGAATATCATTTTAAAGAAGTGAAAGAATTTTCTCTCGGAAATTACGACGCCGCCGTTGTCGGCGCGGGGCACGCAGGCTGCGAAGCCGCGCTTGCTCTTGCGCGCACGGGACTTAAAACGGCTCTACTTACGTTAAATTTAGACAGCATTGCGTTTATGGCGTGCAACCCCTCGATAGGCGGCACGGCAAAGGGTCACCTTGTGCGCGAAATCGACGCGTTGGGCGGCGAGATGGGCGTCAATGCCGACGCGACCGCGTTGCAGATTAAAATGCTCAACGTCGGCAAGGGCGCGGCTGTGCAGTCACTGAGGTGCCAGTCTGACAAACACGCCTACCACGCGCGGATGAAAAGCGTTCTTGAACGCACTGAAAACCTCAGGATTATCCAGAGCGAAGCCGCCGAAATTACCGTTGAAAACGGCAAGGTTGCAGGACTGAAAACCACCGACGGCGGAGTTATAAAATGCCGCGCCGTTATACTTGCAACGGGCGTGTACTTAAACGCGCAGACCATAACGGGCGACGTAATAAAAAAGAGCGGTCCCAACGGCTTTTCTGCCGCCACCGCGCTTACCCAAAATTTAATAGATTTGGGCTATTCCGTACGCCGTTTCAAGACGGGAACGCCCGCGCGAGTGGACTTCCGTACGCTCGATTTTTCTAAATTGACCCCGCAATATGGCGAAGATAACGTGGGTCCTTTCTCTTTTTTGAGCGAAAATCCGCCCGAAAACAAACTGCCGTGCTATCTTACCTACACCAACGCAAAGACGCACGGAATTATACTGAATAATCTCGACCGCTCGCCTTTGTATAACGGCACTATCGAGAGCACGGGACCGAGGTACTGCCCTTCAATCGAGACCAAAGTCGTGCGGTTTTCGGACAAGGAACGGCACCAGATTTTCATCGAGCCCGAGGGCGAAAACACGCTCGAAGCGTACGTGCAGGGCATGTCCACCTCCCTCCCCCACGACATACAGATTGATATGTACCGCACCATCGAGGGACTTGAAAACGTCGACATTATGCGCTTTGCCTACGCTATCGAATACGACTGCATAGATACGCTCGACGTCTACCCCACCTTGGAGTTCAAAAAGGTCGAAGGACTGTACACGGCAGGACAGATAAACGGCACGTCGGGTTACGAGGAAGCGGCGGCGCAGGGACTTATCGCGGGCTTGAACGCCAGCCTGAAACTACGCGGACTACCCCCTCTCGTGCTCGGGCGCGACGAGGCGTATATAGGCGTGCTCATAGACGATTTGGTGACAAAGGGCACCGAGGAGCCGTACCGAATGATGACCTCGCGTGCGGAGTACCGCATAGAGCTGAGGCAGGACAACGCGGACTTCCGCTTAACTCAAAAAGGGTACGATGCAGGGCTTGTAACGCAGGAACGCTACGACAAATTTACCGCAAGAAAAGCGGCTTACGAGCAAGCGCTTTCGGTGCTCGGCAACACGACTTTCGCACCCAATCTTACGGAGGGATTGCTCAAAGAATACGGCTTCGAACGTGCGGCGGGCGCGCTTTCCTACGCGGATATGATTAAGCGCGGCATTCCCGCCGAAAAGATTTACTCGGTTCTGGGCGCGCCCGACTTTCAAAGAAGCGTTCTGGAATCCGCCGAAATTTACGTGAGGTACGAAGGCTATTTAAAAAAGAACGCCGAGCAGATTGCCCGCGCTAAAAAGTACGAGGACAAGCTTCTGCCCGAAAACTGCGACTACACGAAAATTGAGGGGTTACGGCTGGAAGCGAGGGAAAAGCTGAACAAGGTACAGCCGCGCTCGCTGGGTCAGGCGGCGCGCATTTCGGGCGTAAATCCTGCGGATATAGCCGTGCTTACCGTATGGCTGACGCTGAAAAAAAACGTATATTAAATCACAAAAAACCGCATACAAAGACAATTTTCACGCGCACGCACATTATATAATGTGGGTATGCACGTTAGAATAAATTTAAAAAGCATACTTTTATACGCCGCTTACGCGCTGACAGCCGTTGCACTAAACGCCGCACTCCCCACAGTCCCCTTTTCGCTGGGACTGTGCTTTTCAATGCTCATATGCGGCGCAAACATAATCGCCACCCCGATTATTTACCTTGCCGCTTCGGTAGTTAATCTCGACTGGATAACAGTTCTTATAAGCCTTTTCGAAGGCGCTTTTTTAACTTTAATCACCTTTTTATACAGGCGCACGGGCAGAAAAATCCGTTTCGAAGCGGCGGCATACCTCGTCGTGGCGCTTGCTCCCTACGTAGCCTTTTCGCGCTGGCGCGGCATAGGCAGTTTATACTTTACCGACAACCCCTACGTTTTAAAGACAATCGCCGCCCTCGCGGTAATAGTCTTCACCTTTTTCGCGTTCCGCAGTGTATACGCGCTGTTGTTCCGCTTATACAGGTGCAAACTGCGCCCCGACGAGCTGATTTGCATTTCCGCGTTTTTCGCCGTTGCCGGCGTTGGGCTTTGCAACCTTACGGGGCTGTACGCTTACATATGCATAGGCGCGGGGCTTACCGCGCTTGCCGTGCGCATTTTAAAATCACCGTCGGCGGTTATCGCCGCGTGCGTAATCGCTCTGCCCTGCGCCGTAACGCAGCTCGATTTCAACTTTTTGACGGCGTTCGTACTGATTTCGGTCGCCGCGCTCGCCTTTTCCGAGCTTGGCAGGTTCGCCCCCTCTATTGCCTGCGCGGTCACGACGGCGCTCGCGCTGTATCTTCGGGGCGCGTTTACGGGCGGAGTTGTCACGGCGACGGTCACGGGACTGCTGCTTGCGCTGTGCTGTCTTGTTCCGTGCTTCCCTTCCAATAAAGCGGTTAAAAATATCCGCTCGCTTTTAAGCGTGGAGAAGGTTCTGCCGCGCGGCGACGAGGAGCGTTACCGCGAGTTCGTATCGGAAAAGCTGTACCGAATGAGCGAGGTGTTCAGAGAAATCGAGAACGCGTTCAACGCGCTTGACGACAAGATTGACGACGCCGCAATGAAAAAGCGTATGCTTACCGAAACCAAGCAGAGTATGTGCGCGAACTGCAAGCGGCAGAGCGTGTGCAAAACCACCAAAGTCTACCGCGGCTTTTCCGCGTTAATCGAGGCTGGCTGTTTAAAAGGCAAGGTCAGCTTTGTCGATTTGACGAGCGATATCACGCTGAATTGTTCCGAGCCCGCCGCCCTCACCGAAACGGTGAACAGACTTTTATACGAATACAGAAAAACCAATCTCGAAGCCGAAAACGCGCGCAGCGGACGCAGGCTTCTGGCGGGACAGGCGCGCGGAATTGCCGAAGTTTTAAAGAGCCGCGCCGTGGAGTTCTGCCGCGAGAGCGACGACTTTTCCGAGCTTGAAAAGAAGCTTGTTTCCACTCTTGCCGCAAACGGCGTGTCGTGCCCTGAAATCGAGCTGCGCGGTCGGGAAAACCTTACCCTTAACATGACGCTTGTCGACTGCAACAACTTTGCCGCGGTAAAAAAGACCGCCGAAAAAGTTATAGGCGTAAATCTTATGCTCAAAGACAAGACCGTCTACAACGGACAGAAGTGCGCTTACCTCTTGGTAGAGCCGCCCAAATTCGACGCGGCTTTCGGCGTTGCGTGCGCGGTCAAGGACGGCGAGCGCGTTTCGGGCGATACGCACA
>CAZRJY010000023.1:0-14458 GCA_964600525.1 uncultured Clostridia bacterium
GCTTACGAGGAAATGATGATGGAATAAGCGGCAAGCTGATAAAAGCCGACGGAAAAAATTCCGTCGGCTTTTTAATTTGTCGTGCATTTCCCGAACGGTCCGCCTATATAATATTAAAAAATCGTGAGAAAAAGGGTGCATTTCCCGAACGGTCGGTGAAAAACGCAAAAAATTACCAAATTCTGAGTATTTTGAGCCGTTACGACACGATATGGGCAAATTTAACAGTTAAAAAGCATAAAAAATTATAAAATACAAAAATTTTTTCAATTTTTCTCTTGCATATTTTTTTTCGCTGTGCTATCTTAATAACGAGTAAGAGTACATCTACTCACTTTTTGCAACGAAAAAATTGTGCAAAATGACAATTTTGGCTAAGATAAAGGCAGGTGGAACGATGATTGCGGCATTTGCAGCGTTGACAACAGTCCACTTTAAGCCGCGGGTTAAGCGCAAGAAATTATTTATGATTTCGGCGCCGCCGCGGGAGTGGAAAAAGCAACCTTTAAATAAGCTGAAATTATACAACAATTACATAATTAAAAAAGCTGAAATAACGCCGACACGGTAACTTAAAAAAAACCGCGTCGGCGCTTTTTTCGCCCTTTTTTACAGCGAAAAATTGTTCAAATTTAGTTATTTTTAACTCGTAATACCCCGAACGGTGCGGAAATAGGCGCAAAAAAGCGTGTATAATTGCCCGAACGGTGTGGAAATAGGTAACAAAACAAGACAAAAATCAGGTAAAACTTTTCTTTAAGATAAAGGATGGTAAGAAATATGGAAAACAAGTTCAACAAAGTGAAGTGGACTAAAAAGTTTAAGGCTTTAATTATTTCGTTAAGCCTTGCTTTTGCAGTCGCTCTCGGCGGCGCAATGACGGCTGTCGGACTTAGTCTGACAGGCGGCGACAAGCTGCGCGGCGGCACGCCTGCGGGCACAGTTGCGGACAGCTCCGTAGCCGACGTACCCATAGGCGCAGGTATGAGCTTTGAAATTTCAAGCGCAGACCAGTGGGCGGAGGTCGTTGCCCAGGAGAGTAGCGCGAGCGGCTATGCGTTGGCAAAGCTGACCGCAAACATAACCGCGAGCAACGGTTCTTTCGGCTCGTATGAAGAGGAAAGCGCGAGCAATGCTTATTTCCACGGCGCTTTCAACGTACCCGAGGGTAAATACATAGTTCTCGATTTGAACGGCTACACAATCGACCGTCGTCTTACGTCGGCAGTCGAATTCGGCTCTGTAATAATAAATAGAGGTACTCTCGTAGTAAAGGATACGAACACGAGCGGTACCAAGGGTGTGATTACGGGCGGTAATACGAATGCCGGATTTGTCAGCAGTGCTGACCCCGAAGTGCTGTACGGTTACGGCGGCGGTATTTTAACTTTTTCCAATCTTACTGTTTCGAACGTAATATTCAAGAACAACACCGCAACGTACTGCGGCGCTATAAGTAGGACCGTGGACCAAAATGATGACCAGGCTGAAACCGAAGCAACAATAAATATTATAAATTGTGAATTTTCCGATAACAGTGCTGCCAGATTCGGCGGCGCTATGGGCGTTTGTGTCGGCACTACGTTAAACATCGAAGGCAGTAAATTTTACAACAATAAAGCAGTTGAAGGCGGCGGTGGTGCCATCAATGCGGACAATGCGTACATTACGGTTAAGAACAGCGAGTTTTATGACAACACTGCGAACAATAGCGCCGGCGGCGCAATCCGACTTGCGGGTGTCATAGGCGGAAAATTGTCGGTAACCGGCAGTACTTTCAAAAATAATACTGCCAAACAGGGCGGCGCAATATACGTTTCGAACTCGGATTTGGAAGAAAAAGTCGTAATTTCCAACTCAACGTTTACAAACAACACCACCACAGCCACCGGCGGCGCGATAGAGCTTTATAAACAAACGGAATTAAGTAACGTTACAGTAAGCGGAAACACCGCGAAAACCCGAGGCGGCGGTTTAGCTCTCTATGCTTTAACGGAAATTACCGACTGTACCATTACGGACAACACCGTAACGGGCGGCAACGGCGGCGGTATTTGGTCGAATTCGGGAATCACCATTAAAAGCACTACCGTTTCCGAAAATACTGCACACGGCAGTATTTCTACTTCCGGTTACACCGTAGGTCGCGGCGGCGGTATCTGGATTCAGGGCGGCGCATTAACCATAGGCGAAGAAGCGGTTAAGGCCGACAATAAAATCGTTAAAATTTTAAACAATTCAGCCGACGTAGCAGCCGGCGGTATTTACGCATACTCTTCGTTAACGGCAGTAAATATCTATAATGCTAAAATCGACGGCAACGTAGGCGTAGACGGAGAAAGCGGCGGCGGTGGCTATTGCCAGTCTCAGGGAACTTTCCCTCTCGTTATTAAAGGCGGCTATATCACCAACAATAAGGGCGGTTACGGCGGCGGCCTTTACGTCAACGGCGGAAGTGTGTCCGTTACCGACACCGACGTTTCTTACAATACCGCTACGGATAACACGGGCGGCGGCTTTATTATAAAAGGAAATTCGTCGCTGACAATAACAAACGTTAAAATTACGCACAATACCTCCGAAGGCTCCGGCGCAGGTATATACATGGATACAGGCACGAGTGGCCTTAATATTAACGGCGCGGAAATTACCTATAACTACGCAAGAAGTGATTACGGCGGCGGCGTCTTTTTGAATATCAACGCCACTGCTACCGTTACCGCGGCTAACATTTCATACAATACTGCAACTGCGGGTGCGGGTATCTATACAATGGCCAATTGTGTACTCAACCTCAACGGCTCGCTTGTTGACGGCAAAGACAGTATTCAGATTAACTACAACAAAGGTATGTCGTCAAACGGCGGCGGTCTGTGCTCAAACGGCAGCGCCACCATGACTTACGTTACCTTTGACCACAACTATTCAGGCGCCTCGGGCGGCGGTATAAGCGCATACGACTTCGATGCCGACCATATCACGGTTACAAACAGCGAGGCTCTCGGCTCGGGCGGCGGCATTCGCCTGCATGCCGGCAAAGAATATGAAATCCGTAACTCTACGGTTACGGGCAACACGTCGGCATATACCGGCGGCGGTATCTATCAGGAGGGTAATACTACTCTCGTCAACGTTACGGTTACGGGCAACAATTCGCCTATCGGCGGCGGTATTTATGCCTCGGCGGCTACAACCCTTGGCGGCACCATAACCGTTACGGGTAACACGGGCGTAACAACAAGCCAGAAAAATAACTTTACTGCTGCTATGAATTACCCTATCGTTCCTATTGAAAGCGGTGCGGACGCTTTCAGCGCCAACAGCCGTATCGGTATAAATACGGCTCTGAATGAGGGTACGCCGAGTAGTGGACAGTACGGTGCAATGCTTATTAATACATCTAATGTTAGCGTAGCCATTACATCGAATAAGACTATATTCTCTGCCGATTTCAATAAGCAAGTAATTGATACCTTTACCCCAACTGATGGTGTCAAGTTGTTGTATATTTATAAACAAGGCATTAATGCGGGCGTTGGGGACAATGCTAAGTGGGTAGCTGCGGCAACAGATTCAAGCGACAGTAATCCCATTCAGGTTGATTTTAAGGCCTCCTGGCCGGCAAATAAGACGGGTTCGGGCACTACCGTAACGAGCAGCTTCGGCATAAACGAAACCGGCAAGAAAGGCTTTAAAGACGGCGCGTTGCACGTGCCTGCCGGCGCAAACATAATATTAAACCTCGGTAAGTATATCCTCGACAGGGGACTGAGTACAAGAACCTCTTCGGTGGAGAACGGCAGCGTTATTATCGTAGACGGTACGCTTACCATTATCGGCAACAGCGGCTGCAATATTACGGGCGGATACAGCACGAACGGCGGCGGCATTTACGTCAGCAGTACCGGCAAGCTTACAATTATCAACGCTTTGATAGACGGAAACAAAGCTTCCACGCACGGCGGCGGCGTATACGTAGACGGCGGCACGTTCACAATGAACGGCGGCACGATTAGAAATAATACGGCAACTAAAAACGGCGGCGGCGTCGGCGTTGGCAACAAGGGCACGTTTACAATGAACGGCGGCTATATAGGCGCTACCAAGGCGGAGAACGGCACTACGGTGCGCAACGGCAACAAAGCCGACTGCGGCGCGGGCGTTTTCAACTCGGGCAGCACGTTTATTATGAACTACGGCACTATTTACGCCAACGTTGCGTTAAATGCAGGCGGCGGACTGTACGCAGGCGGAAAGAGCGTAAATACTATTACCGACGGCATTATTGGTAGCTCCAATATTAATGCAGGTAATACCGCAGCTAACGGCGGCGGTGGTATCTATCTTAACGAAGGCTCGCTGACAATGTCGGGCGGCACGATTCTCGGCAACCAGGTAACCAATGCAAACGGCGGCGGTATTCTCGCTCAGGTTAACACTACCGTAACGATAACGGGCGGCAATATAAAGACCAACACTGCTTTTAGCGGCGCCGGCATTCTTCTCGCGGGCGGCACTTCAACCAACAAAGCTACGCTCAATCTGGGCGCAAAGGCGGCGGACGGCAAGCTTTCGGGCAACGTTGTAATTTCGGGCAACCACGCTACCGGTACGAATAATACCGCAAACTACCTCGGCGGCGGTATAATGGCAGGCGAGTACACCACCGTAAATTTCTACGGCGGCACGGTTAAGGGCAACGACGCTAAAACGGGCGGCGCAGGTATTGCCACTTCGGGCAAACTGAATATGGAAGGCGGCGTTATTTCGGACAATACCGCAAGCGTAGTTTCGGGCACTACCGCGTCGATATACGGCGCGGGCGTATATGTAAGCTCTGCCGGTACGATGACTATGTCCGGCGGCAAGATTACGAAAAATAACGCAAGCGCCGGCGGTGGCGGCATTGACATTGACGGCTCGTTTACAATGACGGGCGGCGAGATTTCCGGTAACACTGCCTCAACTAACGGCGGCGGCGTATTCGTACATAATGGCGCAACCTTTAATTTGGGTGTAAACAACAGCGGTACGTACAGCGGCACCGGCAAAATAACCGGCAACACTTCAACCGACTCGAACGGCGGCGGCGTGTACGTAAACGGCGATACCAGTGCTTTCGGTACGTTCAATTTGTACAGCGGCACGATTTCGGGCAATACCGCTAAGCTTAAAGCCAACGCGACGTCTAGCGATTATTCTTCCGGCAGAGGCGGCGGCGTTTTCGTTGGAATAAAAGCTAAATTCAACATGTACGGCGGTGCTATAACCGAAAACACCACCGGCACGGGCGTAGGCGGCGGCGTGTACGCTACGGCTAGTTCAAGCGGTGATAGCGGTACCGTTGCGATAAGCGGCGGCTTAATCAACAAAAATACTGCAAGAGTTGGCGGCGGCGTATTCTGCGCGGCACGCACCACCTTCACTATGAGCGACGGTACGATTAGCGAAAACAGCGCAACTCAAAGCGGCGGCGGCGTGTACGTGCAATCCACTAAGACCGCTACAATTTCCGGTAATGCTATCATTAAGGGTAATACAAGTGTTAACTGCGGCGGCGTGTTCGTTGACGGTTGCACGCTTACTATGAACGGCGGCAAAATTGATGCTAATAAGGCGACGGGAGACGGCGCCGGCGTATATATTTACACTAACGGTACTTTCAACCTTAACGAAGGTGAAATTTGTTATAATGACACTTCGTTGCGTGGCGGCGGCGTTTACGGCGCTAATACATCCACGTTTAATATGCACGGCGGAAAAATTCACCACAACGTGGCGGCAAACGGTATTGACGGTGTGTTTATATTCGGTAATACAGATACCGAGAATACGTTCTTCAATATGGACGGCGGCGAAATTTACGGACACAACGCAAAACTTAGCGACGGCGCAATAGGTCTTGTCGGTATAGGTGTAATTTCGGGCGGCAAAATTTATGACAATACCGCAACTTCCGGCGGCGCAATCGGTACGTCCGGTGCAGATACGTCATTGACTATTAAGGGTTCTGTTGAAATTTACAATAACGTTGCGGCGGGCAACATTGGCGGCCCGACGAATAAAGGCGACGGCGGCGCACTGTATATTACAGGCGGCGAACTTATAATCGAAGGCGGTAAAATTTATAACAACAAGGCTGTGCGCGGCGGCGGCGTGTATATTGCGGCAAACGGGTCTTTCACTATGAAAGGCGGTGAGATTTCGGGCAACACTACAAGTGAGGGCGGCGCCGGTGTTTACACCTTAGGCACGTTCGAAATGCAAGACGGCGAAATTTCCGACAACACGGCAGGCTATGGCGCAGGTGTGTTTGTAGGCGGCGGTGAGTTTACTCTTACAAGCGGCACGATTTCTGGTAACTCTGCTATGTCTGCAAGCGGTGGCGGCGTATCCGTTAATAATGCAAGCAGCGTACTCAACATAAATGGCGGCGAGATATCCGGAAATACTGCTATCGCAAGCGGTGCAGGCGTATTCGTCAATAACGGCACGGTTAATATGTCGGAAGGCGAAATTTCGGAAAATATCGCTACAAATTACGCGGGCGGCGTGCTTATAAGCGGCACAGGCATATTCAATATAAGCGGCGGCACTATTTCGGGCAATACTTCCGGTAAAATCGGCGGCGGCGTGTTAATCAGCGCGGACAGTACGGGCACAATCAAGGTAAGCGGTAAACCCGTTATTACCGGTAACACGGGTGCTGGAATCAACAGCAACGTTTATTTGCAAAACAATCAGTTTGTAACCGTAGAGGGTACCCTGAACAGTGATGCGGACATCAGCGTTTCGGTTAGCGTAACAAAGCGCGTATTTACTACGGGCTTGGCTTCGGGCGGACTTTCACACCCCAACGTTGCATTCAGTGCGGATAACAAGAAGCTCGTCGTAGGTTTAAGCGGCAATGAAGCTACGCTTCTCGATTGCAACAATATCAATCTTACGGTATACGACAAGAACGGCGAAGCAACCGAAACCACTGCGTTCATTAAAGTTGATGCGAACACCAAAGTAACGTACGCGTTAAGCGCGGACAAGAGCAAGTTTACGTTCACGTCGACCCAGGGCGCCAGAACGGGCGTAACTACGGTTGTAAACGTACCTTTGGTAGCGGGCTATACGCCTTACGTATACGACCCCGATGACAGCAATGCGGAAGTTGCGAGCGGCGAAGGCTTGCTTGAAAGCGTATCCGCGGACAGAAATCTGCGCATCGGTTACAAGGCGAACTCCGACACTGCGTACACCGTATACTACATTTTGCAGGCTGCGGACGGTAGCTATATTCAGGATACCACGCCCGCACAGCTCGAAGGCAAGGCTTCCGTAAAGAAGTACGTAGGCAGCGGCACGACGGATACTGCGCTGAAATATCTGGACAATGACGGCAAGGCGCTTACAACGTTCGAAAACAGTCAGCACTATTCGTTCGATAAAGTCGAAGAAGACCTTAACATCAAGGGCGACGGCACGACGTATGTTCGTGTATACCTGAAATTAAACGAGTACACGGTAAGCTTCACGGCGCCCGGTGCTACCAACGGTATGCAGAAAAAGTCGTTCAAGTTCGGTTCTAAAATATCAGACGCGGGACTTAAAACTCCGTCTAAGGATATGAACACGTTCGCAGGCTGGTACTACGACGCGGCGTGCACCGAAGCTAACAAGGTTAACTTCGGTACCGATACGGTAACGGGCGACATAACCGTATACGCTAAGTTCACGACCAAGCAGTACAAACTTATATTCGACCTCAACGTAGGCACGGATAAAGAAAAATATCAGCTTGATACTGATTTCGTAATCAGTGAGACGGCGGCGTTGCTTGTAAACAACAAAGTTAAATGGGATACGGCAAGTCTGTTCCCCGAAGATGACGACTTTGACTTCACCGAGGCGGAAGGCACGGGCAGATATCAGATTTCGTACGACGTAAACAACGTATCATCTCCCAAGAACCTGCTTGGAATAAGACCGAGCGCTATCGGTTACAAGTTCCTCGGCTGGTTTGCAAGCGCAACTGCAACAAGCCAGACTCAGACTATAAGAAAGCCCGGCTCGAACACGGCGGACGAAATAGTATTGACGGCGCGCTGGGAAGCGGCAAAGTATACGATGCATTTCGACTATCGTAACGGAGACAGTGCGGATATATACGAGCCTGTAAACCTTTCCTTGTGGAAAGACATACTGCCTGATGAGCCTACCTATTCGGGCTATGTGTTCGACGGCTGGTACACCACGTTGGCGGCGGCGCAGGATTCCGAACACAATACCGACATATTCACATGGTCGTCGAGCAGTGAGGAAGGAAACGAGACGGAGACTGCGCAGTTCTCGATATACGATTTCAGAGTGTTCTCTGTATACGGAAACGCTGATGACGGTTACGACTTCAACGACCTGACGTTATACGCGGGCTGGAAGAGCGTTCCCGTACGCGTAAGAGCGGCGAACAGCGCGGAAAATCCTTTGCAGGGTAAGCTTGCGTTCAAGACGTCGACAGGCGTTACAATTTCGGCAACGACAAGCGTAAATATCGGTGATGAAATCACGGTAGAGATAACGCCCAACGACGGCTACAAGTTCAAGAGCATGACGGTTGGCGGACGTGTATCGACCGCACAGGTTACGACCAAAACGGTAATGGACGGACAGAAAGAAGTTACCGTATCCGTAATCAAGTTCACCGTTAACAGCCGTGATATAGTAAATGAAGGCGACAACTTATACGTAGTAGTCGGAGCGACGTTTACCGAGGAAAGATACACGATAACGTACGACACGACGGGCGGCAAGTCGACGGACAGCACGTTCGCAAGAACTTACAGCGCGTCGGAAATGGGTGAAGAGAGCTTGAAGAGAGCTAAACTGCCCAGTCTGTTGACCAAGCGCGGCTACATATTTGCGGGCTGGGTATTCAGCACGGACGAAGGCGAGGCGGCGTACGAAACGACGGACGAAATGGACGACGAGACCGGTCTTTACGGAGCGGCATTGTTCTTAAAGAGACCGTACGACTACGCTACGACAGGTTACAGAAACATTACCTTAAAGGCGGTATGGACGCCGCAGGTATCGTACGTATATCTGTACAACGCAACTTACAGTGCGGGCTACAACAAAGACCCCAACGGAACGGGCTACATAATCGGCGAAGAGAACGACCTTTTAACCGATATGGATATAGAGATAATCAATCCTTCGAGGGGCACAAGCTTTGTATTCCAGGGTTGGGCGACCAGCCGTAACGGCGTAGTCGTATATCCTGCGGTAAATACCAAAAATACCGTAACCTATAAGATTAACGCGCACAAGGACGAGAAGGGCAACCTTCTTAACCGCAACAACTTATACGCGGTATGGCACATAGCTGGCGTTAACTACATCATAATGTCTGCGGACAACAACGGTTGCACGTACGGCGGCGACGGCATAACGATGAATGCTCAGACGGCGCGTACGTACGACGAAGACGAAGCTGCGGATATCAAGCTGAACTACACCTGGTACAGGATATTCGAAGGACATTATGACGACTGCTTCGACGTAAAGGACTTTGTTGACTCCGACGGCTACAAGGTATACGTAGACAGTACCGACGAGGTAGTTGCTTACGAGAAAGACGGCAAGTACTACGAACCGGATAAGACAACGGAAATAACCAAGGTGCAGGCTGAGGACAGAGGCAGCAAACTTACGTACAAGGAGTTCAACGCAACCAAAGCGCTTGCGGGCGGCTTCTGCGAAGTTAAAACGTTCACCAATCCTGACGGCAGCATAATTAAAACGACAGGGTTAGACCCCGATGAGAAATGTGAAGTAAGCGTAAGAAACGTAAAAGACTGCGGCGTATACGTATGCGTGGTAGTCGTATCGGCGACGGGCGAAGGCTCGACGTCTAAGACGGACGGTTACGGCGAAATCGAAATCACGATGAACAAGGCCGTATACGACGGCGTGGATATGTCGGATACGACAGTTTCCTACAACACGGCGCCCAGATACGACATGATAACCATCAAGAACGCGGCGGGCAAAGACCCCACCACGACTGGCGCGGACAACGTAACCTACCTTACTTTACCCGACGGCAGCAAGCTTATCGTAACTTACAGATATTATCAGGGCACGGGCGAAGCTCGTACTGAGCTCACTGACCTTAACCAGATAAAGAACGTGGGCACGTACCACGTTGAGGTAAGCTTTGCATTCACGCCCGACGGCGACAAGGGTAACTACGAACTGCTTGAAACAATCGACGCGGACCTTATAATAGAGCCCGATACGATAGGCAATTTGCAGTACGAGTTCGTACACGGCGAAACCAAGGTAACCGACACGACCAAGTTCAGCGGTCCTTACGACGGAGAAGAGTACAAAGTCGTAGCAAAGATACTCGATACGACGGGTATCGGCTCGAATTCGCTGGTAACGGCGATAGACGACGTAGCGTTCGACGTAAAGGTATACCGCATATCCGAAACGGGCGACCCTGTGGAAGTTACCGAACCTACGACCGAAGCCGGCAGCTACTACTTGCAGATAGTCGGCTTAACGGGCAACGACGCAAGCAACTACGAACTCGGCAGCGGACTTACTCTGCGTGCGGATTACAGCATCGGAAAGAAGGCGTACGCGGTAGCGGGACACATTTCTTTCAGTGACGATGAAGTGACGTTCGATAACGAGTTACACACGGTCAGCATCAAGTTGGACGACGGATACACAATTCCCGAGGACGACATAAAAGTTGTATACAAGACGAGTTATGAAGCCGAAGAGGAAGACTTCACGGCGGGCAGACTTACAAACAAGACACCCGACGACAACGGCGGCAGATATGCGGGCGTATACACGGTAACCGTGGAATTCGAGTTCAAGACCGATGCGGCAAAGAATAACTACGCAGCGCTCGAAAGCATGAGTGCGACGCTGACAATAAAGAAAGCTAATTTCTTCGAGTTCTACAACGTTGACGGCGTAGACCTGTTGAGAGACGCGGGCTTTGTAAACGCGGCGTACGCATACCAGGTAAAAACGGAGTATCATCCTTACATTACGGGCGGTATGCTTACCGATACGGATAACTTCGGTTTATCTTACGAGTATTACAGAATAACCAACGAAACGACGAACGAAAAGACGCTGCTTGCGAGCGGTACGCACGCCGAACTTGTAGCGCAGGGCGATTTAATCTCGCTTGCGGGCAAGTACGAAATCGTAGCGCGCATAAAATTCGTAAGCGCACTTTACAGGAACAACTTCGAGGAAATCAAGGATAGCGAAAGCACTGTAACGTACGTTATAAGAGCGGTAGACGTCGAGAGCGTTGAAGTAATCTGGCAGAACAAGACGGACGAGAATGGCGAGAAGGTCATTTTCGACAAGAACAAGAAGGAAGTAAGTCTTGGCACGGGCTTCGATTACGGCTGGATTCAGCAGATAAACGTAGTATATGCTAATGACGCGGGTACGTTCGAAGTAAAGCGCGAGGCTGATATAGCTCTTGCTGGTATCAAGCTCGAACAAAAGAACAACGTAGCTCAGACGACTTTCTGGAAAGTCGGAAAGTTCAACGTAATAGTAAGCTTCTACGGAACGGACAGCGCCGCGTACGAATTCACGGTAAAAGAAAAGGTTGCGGACGTACAGCTTCAATACTGCACGGACAGCGACTCGACGTACAGACCTGTAAGAGAAGAAGGACTGGAACTTGTTGCCGGAGTGACGTACAGCTTCCGAATCGAGTACAAATGCACTAACGAACTGGGCGTTGAAAACACCACGAAGTACAGCGCACTCACTTACGACGGTGCGTTGGCGCTCGGCTCGAACGTGTTGACGGCAAGCGAAGCGTACTACGAGTTTGACGAAATAACCGTAGATATTTACAAAGTAATAGACAGCGTAACGTGGCAGTATAAGTTAGGCGACGGAGCATGGACGAATATGCCTGAAAACCACCAGCTTGTATATGCGGGTGCCGAATATAAAATTCAGGCAGTGTTCGAAGATAACGGCACGCAGACGCTTGCGGCACATGCGGCGCAGGGACTTACGATACTCAACTACACTGAGGGCGGCTATCTTATCCAGGTAGGCAGAAGCGGCAATTATTGGGTAACGGCGGATTGCTCGCTGGATATAACCAAGCTTATACTCGAAGTAGACTGGGACGTAAACGACTTGCCTTACAATACGTGGCACCAGTCGCCCAAAGCGATAGCCAAGAACATGAAGGACGTAGACAAAGGTCTGATAACGTTTGACTACGGCTTCGAGATTGACGGTCAGCCGACTACGTCTGCAAACGTAATTAACGTAGGCGAATACGTAGTTAAACTTATATTGACCGGCGACGAGACTGCATGCAGCAACTACACGTTAGTCGGTTCGGAAACCGCGTCGCACGAGTTCAAGATTGTGCAGGCGGATATCGAAATGACCGTAACGTACAACGAGCACAACTACGGACCGAACGTAACCTTCCGCGGCAACCCTCAGGGTCTGAGGCTGAACGCAATGAAGGCGGACTTCGGCGAGAACGCAGTGGTTGAAGGTAAGTTCGCGTTCATAACCAATTACAGCGCGGCAACGGGCAAGTACGATATTATCGACGGAGCCGACCTTGTAGACAAGATATCGGGAACGACTGTAACGTCTGCGGACGTAAGGTACGTATACATACCCGACGATAAGAACTACAAAGACAAGATTGCTACGATAACCGTAGCCGTACAGAGCCAGGTAGCGAGAAGCGGAGCGGGCGCGCTGAGCGTAGAGTTCGGCGAGGACGCAGTACAGTTCTATCTTGTAAACCAGCAGTTCGATACGTACGGAATAATAGTACATCTGTTGTATCAGAGTGCTTACGAGGAAGACGGCGAATGGTACGGCAGACGCGACCTGATAGCAAGCCCGAATTTCAGAATCGGCTCGATGGTAGCGCAGGGATATACGATAACCGCGCAGGATTTGAGCAGTGAGAAGGTTGTATTGAGAGCAATCTCGGGCAGCAACTCGGGTACGTTGGACGTATCGGTAGTAGATAAGGTTGCGCGCGGACTCGAAGTATCGAGCACGGACCACAAGACCGTATACTACGTAGGCGAACCGTTCGATTTCAGCGATATGGAGTTCAGAGTAACGTTCGGACCCGGCGACGCTCCTCAGGAAGGCTTAAAGAAGGGTAGTATCAAGGCGGACCTCAGCGGTATTCCCGACTACGTGAACGGCGCGTTTACCGAGGCGGGCACCAAGACGGTAACGTTCAAGTACTTCGACGTACCTTGTCCCGTAACGTTTACGGTTAAACCCAAGGAAGACCTTCAAATCATCAGACCTACCAACCTTGTACTTACGTACAGGAACGGCGAGGAATTGACCGCACCGCAGTTGAAATTCTCGGTTGACGGAGCAACGCTCGGACAGACCGAACTCAGCGGAGTAACGGTAAGAACGACAGTAACCGATAAAGCAACAGGTGCAACCGCCGTACTCGGCGCAAAGAAGGAAGGAACGTATAACGTAAGATACACGTTCACGGTAACCAACCCGAGGTTCAACAGACCTGCGGCTATCGATATAGAAGTAAAAGTAACCGAAAATCCTTACACGGTAACAATCGACGTGCCTACAAGCGGATTGACCGCTCCGTATGCAAAAGAGTATATTTCGATACCCAAGCCTACGGTAGGCAGTGTAATGGATACGACGGACGGCAACAAGGCCGTACCCGAAAGCTACTTGGAGAAAATCTATACGATTAAGTACAGAGGTGAAACGCAGAGAGTTGTAATGGGCGAGGAATGGCACGCACTGCATCGCGGCGTTTACGAAATAGAAATCGTAGTCAACGTTAAGCCTTACAAGGGCTACGGCGAGTACGAAGCGGGACGCGCAAGCTATGAATTCAGCGTAACCAAGGCCGAAAACGACCCTGCAAACATTACGTTGACTGTACCTTCGATAGTACTTCTGGGCAATGCGGATAACTTCAAATTCAAGGTAGAAGCGGACTTCGGAGCGGAAACGGCGGTACTCGAATACAGCAAGACGGGCACAGGCGACTGGAAGACCGATAAGCCTACCGAGGCAGGCAGATGGTTCGTAAGAGCCAGAATTGCGGAGGAAACGGTTTACGGCGATTACACCGGCGTGACCAGTGACGTAATTGCTTTCAACGTAAGGAAAGCGGGAGCCGATGCCGACATGAGCGGCGAAGGCAGTATCGAAGGCAGCATAACGGGAAGCGAAGGCGTCGAAGGCGACTGGAAGTTTACCATTAAGGAATCTGCAATCGAGGACGTAAGCATCAACAAGCAGACGGCGCTTTACGGCTACACGGTAAGTCTTGTAGACAAAAACGGAGTAGCGGTAAAAGCAAGCGGCGAATATACGATACAGATTAAGCTCAGCGATGAGCAGTTGGAAGCGCTTAACGGCAAGACGA
>CAZRJY010000024.1:0-13897 GCA_964600525.1 uncultured Clostridia bacterium
CGAGCTTATCGAAAAATTCAATGCGGAAAATTGCAGGTCGTTAATCCTTGATTTACGCGGAAACGGCGGCGGTTACGTGGACGTAATGTGCGGTATTTCGGGCATATTCACGGGGCAATTGGAAAATCCGAACAGGGTTGCGATGCGCGCGGTGTACAAGGACGGACATGCCGAAACGGCTGCGGTAACCAAAATATCTTCCGCCGCGCAGTGTCTTCCTGCGGGCACGAAGGTGAGCGTGCTTGCGGACAACGGAACGGCGAGCGCGTCGGAAGCGCTGATAGGCGTGCTTATAGATAACGGCGTTATTGACTACGGCGATATTTACATTTCGGATTTCGGCGACGCATATTTGAAGTTTACGGGTACCGAGGAAAAGGACTGCCGCACTTACGGCAAGGGCATAATGCAGACGACATTTGTCAATCCGCGCACGGGCGAGGCGTTAAAGCTGACCACCGCAGAAATTTACTGGCCGAAAGGCGAAGTGAGCATTCACGGTATCGGACTGAATACGGAAATGGGCTGTAAGACCGTCCCCGCGGAATGGGACGTGACTTTCGAAGACGAACAGCTTGCAAAGGCTGTGGAAATGATTTACGGTTAATATCAAAGGGCGCCGCGAGGCGCCCTTATTTTTATCTCGGTTTTTTAAATTTTTTAATGCGCACGGCGTCGAAAACAATGCACGCGGAAAACCCTTTCTCGGTGCGCGTCAGGTCCAGAGAATATCTGCCGTCGCCCTCGAAGTATTCCGAGCACACGTTTTTCAAATCGCTCAAAAAAAGTTCCTTTTCCTCGTCGGTCATCTGTTCGCGGTCTACAATTAAATTTGCTTTCATACGTGCGCCCTCAGCTTGCGTTTGAAATATCCCGTAACGCCTACGTACGGCTTGACCGTACCGTAGGTCTTTTTACTTCTGCCCAAAACGGCGGCGGCGGTCATACCGAACGCGCGCTCGGTCGACTTGCGTATCTTTCCGAGCGGCAGGGTCAAATCCTCGGGGATAACTCCCAGAAGCGGCAGGCGCACGACCGAGGCGAACTCCTGCGGAGTAAGCACAGAGCCGTCGAACACAAGTCCGCCGTTGACCTTGTTGACGACAAGCTCGACGGAGGTAAATCCGCCGTCTCTGAGTTTTGCGCCGCGCATCTGAGCGTGGGCAATCGCCGAAGGGTAGGGGTCGCTGACTACGATTGCGCGCTTGCACGCGCCGACACCGACGCCGTCGCAGATGATAACGTCGAACAACTTCGCGCACTCCGAAACGGCAACCGCGGCAAAATTTTTATCCTTCAATCCGAGCGTGGGCAAAACGTACATGTTCGGCGAATCGGGGTGCTGTAAAACCGCCTGTTTAACGCGGCATTCGCCAGCCTCCGCGTCCGCCAGGGTGTAAACGTTCATACCCCTCAGTCCGCAGATTTCAAGTCCGCCCGCGCACTCGCTGTCGCCGTCCAAAACAAGCGAGCGTTCCCCCAGAGCGCTCAGCGCCAGGGCAAGTCTTACCGCGCAAGTCGTCGCGCCCGAGCCGCCCTTTGCGCCGTCTATGTAGATAACCTCCGCCATATGACAAAATCCTCCGCGACGGGTTTTTGTCCATTATATAATTTAGTTTAGGGCGGATTTTGACAACAAAAGTCGCTTTATGTAATAATTTATCGCCCCGAGTAATGCTTTTTTATGACAAACTGTTCTAAATTCGTTTGACAAACACTAAAACTATTATTATAATTGTATTATCACGATTATCATCGGACAATGTTTTTTGTCGGTAATTGTGAGGAGCAAACTAATGGCAAAAATCAGATTTAAAAAAATAGCGGTTGCGGTGCTTGCCGCAGCGGGCTTAACCGCCCTCTCCGCAGGTGTGTCGGGCTGTCTGCCCAAGTCCACCAATTTAACGGAGCCGGATAATATAGAAATTGCGAAGGTAGCGCCCCCCGCCGACGGGAGCCTGCCTACCGCGCATACCTGTGCGGAAAATCTCGCTTACATAAATTACGTTTTCGACCGGCAGACGCAGTACCACACGTATTCATACGGCGTAACCAGCGCTTCGATAGCAACCCAGACGACGCGCAACTTCCGCGACTATAAAGACGGAATTTTATTGAATACCGACCTGACGTATTCGTCGATGGTAAGAAGCGGCACGCAGACGTGCTCGATGTACAACGAGAACGGCGAGTACGAAGTATATTTCAGAACGAGCGGCGCGCCCGAAGCGGACACACTGCCCGCGCAGGCGAGTTGGAGTACGGAAGCGCCGACATTTTTCAACGAGCATTCGTACCACTACACGTACGGACTTCTGCCCAACGAGCTTTTCAATTACATAGTCAACGAACAGAACATAATCGAAAGCGAGCAGATTAAGGTCAACGGCGACGGCACTTACACGCAGAATTTCACTCTCGACCCCGACGCGTCTACATATTTCTATCAGTTCGGAATGAAGACGAGGGGCGGACTTTCGGGCTATCCAGAGTTCGAGAGCATAACCTTCTCGGTTACGTTCGACGGTAACTGGCAGATTATTTCGTCGGTCATGCACGAGGTTGCCAAGGTCAACAAGGGCATAGTCGTTCCCTCGGTTTCCGACTTTACCACGCAGTACTGGTACAACGGCGACAGGTTCGACGCGGAGCACTTCGCGTACTACGAAAGCTACTATAAAAACTACGTCGGCGACGGCGAACAGCTCGAACAGGGCGGCTCGACCGACGAAAAGCTGACAATCGACGTAACCAACGTTTTATCCAACGGCTTCTCGCAGATAATGAACGGCGGCGCGCAGTTCGAAATCGGTCTCGATTTGGGCGCAAACCGCTATACGGGCTACGCGTTCGTATCTCTCGACTTAGCCGACCCTCTCGGAACGCTTGCCTTAAAGGTCAGCCTCGGCAAAAGCTTAAAGGAACAGAAGCTGTATATCGAGTACGCGGACGGACAAATGGCGGCTTACTGCGGCAATGACTTCGCTTTAACGGGCAACCTTGCGGAAGTCAAACTTGCAGTCGGCGAGTTTGCCGAAATCATAGATAAAATTACGTCGGTGTTCGCCAAAGGCGAAACGGGCGAAACCCGGGCTTTGGCGGAGGGTAGCGACCCCGTAAGCGAGCTTATGAACTCGATGGTGCTTACTGCGGGCGAAAAGCAGGCGGAACTCACTCTGGACACTGACGATTTACTCGGGCTGGGCATAGGCGTAAACGCAAAGCTTGTCTTCGGTATAAACAACAATAAGATTATTTTCCGCAGCGGCAGTGTGGGCGGACTTTCGGTAGGCGGCGAGCAAATCGACCTCGGCGTAACCATAATGACTACGACCGCACCCGAAATCAGCAGACCGTCGTACGAGACGGGCGCAGACCTCGCGGAGTACATAGCCGACCTGCATTCGCTGCTCGGCGCGGATTTGATTAAAGTTTCCGCGAACATTAACGGCGACGGCGAAAAGGTTAGCATAAACGCGTTGAAGGGGCTCAACGCTTCGGTTACGGCTTATGCGGCTCTCGACGGCGTTACCGTGGGCGCGCAGGCGGACGTTTCATATACGTATATGGGACAGAAGGTTTCCGCAAAAGCTGACGTCTGGTACGGCTACGACCCGACGGAAAAGAACTACGGCAAGGCAATAGTTGCTCTTACGGAACTCAACGGAAAAAGCGTTGATTTAAGCGTCAAATGCGATATTAAAGAGGTTGCGGAAGCGGTAAGCACGCTTGTAACCTTCGGAGGCGGCGACGGCGGCGCGGCAACCGACGGACTTGTCGGCATAATAAACAACGCGCTTTCGTCCGACTTCTCAGCGCTTTTAACCGAACTCTATGCGGATAAGGCGCAGATAAAGGTAGGTTTAAGCGTCGACGCGCTTTTGGATATGCTGGGCGTGGACGCGGGCTTGAAATTCGGCTCGTGCACGCTTAAATATACCCGCGGCGGGGGCGTTTACGGCGGCGAGCTTACGGCGGCGCTTCCCGCGCTCGGTTTCGATATCGCGGTCAGCGGCGCGGACGGCGAGGTTAAAAAGCCCGACGATAGCAACTGCCTCGATTTAACGTACGTTATCGGGGATATAAAGGAAATTGCCGCAGCCGACCTCTTAAAGGCGCATATCTCGCTCGACGGTTCGGCGGACGGCGTTAAAATAAGTCAGCTCAACGGAATAACCGCCGGCGCAGACGTGTACTTCAATATTGAAAATATTGCGGTTGCCGCCGATATCGAACTCGGCTATACCTACGGTGAAGACAAGGTTAGCGCAAAGCTTTCGGCGTGGTACGAAAACGGCAAAATAGTTTTAAGCCTTACGGAAATTAACGGCGCGCCCCTTGCTGCCAAGGTCTACTGCGATATAGACGAAATCAAGGACGCGGTTACCGCGCTTTTAAACTATGCGAACATAGAGTTTGCACCCTTTGAAAACAAAGATAACGGCGGAAGTCAGACTGCCGACATAATTACAAAAATTCTCGGCGCGGATTTCGATACGCTTCTGCCCGTACTCAAAACTACGGCGGACGGACTGAATATCGCCGTCAACGCCGACGAAGTTTTGGCGCTGTTCGGAGTGAACGCGGATATAAGCCTCGGCAACGTATCGCTTGCGTACAGCCACGGCGCTGACAAAAAGCTGGTTGCGGCGGCGCCCGCTCTGGGACTTTCCGTAGATATAAGCGGCGAGACAGGCACGTTAAAGGCGATGCCCGACCCCGACGACTGCCTCGACTTGACAATGCTTGTAAATACCGTCAAGGCGGTGTGGGAGCAGGTTGACGGCATAATAGAGGGACAGAGCGTTGCGTTCGAAATCGCAGAGGGCACAACCTTCCTTTCAATCGACGGAATAGTCGTTGAAATCCGCGGCTCGGGCGAAGTGTGCTGGAAGAGCGGCAGCGAGTACGTCGCGCTCGATTTGGCGATGTCCATAAAGGAAGGCGCGAAAAATTCCGACGTTACGACGTTAAGATTTGTATACGATAAAAACGCGGATACAACTCCGCTTGTGAAGCTTGCGCTCAATAACGTAGGCATAGAAATTTACAAGGACGATATCGAAGGCGTCAAGTCGGGCTTTGCCGATATATATAATAAGGTAATGTCGGCGCTCGGCAAAGAAAGCGCTGAGCAAACAAAAAATACCGCTTCCGCAAGCATAAAAGTAAGCGACAATTTAATCGGCACGTTGTTCGGCGTTCTTGCTTCCGACGGCTGGGTTGATATGCTCAACGACTTCACGGTAACGTGCGACGGCAAGTCGGTTGCGCTTAAATACCTTGCGGAAAACGCGTTCAATATCAGCGTGGGTGCGGACGGCAATCTGTCGCTGTTCTACGACGGCGCGTTCGGCGAAAGGTTCACTTTGGGCGGCGGCATAGTCGTTTCGCCCGTACTCGAAAATCTGTGCGAAGTTATCGACAGAGAGATAGAGGAAACAGGCGTCGTAATGTCCTCGTCCAAGACGGACGGCAGCGCGAGCTTCGTAAAGCTCGCATACGACTACCTGTTCGAGGCGGTATCCTCAATCAGCGTAAACAATATACTGGGTGCGGACACGTACACGGTCAAGTTCAGGCTCAACGGCAACAATACCAACGTTTCCGAGCTCAACGACGTATTTATCAACGCGGAAATTTACTTTACGGGCGCAACCGCCGACCGGGGCAAGCTTGCCGAAGCCACCCTGAATATCGATGCGGCGGGCGTTGTAATCAATCTCAACGTAATATCCGAGAGAAAGGCGAACAACACCTATTTCTACATAAACCTCGCGCAGGTTGCCGATATCAAGCTTCCCGACTTGAAGTTTGTCGCAACCCAGCAGAGCCTGTACGAAACGTTCGACGTGCTTATTTCGGCGGTAAACAACACCAATATAATGGACGTGGTAGGAAAGCTTATGGGAAGTTCCGAGCCCGATGAGAGCGGCGCGGAAACACCCGTAATTTCCGAAGAGACCACGGATAAACTTGCGGACATAATAACCAAACTTCTCGATTTCAATTTCAGTCAGGCGGTAGTCGCAACCGAGGTTGACGGAATAACCACGGCGACAATCGACCTTGACAATATCGTAAAGCAGTTCGGCGTAAATACGGGCGCTCTCGGCACGGTGGAAGCGGTAATCAACCACAATAACCACTCTATGAAGACGAGCGGCAAAACGCTTGTAACCGACGCGGAGGGCAATAGCGAGCTTAAAGAGTGGATATCGCTTTCGTCCGAGCTTGCCGAAAGGCGCGACTACTCCGAATTCGAGAGAGCGGACTATATTTCGATAGAGTTCCTGCCTACGCTTATAGGCGACCTTGTAAAGACGGCGACGGACGACGAGGGCAACCTTCATACGAAGTTCACGCTTTCGGGCACGGTTGACGTCGATTTGGTTTCGATAATAACCGTAAAGCTTGAAATTACCACGCTTACCGTAAACCTTAACGGCGAAAACGGCTTGTATTTCAGCCTTATAGCCAACCTTTCGGGCGGAATGGTAACGAACGGCACAATAGGTCTTACCTATCAGAACGGCTACCTGACTTTGGGCAGAAAGCTTTCGACGGCGGCGCCCGAATACAGAATAATGACCTTCGAGTATTTCCTCGACAATATGTTCGCAAAGGGTTCGAACTCGACCTTGAACTGGCTGCTCGGCGTAAACGACACAATCTGGAATATGATGCGCGGCAAGCTCGGCGACCTTGCGAATATAGATTCGGGGCTGACTACTCCTGAACAGATTTACCTTTACAAGGCGGCGGCAGTCAAGGACGAGCAGGAAATTTCGATGTACGACTTCGTCAAGGCTTTAAGGGTAATGACGGACGGCAGACAGACGGCGGTGTTCGGCGACTGGGCGGCGCTCGAAAAAGATTTGGGCGTAAGCGACAATTATTACGGCTTCGCGCTCGACGCGGGCAAGATTACGAACGGAGTGCTCACAAAGCTCAACGCGGCAATCACGCGCGGCGGCAGCGGTCTGGACAGAGTGCTTGCAAAGGGCGCTATTCAGTCGTACGTAACTTTCGGCGCGGACCTGCAATTCAAGGATAACTGGACCGAGGATTACGAAATAGGCACGGCGAACAACGGCGGCAAAACGGCGCCCAGCCTGTACGGTTTGGCAATGGCGGAGGCGGAAAAGGCGGGCAATATGCCCGACTTCGACCACTTCGTAAAGAAGCCCTCGGAGGGGTACGACGAGATATTCGGTTGCTTCTTCGTGACGGGCGGCAGCAACGGCTTTACGTTTAAAACCGAGTATTCCTATCCTTTATACACTCACGAGCTTACGGTAGTCGGACTTAACGGTGAAAGAGAGGTGCGCAACGTGCGCCACGGCTCGACCGTATATCTGTACGACAACAATTCGCCTATATATACTGACAACAGTCAGGAATACAGATTGCTGTACTCGACTTCGCCCGACGCGGTCGGCGCGGCTTCGGTGGAAATGAACGGCGATTTGACCGTGTACGCGGTTGCAAGAAAGGCTGTAAGCGTTATATTCCATATCGGCGCGGAAACGAGGACGGTATCGACTTTCGTCGGCGACAAGGTGCCCGTAAACGTATCGGGACTTGACACAATAGGCACTCCGACTTACGACGAAACGGGAACTCAGCCCGTAGGCGCAAGCGACGTTATAGACGAAACGATGACCGTAATTCATATATACGGCACGTACGTAAACAGCGAGGTCAACGTAAACGACGTTCTGTATACGTTCGATAAGAACACGATGTCTTACGTTGCAAGCGGCAAGGCGGCGGGCTTCAACGACAGATATTCGGTTAAGGGCAATACGCTTGTAATCGAAAGCTACGTGGGCGGATATCCCGTAACGGCAATCGCTGACAACGCGTTTGCGAATACCGAAGGCAAGCCTTTAAAGAACGTAATTATCCCTGCAACGGTAACGAGCATAGGCAGCGGCGCGTTCCTCGACAATATCGGAATGGAAAGCGTGGTTATCCTCGGCGAATACGTCAAGGTGGGCGGCAATTCCGAAAAGGACAACAACAAGGACAACGACCAGCCCTTCTACGGTTGCTCGACGGAAGCCGACGGCACTTCTACAAATCTTGTAATCTACTACAATACGATAGAGTGCGGCGGCTCGACGACCAACACAATCTGGACTAAACTCAGGGTAAGCGGCGGCGCAATCAAAAACCGCTATTACATAGGTAAAAAGCCTTCCAACGAAAACTCGTACGCCAAAAACGGCGGCGGCGCTTTAAAGTCCGCGGGAAGCTGGTGTATGCTTAACCTGGAAGTTGCGGGTGCGGAGGTCGTAGACGATGCGGACTTCAACGCGCTTGTAAACGCCAACGTTACGGGCGGATTTAAACCCGACGGAGTTTACACAAAGGCGGAAGCGGACGCTCTGGCGGCAACGCTTACCTCGGCTCTCTCGCAGTACAAAAACGCGGCGGGCGGCGATAAGTACGTCGTAAGCGTAAGTCTTACGGCAAACACCGCTTCGGACTTAAAACTCACTGTTAAAGCGCTTTTAAACGTTCCCAAAGAGATTACCGTGTACAGCGCGGTGGCAATGACTTACGGAACGTCGGCAGTCAACAGCGGAGTGCAGACAACCGTTTACGCAACGGCGGTGGACGGCGGAGTTGCTCTTACCGTTCCCGTAAGCGCGGACGGCAGCGTGTTCCTCGGCTGGGCGGTCGAGAATGACGGCGGCTTGCAGTTCGTCGGCGAGCAGACGGAAGCGGACGGCAATACCGTATTCTATGCAATCTGGGGCGCAAGCAAGGTCGGCGCGGAAGTAAGGGCTGCGGTCAACTACTCGGGCGATACGCTTGCAATGCCTGCAACGGGCAACGGCAAGTGGTATGACGACAACTGGAACGAAGTCACAAGTATATCCGTTGAAAATACGGTCGTTTATACGCGTACGAAATATACTTTCGATTATAAGGTAAGCGGCGCCGTGACAATGAACATAAGCGATACTTTAAGCGGCACGAAAAACAAGGCGGCTTCGTCGTATTCCAACAGCTTCGAAGTGCTCGAAGGGCAGAGGGTGCAGGCCGTCAAAGTTTCGGGCAAGCAGGTAAATATACTTGTCGACGGAGAAGTCAAAACGACGGTTTCGCTTGCAAAATGGGGTCTGTTCAACTACGATATAAAAGACGTAACGTACGACCGGACGGTAGCGGGCAATCTTTCGTTAGAGCTTAAATGGTAAAATAAAATTTAAAAGAGGCGCGCGGCTTGAAAAAAGCCGCGCGCTTTAATATTATAAGGTAATTACGCATAAACTATCGTATGAAACTTTTGCAACAGATTTTATTGGACGCGGGCGCGGACACAAACCGCGCGTTTACCGTAATACCTTCGTTCGGCGGCTATTTCAAGTCGGTTAAGAGAGTGGACGAGTATACGCCCGAAAAGGTTGTGCTGACAATTGCCAGACAGCGCCTTACTTTGACGGGCAGTAAGCTTACGATAGACAAATATTATCAGCAGGATTTGCTTATCCGCGGCGACATTACGGGGGTAAATCTTGAATAATTTAGTCTGTTTCGAGGTCACCTCAACCCTGGAAACCGCTTTAAAGAAGCTTGCAAAGGCAAATATTGCGGTTTATAAGCTGAAAAAGCGCTCATCAAGCATACAATTCTGCGTTCGGCAAGAATATGTGGAAAAAGTTTTTGCAATTTTTTCTCATTCGTGCTATAATACTGTCATAATCAGAAACAGTGGGGTAATACGCCTTAAATTCTTTTTAAAAAGGCGGTTCGGGCTTATCGCGGGCGCGGTTTTATTCGTCGCCGCGGCGGTAACGTCGGGCAACACGGTTTTGAAAATAAAAGTCACGGGCAACGGCGGCTATCTGGAACGTCAGATTATCGCAATCGCAGCCGAATGCGGCGCGCGCGAATGGTCGCTGTGCCGCAAACTGGACGCACCTCTTATGCAGTCCAAAATTATGGCGCTGCCCGACGTGAACTTCTGCTCGGTCAAGCGCGACGGCGCGTATCTTTTAATCGACGTGCGCACCGAGGAGGAACACACTTCCAAGGTTGACTACAAACCGCTGACCGCAAACGTGTCGGGCGAGGTGTACAGGCTGGTTGCAATCTGCGGTACTCCCGAAAGAAAAGAGGGCGACTACGTTTCGTCGGGCGAAGTTTTAATCGGCGCGTACGAGCTTACGGCGGAGGGCGAGGGAATACCCTGTCTTGCCGTGGGGTTTGCGGAAATAAAGGCGCATGCGGATTTATCGCTGTTTTATAGCGAGGAGAGCGAGCAGAACGCACAGTCGGCACTCAAAGCGGCGGCGCTGTATTCGGACACCGTGTTAGAGCGCAGCTATAAGGTCAGCCCGTGCGAGGGCGGCGTCAAGTACGAAGTGAGCTTTACATATCTTAAACGGGTAGCCGTAAATATGGAATAAGACCAAAGAGGTGTTTATTTGGATATCGAAAGAAGAGTAACGTCGGACAACATCGAAGAGCTTTCCAAGCTTTTGGGCACGTTTGACGAAAATCTCAACACAATAGCGCGCGAATTGCAGGTGTTCTGCCGCGTGGACGGGCTGGATATCGTGATATCGGGTGCGGACGAAAACGTGCACGTTGCGGTGGAAGTGGTCAAAAATCTGCTTGTGCTCGTGCAGAGCGGCGAGCGCGTGGATAACGGCAGAACGGTTTACTGCATAGCGCTTGCAAAAGAGGGCAGAGCTTCGGACATAACCAAGCTGTCCTCGGGCACGGTGGGCGTAACCTTCCGCGGCAAGCCCATAAAGTGCAAAACGGTGGGGCAGAAGTCTTACGTCGACGCTATAAGAAAAAACACTGTCGTGTTCGGCGTGGGCCCTGCGGGAACGGGCAAAACCTATCTTGCGGTGTGCCTTGCGGTGCAGGCTTTAAAGCAGAAGCAGGCGGAAAAAATAATCTTGACGCGCCCCGCGGTCGAAGCAGGCGAAAAGCTGGGCTTTCTCCCCGGCGACTTGCAGACCAAGGTAGACCCTTATCTGCGCCCCCTATACGACGCGTTACAGGAAATGCTGGGCGTTGAAAGCTACACAAAGCTGATGGAGAGGGGAGCAATTGAAATAGCGCCGCTGGCGTATATGCGCGGACGAACGCTGTCGAATGCGTTTATAATTTTGGACGAGGCGCAGAACACGACCAAAGAACAGATGAAAATGTTCTTGACTAGACTGGGCGACGGCAGTAAAATGGTAATAACGGGCGACGCGTCGCAAATCGACCTGCCCGAAGGCAAAAAGAGCGGACTTATACACGCGACCAACCTGTTAAGGGAAGTTGAGGGTATATCTGTAATAAATCTTACGGCAAAAGACGTTGTAAGAAACACATTGGTTATGCGCATTGTCCGCGCATACGATAAAGAAAACGTCGGGAGAAATGACGGTGAAAGGAAAACTGACTAAAAAGGCAGTGCTTATCGATTTGACGCTGTTCCTGTTAAACGTAATACTGCTACTTGCGATTGCGTTTTTGATGATAGAGTTAAATCAGACAGCGCACGCCATAGAGTATATAAAAAACAACCCCAGCAAGGTTGTTTTCGTAGTGGCAACGATATTGTTCTTATCGGTGCTGACTTTCGGATATCTTTATTTCGAAAGCATAGCGGTGCTTGCCAACGTATTAAAGCTTGTCGAGATGTTCGTGCTGGTGGACATATCGCTGTTTTTAAGCTTTGTATTCGGCAAATACCTCGACCCTGCGGCGCGTCCTTTCGGCTTTTTCGCCATAATGTGCGCAACTTTGTTGGGCAGGCGCGAAGCGATGTTCCTGAACATAATAAACGCGCTTTTGATATTCGTAATGGATATCAATATCAATCTTACCGAATTCGCTTCGGCGGATATGTGGCAGTACTGCGCGGGACTTCTTATAACCTTCTGCGCGGGCACGACGGTAGTATTCGTATCGCACAAGATTAAAACGCGTTTCCAGAGCATACTGATTGTATTCTTACTGCTTATTCCAATAGAGCTGATTATAGGCATAATGCAGATACTGTTCACCGTTGACGAAGCGTCTGGAAGACAGTGGATACTCTTAGGCTACGGCGCTCTCGGCGCACTGTTCTCAACGCTGCTCTTTATGGTGCTTCTGCCCTTGTTCGAGCTGTCGTTTGCCGAACTTACCGTGTTCCGTCTGCGTGAAATAACCTCGCCCGGCGCGCCCTTAATCAAAAAGTTAAAGGAGCAGGCGCCCGGCACTTATAACCACTCGGTTGTAGTTTCGCAGCTTGCGGAAGCGTGCGCGATAGCCATCGGCGAGGATTCGGAACTTGCGCGTGCGGCGGCGTACTACCACGACGTGGGCAAACTGGTAAAGCCGGAAATGTTCACCGAAAACCAGTCGGACTACAACGTGCACAACGAGCTTTCCCCCGAGCTTTCGGCGGACATAATCCGTTCGCACACGCGCGACGGCGCAAAGCTTATAAAGAAACAGCACCTGCCCGAATTTATATCCGATATAGCCATACAGCACCACGGCACGCTGCCCATCAAATATTTCTATGCCAAGGCGTTAAAGATGACCGACGGCGAAATATCTATGGAAAACTATTCGTATACGGGCCCCGTACCGCAGTCGAGAATTGCGGCGATAATAATGATAGTCGACGCGGCGGAGGCGGCAACGCGTTCGCTTGCAAACAGAACGCCCGCCAATATTGAAAAGCTTGTGGGCAGCTTAATCGAGGAAAGAATTAACCTCGACCAGTTTGTCGACTGTAACATAACCATGCGCGACTTGACCATAATAACGCACACCATAGCGCAGTCGCTTTCGGGCGTTTACCATTCGCGTATTTCCTATCCCAAAATCAAAATCGGCAAAAAGAACTGATAATATGATTGACCTTGACATATATTGCGACGAATACGATTTTTCGCCGCTTGCACGCTCATTTGACGGCGAGGCGGAGGCAGATTGCCCGCTTGCCGTCGAAGTAGTATTTGCGGACAAGCAGGAGATAAGAAGGTTGAACGCCGAGTTCCGACAGACCGACCGTGAAACGGACGTTTTGTCCTTCCCCACGCTTGACGGAATTTGCGGCAAAAAGCTGTGCGCCGCCGACTTTCCGTACGACGTCGACGGGGACGGAAAACTGTTCCTCGGCTCGATAGTCATATGCACGGAAGTTGCGAAAGCGCAGGCGGAGGAGTACGGTCATTCGTATTTGCGCGAGCTCAATTATCTTGCCGCGCACGGCGTGTGCCACCTGTTGGGGTACGACCATATGACCGATACCGACAAGGCGGCAATGCGCGCGGTGGAAGAGCGCGTGCTTGAAAAAATCGACCTTACGAGGGAATAAATGAAGAGCGGATACGTAGCTTTAATAGGCAGAGCGAACGCGGGCAAGTCTACGCTTGTAAACGTGCTTGTGGGCGAAAAGGTTGCAATAGTTTCCCCCAAGCCGCAGACCACGCGCGACGCGATTATGGGCGTCATAACCGAGCCCGACTATCAGATAGTTTTTATCGATACGCCCGGCATATACAGGGCGAAAAACGCTCTGTCGCAGACCATGGCAAAGACGACGGAAACGACGGCGAAGGGCGTCGACCTGATACTTTTCGTTATGGACGGACACGAGGGGCTGTCGGAGAACGATATAGAGCTTGCAAGGCGGTTTTCCAAGGGCAAAATCCCTATGCTCATCGCGTACACGAAAATAGACATTATGCCGCGCGAGAATATTCCCGCAGACATAAAGAGGCTGTACGAAGAGGGGATAGAGTGCGACGTTTTCCCCGTCTCGGCGCGAAAGGGCATAAACCTTAAAAAGCTTGTTTCGGCGATAGTGGACAAGCTGCCCGAGGGCGAAAAGGTTATAGTGGACGACATCGTTTCGGACAAGAGCGAAAAGTTTATG
>CAZRJY010000025.1:0-13746 GCA_964600525.1 uncultured Clostridia bacterium
AGTTCTTTTTCTTCATCAAGCATTGTCGCAATTTTTATTACTCGAGCCTCAATGCTTTCATCATCATAATGCTCTCGAGTCTTTTGGAACTGCTTCGCTTTCTTCGCTATTCCAGCAAATACCAAAGCATCGCCATCGTCGTTCAATATTTCGGTGTTTTCAGATTTTTCTTCCTCGGTAAGAGATCCCAAAAATTCGTCATACTCAGATGCTATCTCTGCCAAACGAGTTTCCATATGGGACAGTTCATCTTTCTTATCCGTTAGCATTTCCCTTTGTACTAATTCAAACGGAATGACATGTCCCATCCAGCCGTCCTGCACTTCAATGTCTTTTCCATCTTTCTTTTTCAGTATCATCTTGGGGTCAGTTTTCTTTACGGCATCAAATCCCTCGGTCTGGATGATTTCCAAATCAGTAGCTATCTTAGCCCATTCGTCATCGAGCAACTGGTACGCTTGATACTTGTCCACAAGAGGGATTCCAGCCAACCGAGTAAAAATTTCACTTGAAATACTTGACTCCTCATTCGGTATTACTATATCGGCGGTTTGCTCAATAAGCCTGCCATTTAGCTGTTCAGAAAAGCCAACAAAAGCCGCTTTATATCTGGAGATAAAGGCTTGCACATCAGCATTCATTTTTATTGTCTTTATTACATCATCCGTTGCCACGGTTGCATACGAGCCGTTGACATCAGTAAAAAGCTGATTTTTAAGCGTCGTAAACGCCGTCCAATATTCAGTTAACTCATTAATTTCTGAATGCGGAATACCACCGAATATAGTAGCATATATATCCCACGTTTCGCCCTTGTCTGAAGAATCCACATATCTGGGAATATTCAAGTTATACTCATTGGCACGTATTATATCTCTTGATACCTTTTTACAATATTTAGGGATATCCTCACGAGCAACGACCGCATCCACAATTCTCTTTATATCGGACGCTCTGAGTTTGTTGTTCTTTCCTTCTTTCGTATATCCTTTAGATGCATCAATAATAAGCACGTCGGTATTGGTGCGTTTTTGCTTTAACACCATAATAATAGTGGGTATACCCGTACCAAAGAATATGTTGGCGGGCAAGCCGATGATGGCATCTATATTATTATTTTCGATAAGATTGGTACGGATTTTTTCTTCTTCACCGCCACGGAATAGCACTCCGTGCGGTAATACTATTGTCATAATTCCATCGGGCTTGATATGATACAAATCGTGCAGTAGAAAGGCATAATCCGCTTTAGTCTTGGGAGCTAACCCATATCGTTTATATCTGGGGTCTGAATCCTTGTCCGTCGGATCCCAAGCTTGCGAGTACGGAGGGTTGGACACCACAGCATCCACATATAACGGCTCATATGTTTTATTTGGATCAGATTCATCAAAATAGGGCCAGTCTTCTTCAAGCGTATCGCCGTTTCGAGTGCATATATTATCGGGAAGAATGCCCCTCATTACAAGGTTCATTCTCGTCAGATTGTATGTATTCTCTTTAAGTTCCTGGGCAAAGTATTTTATATTGTTTTTATCATTCATTCGCTTTGCTACCGAATGACCGATATTGATGAGCAGCGATCCCGAACCGCTGGTGGGGTCATAAATCTGTATACTCTCTCTGTCTTTTAAATGGTCAGCAACGATTTCGGACATAAGCAATGAAACTTCATGTGGAGTATAGAATTCGCCCGCCTTTTTGCCTGCGTTAGCGGCAAACATACTTATGAGGTATTCATATATGAATCCGAGGACATCATAGTCCTGCTTGCCATCCATAGGAATAACCTTGATTAACTGTATAAGCTCACTGATTGCTTTTGTCTGTGTGCCAGAGCTGTCACCGAGCTTGCTCAGCCCTGTTTCAAGCGTCTTAAATATATTTTCAAACAGTTTTTTGCATTTGTCACTAATAAGCCTGCTGAATGCTGAGAGCGCATCTCTGACATTGGAAACGTCAAAATCCTTTCCCTTTTTCAACCAAGTGGAAAATAAATTATCGTATGCAATGAAATAGCCAAGATTTGCTTGGCAATGAGCTACTGCATCAGTATGTTCTTCAGAAAGGTACGTCAAGTCTTCAACCGCCCATCCATCCACTTTAGTGAGCCGCTCAACCTCCTTATCTGAAAGGAACTTATAAAACATAAAGCCAAGGATATAATCCTTGTACTCATTTGCTTCAATTTTGGAACGCATTTTATTTGCTGATTCCCAAATTTTAGATGCAAGCTGCTGTTTATTCATTGCTTATCTCCTGTTTCATCACGGTCAAATAACCTTCGGAATAATTATATAAAATATCTATTTAAAAGTCAAAGAAACAAAAGTTACACATTTCATTTTTAGCTAACCCATATTAAATTTTTATAAATAGATTGATATGCCACTATACATAAAGCGTGGTAATTCCGCCTATGATGATTTAATATTTAAAATTTCATCAAAATTCCTGTGATTAAAATGATTTATTTTGTCTAAGCATGTTTAATGACAAAATATGCAGTTTATTAAAAATATACAATATATGGTACAAGAGGTATATTATGGCACACAAGACATTTATTTCTTATAAATATTCCGAAGCACGTAATCTAAGAGATCGCATTATAAATTGTTTACGAAATGACGCTACATATTATCAAGGCGAAACAAGTCAATCTCCTAATTATTCAGACAGAACCACTGAGTATATAAAAGAAAAATTAAAGGATATGATTTATGATTCGTCAGTAACGATTGTTATTCTATCGCCTAATATGAATCAAAGCAATTGGATTGATTGGGAAATTTCTTACAGTTTAAAAGAAATGTCACGCAACGGACGAACTTCTAAAACAAATGGTATAGTAGCAGTTGTCCAAAAAGACATTTGGGGTGGATATAGTTGGCTTTATCAGACTGGCTTTTGGGGCCAAAAGATCTTAAATAAAAATGTTATATCTCCCCTTGTAACTCAAAATCAAGATAACCTTAAAAGCAACTATTCAGGTGAACAATCTTATATATCCATTGTTACCGAAGATGATTTTTTAAAGAATCCAAATTACTACTTAGAAACGGCGTTTGAAAAATGTCAAAATGCATGGAAATATCGCATTACTAAGGAGGTTTAATAAATGTCAATACCTAGGCACAAAGTATTTATAAGTTACTATCATGAAGATGATCAATGGTATAAAAATAGGTTATTAACGTTAAATGACTATTATAACATTTTTGATGACTATTCTGTTCATGAGGACGAAATCGACGATACCGGCATGTCTTCCGAACAAATAAGGCGTGAAATAAGAGACAATTACATTCAAGACGCAACCGTTCTCGTCCTCCTTTGCGGAGAAAATACGAAGCATAGAAAGCATATAGACTGGGAAATCCACGCCGCTATGTATGATAGCGATGTCAATCCTAAAATGGGCATTTTGGTCATTAATTTACCTTCAATTGCTGCAGAACAAAGTATGATTGCCTATGGATCAGAAGAACAAAATTTAATGGCTCCGTATGCCAATTGGGCACCATTAGACAAATCAAAGTCAGGACTAGAATCAAAACACCCCTACCTCCCTAATCGTATTATAACAAACTTAATGAGAAATGATGTACATATATCTTTGGTAGATTGGGATGTAGTTGCTAACAATACCGAGAAATTAAAGCAATTAATTGATAATGCGTTTAACAGACGTAAAAGCAATAATTATGATCACTCGGAACCTTTAAGAAGCAAAAACGGTTAAAGTTATGCCTACAATAACTAAAGAAGAATTGATCAAAAAGTATGTAGAAAGTTTGGAAGATCGTAGTGCCTCAGCATTCATAGGGGCAGGACTATCTTATGACGCTTCAGGACTTGATTGGAATGGATTAGTTGCTCCTTACATACAGCAGTTAGAAGAAAATACGGACGATCCTATTTTAGGATTACAATACTTTGTAACACAGAAGAATATTGATAAAAATGAATTAAAAAAAGAAATAGCTCAAAAGTTCTCCAATTTGAAATATGACTATAGACATATTATCTTATCTAAACTTCCAATTAGAAACTATTGGACAACAAATTTCGACGTGCTAATTGAAGATGCGTTAACCGATATTCACGAATCCAGAGATATAATGAACTCAAATGATTCATTTATTTCAGCGGCAGAACGCAGAGATAACATTGTTTACAAATTACATGGAGATATTAATAGCCCCGAAAGCATAATAATATTAAAAGATGATTACAAAGCATATAATAAAACTCACAATCATTTTGTAACAGCATTAAAAAATGAATTTGCAACAAATTCTATGCTTTTTTTGGGTTACGCTTTGGGCGATCCTGATATAAAAAATATTTTAACCGAACTCAATCTCGATAGCGCTACCAAAGTAACTCATTATATAGTCTTAAAAAAATCTGAATCAGCAAAAAAACAAAAATATTGGATTGATGAATTATATAAAGAAGGTATAATTACTTGTTTAATTGATAAATATGATGAAGTAGGAGAAATACTTCAGGGTATTTATCAATTATATATGGCAAGAAAAGTATTTATATCCGGTAGTAGCGGTGGCGACTATGGAAAATTTACTCCAGATGAAGCGCATATAATGCTTTACAAGTTAGGGTATGATTTAATTAATGATTTTAAAGATCAAGATGTAAGTATAGTATCAGGATACGGATTAGGTGTTGGTCCTAATATTTTAGAAGGTGCTGCGGAAGCAGTAGCAACTAACAATTTAGATTTTGGTAAAAGAGTCCTAATTTATCCCTTCCCCAAGATGTACTATAGTATACCTTCCGAAGAACGGTCTCCAGAATTGGAAGAACACTTTAAAAACTATCGCGATAAAATGATAGATAAATGTGGCGTAGCTTTTTTCTTATTTGGCAACAAAAAAGACAGAAATGGAAATACCGTTATAGCTGATGGACTTATGAAAGAATTTGAAATAGCCCATCAACAAGGAAAATATGTTTTCCCTATTGGCTCAACTGGTTGGGCAGCGAAGGAATTGGCAGATAAGGTTTTATCTAATTATTCGTTGTATAATAAAACCTCAAAGGAAGTTGAAAAACTCTATTTTGAACTTAATTTACCCGACATTTCGGCAGAAGAAATTGTGGAAAAGATTATACAGATTATTGATTTGTTAGCCTATAGACTATAAGATAATGTTTACTTAATATCTGTAATCCTCTATATCACTTGTAAAGGTGAGATTATAAATTTTTCTTTATTATTAAGAAACAAAATCAGGACAAAAGCCCCGATTTTGTTTCTTATTTTTGTGTATTTTTTGACTCCTTACGGTTCCGAACAATTAGTCCTTCACTCCCAAAAATAGGGAGTCTTGGAAGTCAGTTTTTGAGATTCTCCGAAAAATTACTTTTTATGGCTATGATAATGCCCGTGAAATTGAACCGATTTACTATTATCATTTTTATTAAAATTAATATTAGTAGTAATGCTCGTATTTTTGCGAACAGGTTGACTCAATTCTGTTTTCGCAATCCCCACTTCAACATTATTCTCGTGAATTTTCTTATTAATCCTCCATATCTTTTTTGAATCAACTTCAGGATCTAATTTGGAGCGCTTGTCTCTTAATCTTTGTGTCGATCTATCCGCTATTCTTATTCTTTCCTGTGGAGATTTTTCTTTATTCCAAAACATTCAATTTACCTCACTTGATTTTATTCTTCGTCCATTTCAAGGACATGTAAGAGCATCTCATATGCAGATGCCCGCTTTGCTTCTTTTTTAGAACTCATAGTGTTCTCAAAACTTGTTTCATATTCTTCAATTACACATTCGCAATTCCATATAGGATTTCCCATTCTATCATAACGTTCCTCAAAATAATATTCCGGCATAGAGATGTAGCCCTTTTGTGCAAGCTCATGCAACTGGCTTACCGCCTTCTCGGGAAGAGGCTCTCCAATTTCATCGACCATTGAAAACAATAAATTATTTGCAGCCAAAAAGACATAAACTTGTTTAGCTGTCGCCATTCTAGCTTCGCTTTTTGAATATCCTATTGCTGTAAACGTCTTAAATCCATCAAGCTTTATTCTGCAACGATAGCCATCCTTCGTCTCTTTAAACTCATAGACGGGCAAATAATCATATTCTTTTTGATGCCATTGTTGAACTAAAGCAACATAATTGTTCTCGTCATCAAATCCGTTCTCTAAGTAATAGTCTGGATCCAACATCATTCCAACAACTTGCTGAATTATTTCAATATCCCACTCACAATCTAAAGTAACAGCGCCAATGATTGCCTCGAACAAGTCCTCCTTCACATGGGCATCTTCCTGTACATTGTTCTTAATATCACCCTTACCCATAATTAAATAGTGTTGAAAGCCGAAAGACTCAATTCGATGTGCAAGCATCTTGCTTTCGACTAGTTTTTTCTTTAGTTCCGTCAATTTCCCTTCTGGATGTTCTGAATAGAATTCATCGCCTTCCGTAAACCCGCCAAAGAATTCAGTAAGTGTTTTCATAACCGATAAATCAAGCGCTTTATCGCCAATGAACTCAAGAACCTCATTGTCTTCCGAATCACGATGTTCCTGTGAATACGATCTTCTAATAAATGCTTGCTGTAGCAACATTTTATTTTCAAAATCATACCCGATTTGTGCCTCGACATTCAAAATGTCTTCTTCTGTCATAAAAAAATCCTCCTAATAGTTTTTAGGAGGGCATAAAAATAGCCTAACAAAAGAGAGAATACTCCCTATATCGTTAGGCACGCAAAATTAAAATATTTTACATAATTCACTTTGATTTGAATAAAATCACTTGCATAATTTCATTCAAATATTTCTGTATTATGTACGATAGTTTAAAGTATTATGCCTTCCTATTTACCATATAATAACATAGTTGCTAGATATTGTCAATACTAAATTTATATTGATTAGGATATCTATCTTCTAGTACGGTTCGACTGTCAGTTGTGTTTCGCAGTGATAGAACTCATCCATCTTTTAAATCATACATCTATCATCACTTTACAACCTATCGCCTTTCTCTACGTTGCACCTATGACATAGGGTTTGCAAATTGTCATACGTAGTTTTTCCGCCTTTTGCGATAGGAATTATATGGTCAATTTCCAATTGAGCATATCTATCGGATATGCCACATTTGCGACATCTATACCCATCTCTTTCATAAATAGAAAATCTCATTTTATTAGAAACCTTGCCTCTTTCAACACGGCAAAGAGCATCCCATATTCCGCGGTCATTATAGAAATTCCCACTCCTATTATTTAATCTCTTAATAAGTGTCGAGATATCAGCCGCTGAAAAGTTTTTATATTTTCTGTCATATACTTGCCCATTGATCTTAGAGCAATACAGTGTTACCGTCAATGAAAACCGTGTACAGGGTTCACGAAGAGTTTGTTTTTCTACCAATCGCTTTTCTATTTTTATCAGCTTATCGAGCTTTAATTTACCAATCGGAACATGATATTGCCCGAATTGGGTTATAGTTTTAACTTCTTCTAAGTATCTAGAATATTGCTGCTTATTGGAATTTGTTTTTTCTATCTGTGATAAAATGTCTTTCCTAATGAATTGAAGCTGATAAATCAGGTAATCAGCGCAGGAAATAGTATTATAAAATTTTTCATTATCGTAAGTATGCTGTTGGTCAAAACTGATATACGAATAAAAGTTAAAACGACTATTTATTTCTTTCAGTTGACTTAAACTGATACTGTTTTCTATGATAAAATTATCATATTTCCTTTGCGTAAAGTAGCAAATAAGGAATATGACTAAGCCAATTACAATTATCGAAAAAACTATTAAAAATGCTATCATTTGTACTTGCCAATTTTTTATTTATAATAGCATAATATTTTTCCTTAATCAATAAAAAGGAATTCGACAATTTGATTATTTCTTAATTTGCTGAAATGATTTGTCAATGTTGATTTAAATTTTCTACTAAGCAATAATTTAATTATAAATTGACTTATTCACTTAGTTTTGTTATACTACAACTATACTGGAGAAAATCTACTATGGCTAAGGGAATAATATACGTTATGACAACCGTTGTGGACGGCTTGATTAAAATAGGAAAGACTGGCAGCGAAAACTTCGAACAACGGATGTCTCATCTTGAAAGTAATGGATATCGTAATGTTACCGGATTAAAGAGAACATTTGCCATCGAGGTTGAGGACTACGATGAAAAAGAGAATCTCCTTGATAATCTTTTCTCCAGAAGTCGTGTTTCTAACACCGAATTGTTCTCCCTAAATGTTAACGAAGTAATTCAGCTTCTTTCATCATTTGACGGTAAAATTATTTATCCACCTCAAGAGAATAAAAATGAAATCTTTGAAAATGCTACAGAGGCAGTCCAAAGCGAATTTATTCCCGATGGAACCTATTCGCTTGACACAAAACAACGTGGTACTAATAACCGAGTAAAGGCAACCATGATTGTGCACGATGGTAAGATGATTGTGCAAAAGGGCGCTTCCCTTGGCAATTACACGAGAATTTCTGTTTCCAGTTGGCGTGAGATTCGCACTGCTTTAAGAGTAAACGGCTCCACCACTTTGGAAGAGTTTGAGGCAAGCTCCCCTTCTATGGCAGCCGCCATTGTTATTGGGCATAATACTAACGGGTGGACGACATGGAAAAATTCAAGAGGCGAATATATTGATATATATCGTTCTGCTCATAACTCCGATGATGGTGAATGAATATTAGCAATTTTATAAGTTTATTAGGCTAGTATATTTGAAATGTTTATCTATTAATTTTTGCTTTAAATAAAACTAATCTTTCAATACTCTATTAATTTTCAAATTTTAAAAATGCAAAAGAACCGGCGCACCGTTGAATACGGTGCGCCGGTTGCTTTTCTTTGACTATCGTTGGTTAAATAGATCTCGCTATCGATTATCCTCCATGCAAAAATCGGCAAAATAATCACTTCCTGATGGACTTCTCTTTTGGGAGTTCTTTGGGAGTTGACGATTTTAGGTATAAAACGTGCATTTTTTGCTAATTTTTCGTGGCTTTTTTAACAGAAATTGAGAATTGAAGCAATATTTTTGGTCATAAATAACAACGAAAATTTTCATTACTTCCAAAAAAAGTGCATTAGTCCGGAAAATACGCCAAAAAAACACCCCCAAACCGCTAAAAAATTTGGGAGTGTCTTGGGAGTGAAGTTTTGAAAATCGTTGGGAGTGCTTTATATTGTGTTTTTAAAATTCATTTAACCACTATATGTTGTGGTGGTCGTATTGATTAACTCCTCTGACTCCGTCATTTCTTGGTTGCGAAATCCAGGGACCAGCCAATTTCGGGCGGTTTTTAGTGTATTTTAGCTAAAAACCGCCTTACTTTTTGACTTTTTCCTTTGCTCACCCTAAAATCGGGCAATAGAACGAATAAGCGGAGTGCCGGAGCACTCCGCTTTTACTTTCCAATTACATCAAATGATGTTATTATCAAACAAGTTCCAAGTGAATTTCGACGGTTAAATCATCCATTCCACCGTTGTATACAGAAATAGCTAATCCGTCGGAATAGGTAAATTCAGTCTCACCGGGTTTGTAGTATATACCCAAACTCGATATTATAAACTGTATTTCGAAACAAGTATTGTCGCCTTGCTTAGCGGTTATTTTATACGTTTTGCCGACCTCGCAACCAGACAGCGGAACGTCTGCGCTACCCCAATAAGGTACGGTAACCGTGAACGGACTGCCAACGGCAAGCGTATCGCCGCCACCACCGCCACCGCCGCTGATAGTTCTTGTATAACCGCAATCATTACAGGTTGTGTCGTTATCGTCGTCGTAATGGTGGTTTTCTTCGGTAGTAACGTAGTTGCAACCGGTAAACGTACAGGTTACGGTGTGCTTGTCGGCGTCTTTGGACTCGTAATTGAGCGTATGCTCGTTGGTGTGTTGAACGCCTTCGTCGCCGCCGCCCGTGCTTGAACCGGTGCCCTCCTCAATGGTAATCGTTACGAGACCGGCGTTCCAGCTAAAATCGACCACACGGAAATTAACGTATCCGTACTCGTCGGCAGTAATCTGTACCGAAGAGCCGCCGTTACCGATGTTAGTTCCCGCGAGAATGTCTCTCTCGTATACGTCTAATCCTCCGGAAACCGTGATTGTATAAGTCGTGCCTGCCGTACCTTTAAACGAAAAGTCTTTGTTCGGAGAACCGGTCATATTACATTCAGTCTCACCGTACTCGATTTCGTCATATGGCGTATAGGGTAATACGTCGGGGTCGCCGAGTTTGGTTACGGTGAACCAGCCATAGGCAGTACCATTGGTATAAGCACATAATCCGATATAATAAGTTCCTTCTGTAATATTAGTAATATTATTAATCTGGGAATTAACGTTGTAAGCACTCGTCGTTTTTTGGTAACTTCTACCCACTGAAAGATATGCATTCTGTTTATTGGTAATGCTGTACTCTTCTCCGGAAGGGACTACCAGCTTATAAAGAACCTTTACAGCGCTATAATTCAATCCCGTATTGACACCGTAATCGCCGGGACCGTCGATGAATATAACGCCGTCCGATTCTTCCTTGGGCGTCAGATTGCTTGAACCCTTTTCCATTACGGAAAGATTAATGGCACTTTCGGTAGCGTCCGGGACCTTTATATAGACGGATAATTTACCGCCTTCACCCGCAGTTAAATCTATCGTTCCTGTTTTTGTGGATTTTGTCAAATCGGGGGTGCCGTCTTCGTTTACGGGAGCAAGCGTTACACCGCTGGAAGTGTAGAACGAGTAGGTTTTACCCGCTTCGCCGCCTTTAAGCAAAACTATTTCAGAACCGTACGGCTCGAAGTGAATCTTCTTAACTTCGCCAACGTTTATTTCCGGTATTTCCTCTTCAACCGAAATATTGATTGTACCTTTATTAGTGGTATAAATATAGATAGTCACGTTTCCGCTTGCGTCGGTAATCAGCGATAACTTACCGTCGGAGCTGGTGTTTTTATAATCAGCTTCGCCGTTAGTTACCGATGAAAGCGTAAACAAACCGCCGCCGGCAGGACTTATAGTTGCCGTAAATATATAATTCTTTCTCGCTTTGCCGCCTTTGAGTGTGACGAAATACTCGTTTTCATCAGCCTCGGCATTAAGTTCTATAATTTCGCCTACACTTATATCCGCTCTTCCTGCGGGAGGGGTTGTGGGCTTTTCGACAACCGAAAGGTTGATTGCACAGCTATTTCTCGCTTTTACGTAAATAGTTAAGTTTCCGTTTTCGTCGGTAGTCAACTCTAACGTATAGGTCTGGGTAGGACCGACAGGCAAGCCGTTCACTACTATCGCCATTTCAGGCGGATAAGTATTAGAAGTTGCCGTGGGGGTTGCGGTAAATACGTAAGTAGTGTTCGCTGTTCCGCCTACGAGTTCAATATAGTACTCGCGGTAAAAACTACCTGCCTCCAACACCTTAGTAGTGTCTACGGCAATCGTGTGAGGTTTAACGGTTATCGTAAAGCTATCGGTACAGCCGTTAGCCGTCGTTACGGTAATGGTTGCAGAGCCCTTACCTATCGCTTTAAGCGACGTGGTATTTATATTGTCTGCCACGCTTTCATCCGAAGAAGTAATCGTGAACGATTTATCAAAAGCGTCGGCGGGGGCTACGGTAACGTATTGGGTAAGGTCAATGGTGTCACCGACAATAAATTCTATGGCTGCAATCGCGTTCTTATCGACGGTAATGCCCGTAGCAGATATCGCTTTCGTGATATTTATAGTTACAATACATTCTTCATTATAATTTCCGTCGTAATATACCGCGAAATAAGCAACGCCGTTCGCATTAGTGGTAATGCCCAGTTCTGCTTTACCGGACCCGTAAATGATTTCGCCGGATTCGTTTACGAGATAGAACGTACAACCCGCATGTCCTGCTATTCCGTAAGTCGCGTTTATTTCGCCCTTGAACTTGAATACGACATAACCCCAACCGATTACGGTTATCGTGTTTTCACCGGGTGTCAACAACAATTCTTCTACGGTAACCGTACAGGTTGCCTCAAATCCGCCGTCGTCGGCTTTAAACGTTATGGTTACCTCACCTGCGCTTACGCCCGTTACCACGCCGTTTTCTACGGTTGCGATAGCTTCGTCGGATGACGACCACGTACCCGTTTTAACGGAAGCGTTTGCGGGAGTGAATACGGGATTAAGCGTAACGGTTTTACCGAGGTATACTTCTGCATCCGCAAGCGTTACGCCCGTGACGTCCACTAAATTGCCCGCGCGCTCTATCTTATAGGTAATTATTTTGCTATCGTCCAAAGACCAGACTTCGAAAGAAGAACCCTTTACAAGAGCTAATTGCGCGCCGTTAGCTGCGGCCGGCTCATTATCTCCGAACTTATAGAACAGGTTAGCGGTGCTTCCGCTTTCTACTGTTATTCTGTATGTACCCGAAGCACTTGCCGTCAAAATTCTATGTTTGGTACCTTCGGTTTTATACGTACCCGAAAGAGTATCGCTAACGGTGCCCGTTCTCTTAATAAGCACCTTTTCGTCCGAATTACCGTACATAAGATAAAGATTGAACGCTTCGGAAAGCTTAAACCCGTAATTCTTATCGGGACCGGATACGTGAGTGACTGCGAATTCGTGCGTATCCTCGTCATAAGTGTAAGTTACGGTGGTCTCTTCTTCGCCCATTTTTATAACCGCGTTGTCGTCGGCCTTAAACTCGACGGTAACGGTTTTTTCGCCGTTATCTTCGTCGTCGAATATGCCGTGTGAAATCATTGCCGCAACGTCGGGAGCTTCTTTAACGGTTACGGTGAAAGAAGCAGAAGCTTCTAAACCGTCATGGGTGCTTGTAATGGTTACCGTGTACGTACCCGCAGACAATGCCCTGAACAGGCGTACCTGCCTGCCCTCCATACCGTCTATGTACTGAGGTTCGGATACGACGTCTTCTGTTACGGTTTCTCCGGCAGCGTTCGTAACGGTTACCATATAGCCGGTATCCTGGTATGCGGAATGGTCGGAGGTGCTTGTAAACGCCAGAGCCTGCCCTTCGTATACTTCATACGTCGTATTGTAATTGTTCCACACGTCAAGAACGTCGTTATACTGGTAAACGTCTGCGCCGAAATTCGTAGGCGCCTCGTAAGGTATGTGCAGATTGATTACCTTTTCAACGTTGGCAGTTGAAATCTTCAACCGGTAGTCGCCCGCAATCCAGAAGCTCAATGACAAGAGGTTGTCGGCTGCGTTATAGGTTGCTTTTACGTGACCGTCGTTTCCGTCTGCGTAATTGTCTGAAAGCTCTTCGATAAATGTACCGTCCGCCGTATACAGACTCAGCTTAACTTCATCCATAAATAAGCTTGCGGAAGCGGGGGTGACGTTGGTTAAACGAAGGTATATGCTGCCGCCCGCAACGGCGTCGAGCGAGTTGCCTACGCTTGCATTTATAGTTTTAAGTCCCGTAATTGTATAATTTGGATTGTCAACCAAGACTTCTTCCTCAACCATAGAGATACCGAAGCCTGTAACTTTTAACTCTTCGGGGTTGTAAGGGTTAGTAGGCTTAGTGCCGGTTTGAAGTCTTGACTGCGATACGGAGTACGTTTCAATCCACAAGGTATTTGCGGGTGCCGTTACAACGTATTTTCCGTCCTGCTCTATAAACGTAGTGCCGTTTTTGTTGGTATAACCCCTGTTATCA
>CAZRJY010000026.1:0-12814 GCA_964600525.1 uncultured Clostridia bacterium
GCTAAAACTTCGCTGTCGCTTTTAAGATTGTCCATTTTGTTCTCCTTGAAATTTTAATACTAATACTTTGCGTAAAAGTCCGAATATTATGCAACTTCGGCTTAAATTGCTTGACTTGCCCCGCTTGTTATGGTATATTTATCCACGAGCCGTTCGGAACGGGCTTTTTTAAGTGCGCATTTTAAGCGTAGTGCGCCGCCTATGCCTTTGGCAATTTACGTATCCGACGAGACTGGTTAGAGGAGGACAAATTATGTACGCGATTTTTGACAACGGAAACAAGCAGTATAAAGTTTCCGTAGGCGACACCGTTAAGGTGGAAAAGCTCAACGCCGCAGTCGGCGAAACCGTTACCTTCCCCGTCGTTATGACGGCTGACGACAACGGCGCCGTTGCTTGCGGCAGCGAGGTGGAAAAGGTTGTTGTTACCGCCGAGGTAACAGGCCACGGCAAGGACAAGAAGATTATCGTCTTCAAGTACAAGGCCAAGAAGAACGAGAGGAAAAAGCAGGGTCACAGACAGCCCTACACCACCGTTAAAGTAACTGCTATCGGTGCCGGAGAAGCTAAGAAAAAGACGGCTAAGAAAGCCGAACCCGTAGCTGAAAAGACCGAAGCGCCCGCAGCTCCCAAGAAAAGAGCTGCCAAAAAGCCCGCGGAAGCTAAGGCGGCTGAATAATTAAGGAGGACTGAATATTATGATGCTTATTAAATTATTCGCTCACAAAAAGGGCGGCGGTTCTACCGACAACGGCAGAGACAGTAATCCCAAATATCTCGGCGTTAAGCGTGCCGACGGTCAGAAAGTTCTTGCAGGCAATATCCTTGTAAGACAGCGCGGCAGCAAATTCAAGCCCGGCAACAACGTCGGCATCGGCAAGGACGACACTCTGTTCGCTCTCGTTGACGGCACCGTTAAGTTTGAAAGAGTGGGCAAGGACGGCAAGCAGGTTTCCGTTTACCCCGTTGCCCAGTAATTAAACCAATCAATAAAGCGAGGACTTTAACGCCCTCGCTTTTATATTATTTTGAGGTGATTTTATGAACGTGCGCCCCGTCCGCGAAAGCGACTACACGGCACTTGAAAAACTTTTCTGCGGCTACTATACCGAGCTCGACTGCGAGGACGACCCCCTCCACCTTTTTTCGGAATACCTTTTGCCCGACTTAAAGGCGGGGCTGTTCGAAGTCGGCGTTGCCGAAGTTGACGGCGTCGTCTGCGGTTTTGTTATTTTTCAGATTGACGACCTTTTAAACGACTGGAATTTCAAAGAGGGCTGCGGCGACGTGCGCGAGCTTTACGTTGCCCCCGACTTCCGCCGACAAGGTATGGGCTCGGCGCTTTTGGCATTCGCCGAAAAAAGGCTGGCAAAGCTCGGCGCAACCGAAATTTACACTCTGCCCGTCGAGGAGAGAGAAAAATTCTTTATCGGGCGCGGCTACGCCGACAACGGCGAATACTGCCCCGACGCGGACAACAAGGTTTTCGGGAAATTTATAGACAAAACGGATATAATATGATATAATACGGATATGAACAACATATCTTTTGCAGGCGCAGCCGACTGCGCCGACAATACAAAAGCGCATTTCTGCGGCGACTATGAGATAATCAGTTTCGAAAGCGCGGGCACTCTGGAATGCGACGGTACGCTCACTCAGGTTTCCGAAGGCGACGTGGCAGTTATTCCGCCGCTGTTTAAATACCGCTTACATTGTAAAAGCGCGGTCCGCGTTGTATTGGACAAAGCGTTACTGCCCGTCAAATCGGTTACGGTAATAAGAGCCGAAAACGCGGAAGAATTACGCTATGCCGTCGGGCGCGCTCTTTCCCGCTTTACCGAAGGCGGCGCTAAAAACGAGGGTATTTTATCGGCGTACGGTCACCTTTTAGCGGCGTTGGTTGCGGCATATGCGGCACCTGACGGCTATTCGCCCGCCGTTCAGGCGGTTTTGGACGACGAGGAAAAGCACCTCGGCGACCCCACCTATTCTCTCGAAGGGTTTATCCGCTCGCTTCCTTTGAACTACGACTACGTGCGCAAACTCTTTAAAAAAGAAATCGGAGTTACTCCGCACGAATACCTGACCCGAGCAAGAATGCAGAGGGCGCAAGCCATACTTTTATCGGGCGTGACCAACCGCTATTCCAACTATTCGGTAACGCAGATTGCCGAGGCGTGCGGATACTCCGAACCGCTGTACTTTTCGCGCGTGTTCAAACAATACTTCGGCGTTGCGCCGTCGCATTACTTAAAAAACTTATAAGGCTAAGCCATTACTTTTACGGCGTAAGTCTTACATATACTTACAAAGCCTTTCCAGAAAGCGGGAAGTTTATCCATAAGCCGCCAGGCGTCTTCTTTAAGCTCGGCAAAAGATTGCGGAGTTATTGAAAGTTCGCCGCCCTTCGCCGTGGTTTTGCCGAACGCTATCCGACCTACGGCGTAATCGCCGATTGCCACAAAGCGCCCGTCGGCATAACCTCCGACAGCGAAAAGTCCTATCGAGCAACCGCCGCAGCTGAACAGTCCCAGCGCAAGTCCGCCGAAGGAAATAAGTCCTATTGCCACTCCGCCGAATGCGAGTGCCCCCAGAGCAATACCGCCGAAAGCCGCGCCGCCAAGCGCCAGCTGTCCCAACGCGATAAGCCCCAGACTTAAAAGCCCGAGCGAGAACACGCCCATTGAAAGAAGTCCCAGCGAGAATATGCCCGAGGCAATCAGTCCCACCGCGAAAAAGCCGTGCGCCCTTCTTCCCAGTCCTATATTGACGTGCACGAGCGGCATTCCGAAAATTTGCTTTTGGCTCTTGTATTCGAAACTCCATTTCAAAGGATTGAAGCCATAGTGTGCTTCGTCCTTTTTTTCGTCGCCGCCGTCCTGATTGTACTTGATTAAATAGTCTATCGAACAGCCGAACATTTCGCTGAGTTTAATCAGCGTATCCGTTTCGGGGAAAGCGAGGTCGCTCTCCCACCGCGAAACCGCCTGCCTTGTAACCCCGAGTTCGTCGGCAAACTGCTGCTGCGTCAACCCCAGCTTCTTTCTGCCCTCGCTTATCTTTTCACCAGTAGTCATTTTTATTCTCCTTATACTTTTAGAATACTATGCCGCCGCGGTTAAGTCAACAAAGTCGGATTTACTTATGTAACTTTTTAATTGCCTTTAACTGTTTAATTAAAAAACCGCCCCCGCAGATTGCGGGGGCGGTTATATTTTAGCTTTAAAGCTGTTTTATTTCGGTATATGCCATTACGAACGGACCGGTGCCCTTTGCGTCGTTTTCGACGATAGGCTCGGAGATATAGTACTCGTAAGAGCCGTCGCGGCGGCGGTTGTTGTCGGGACCGAGCCCCGCAACCAGACAAATACCGCCCAGATTGAGCTTGCCGTCCGTTTCTTTCAGGTACTTGTCGCAAATGCCGTTGAACACCTTTTCGCCGACCTTTGCAAAGCGCTTGTCAACGTATCCGAGGCGCGCACCCTTCATCATTGCGTACGCGAGCATTGCCGAGCCCGAAGTTTCGGCATAGTTGCCTTCCCTTCCTACAAAGTTTACAACCTGCCAGAACATATTGGTTTCGGGGTCGATATACTGTTCGAGCCCCTCGATTGTCGTCTTGAAAATCCTGCCCAGCTCCTCTTTCGCCTCAACGGCACCGTCGGGAAGGTACGAAAGAGCGTCGATGAGCCCTACCGTGTACCAGCCGATTGAACGCAGCCAGAAGTTTTTGGAAAGCCCCGTCTGCCTGTCCGCCCAGAACGCCTGCTTGGAGCAGTCCCAGCCGTGGTAGTAAAGGCGCTTATCCGTATCGTACATATGGTCGAACACGCTCTTGAACTGCTTTACTATTTCGGAAAAATCGCCGTTGCCTGCCTCCGAAACGTAGCGCGTATAGAACACCTCCGACATATACATTCCGTCAAGCCAGACCTGATTGGGATAGATTGCCTTGTGCCAGAAATTGCCGTATTCGGTGCGCGGCTGCTCGACTATCTGTCTGTGCAACAGCTCGATTGCCTTTTTATACTTCTCCTTGCCCGTTTCCTTGTACAAGTCGAACAGTATTCTGCCCTCGTTAAGGTTGTCGAGGTTGTAAGTGTCCAGCTTGTAGCCGCGTATCGAGCCGTCGTCAAACACGTAGTAATATACGAAATGGTCGATGAAGTCAAGATATTTCTTGTCGCCGCTCTGCTTGTAAATGGAATAGAGCGAGGTCATCATACAGCCGTCTATGTAGTTCCACGCGGGTTGCTTGCCCAGCCTTATGTTCTCGATGTTCCAAATAGGCGCTTCGGGCTTGGTTTCGTCAATCAGTCTGTCTATGTATTTGTCGATTATTGAGTAATTCATTTCCTTTTCCTTAAATGACTGTCAGTTTTCCGCAGTTCTTTCTTATTATATTTTCACCTTGCACGCCGCTGAAAGTTACGTTTTTAAGCGTTACCTTTTCAACGTTGTCAATGTACAGTCCCTCTTTGCAGAAATCGCGCACGTTTTCGAGCATCGCAGGCTTGAAAGGCTTTGCGTCCTCTTTGAACGAGAAGCTCACGTTTTCCAGCACCACTTCCTTGACGGGCTGTTCGACAAGTCCGTCGAAGTAAGCGCACATACACTCGCACTCGGTGCACTCGATATCCTTGAACACGAATTTGCCCATATACGGCGTGTCGTCGCCGACGGGGTGCTTTTCACGCGACCAGACGTATTCGGTGTGACCGTCGGGGTCGCAGAAATAATACAGATTTATTACAAGCGGCGTAATGACGTTGAGCATTTTGATATTTTCGAATACTACGCCGTCGATTATGCAGTCCTTGCCTCTGCCGCGGCGCGATTTTATGCGCAGACCTCTGTCGGTATGCTTGAACACGCACTGGCAAACGGTCAGGTTTTTTACGCCGCCCGAAATTTCACTGCCCAGAACGATTGCGCCGTGACCGTCCTGAAAGAGGTCGTTGCGGATTGTGTGGTGGTTTGCGGGCGTCTTATACTTTGAGCCGAGGTACAGCTTGCCCGACTTCAACGCCACGCAGTCGTCGCCGACCGAGAACACGCAACCGACGATTTCCACGTTGTCGCAGCTTTCGGGGTCAAGTCCGTCGGTGTTGGGACCCGTATAGGGGTTCTGCACTCTTATATCATAGAAGCCGAGATTTTTCGAAAAGAAGGGGTGCAGGTTCCACGCCGCCGAATTTTTGCACGTCACTCCGTGGAAAACCACGTTTTCGCACTTGTTCAAAGTGACAAGGCGGGGTCTTGCAACCTCTCTGCCCTTAGGTCTTGCCCACCATGTGGACTTGTCGGCGTTGCCGTTGATAGCGCCTTCGCCGACGATTTTTATATTCTTTTTCTTATGCGCGGACACGAACGACTGGTGGCAGGGATAGGGATTGCCTTCCCATGTTGCCAGAACGTCCTCCGTCCCGTCGTCCTCGACTTTCGCGGGAATGTAAGGATAATGTTCCTCGACTATGTCGCCGAGAAGTTCGCCGCCCTTTAAAATTTCGATAGTTATGTCGGACGCGAGCACTATGGGTCTGGTATAGAAACTGCCCTCGGGGATAATTACTCTGCCGCCCTTGGGACAGCTGTCGATAGCCCTTTGGATATAATACGTATCCTCGGTCACGCCGTCGCCCTTTGCACCCAAATCCTTTACGTTTACCGTGCCCGTCTCTTTTTCGGTGCGGAATTTAAGTGTAAAGCCGTCCGAAGTCGTGCCTGCGGTATACTCGGTATCGGGCGAAAGGTTAAAAAGCGAAAATACGTTGCTGTCCTTTTGCTCGCCGACCGTGTTGCCGTTAAGCGTTACGAAATACTTTTCGGGTGAATAGTAAGGATTTTTGTTATCTAATTCAAAGCACGCCGTAGTGCTTGAAACGAAAAGCAATTTAAACATCTTGCGCCTCCTCTTTTCTGCGCTTTTTGCGCTTAACCAGGTGTACAATCAAGTCCTTAATTCCGATAAACGCCATATCGATAACAAGCGCAAGCACGCCGTAAAACAGCGGCTCTACGCCGATTGTCACGTAACCGTCGTACTTGTGATTTATCAATATCGCCAATTTGTTTATACCGGTAAACGCCAACATTACAAGCAGACCTATTCCGATATAATAAATTATGTTTGCAAAGAACGTCCAGAATTTTTTAAACGGAAAAGGAAACATCATATAATCGTTGTATTCCTTATCCGACGATTCCATATATCTGTAAATCGGATTGACGAAAAAGTCGGTAAACACTCCTAAAAATACGCCCGCAAGCACCGCCTGGTCCAAAGAATCGGGCACATACCTGCCCAAACCCCAGATTACAAAATAACAACACGCGCCCGCAAACCAGAACTTTACGAATATCGCTTTGAGCCATACGGGAATTCTGGAAAATTTGTCTATTTTATACGGGTCGAAGTCTGCCCTTTTAGAGCCCTTCTTAGCTTTCTCTTCCTCGCCGGTAATTTCCGCAATGTTCTTGGTTACGGGTTCGAGCTGCGACTCGTCGATATCGCCTTTAAGCGCCGCGACAAGCTCGTCAACCTCTTTGGTTTTTAAATCGTAATAATTCTCGATTGTGGTTTCTTTGCTCTTTTTCTTCTTTTTTGACATTTTACTCTATTTTTGATAATAACCGACAAGATAACTTGTCGGTTATACCAAATTGCCTAATAATTATTATCAGTCTTCTGTGTCGATAACTTCCTTAATCTCAGTGCTCTCAACTACCTTAGAAGTGTTTATCTTCATTATGAGTTTCTTGTAGAGAGGAAGCGTTGCAAGAAGCAATGCAGATATTCCGAGGAAAACCATATGCACTATATCAAGTTCCAAAGCCTTTACAAGATAGCTCTTGTAGCCTGTGGGGTCATACGCTATTGAATCGAGCGTTGTGCCCTCCTTGAAATATTTAACGTACTTGCTAGCCTGCGCCGCATCTTTAAAGAAAGTCGCCTCGTTGCCAGCTATACATCCCGCAAGCTGCTTATAGTAAAGCAAGTCCATAAGGAACATTACAAGCAAAAATACGAATGTGAGCGCAAGCATAATATAGTTCATACTGTGCTTTTTACCGTTCTTCTTGTACCTTATTCCGCGCTTGGGGAACGTGTTCATAAACAGTACAAGCACTAAAATAGAGAACAGCGTGGTTACGAACACCGATATTCCCAGATACGGCTGCGAACCGAAGTTCTTAACAGGACCGGGCGAGAACGTATTAAGACCTATAAGGTACATAACCGAACTTATTACAAAGAACAAAAACGCAATTCTCTGCGGCTTTCTTTTAAGATTAACCGCCTGCTTTCTGAACCATTCCTTTACTTTCGCCCCGAAGCTCTCTTTGCCTTCGGTCTGAGGGGTGGGTTGTTGCTCTTCAACTATTACTTCGTCTTTTGCGGCAACTTCGGTTTCGTTTTCCAAAACTTCGGTTTCGCCGTTTTCAACTACTGCGTCTTCATTTTCCAACATAACTACACCTCCTTATCTTATCGCCTGCGTGGTTTCTTTATCAAAGAAATGCATACGCTCGGGGTCGAAACCAAGCTTGATTTCGTCTCCGTATTTATAGTTGCACCACTCCGCAAACTTGCAGACAACAATCTTTTTTCCGCCGATTTTACCGTGCACCAAGGTGTTCATACCCAGGTTCTCGTTGTTCGTTACAACAAACGGCACGTTACCGCCGCGCACAACGTTTTCGGGACGAACGCCGAGAATTACTTCCTTGCCTTCGTACTCTTTTAACAAATCCGATTGTGCGGGAGTTAAGGGATATTCGAAAAGCTCGCTCTTAAAATGTCCGCCCTCGATTTTACCATCGAACATATTCATAGGAGGAAGTCCTATGAACGTTGCAACGAACGTATTTGCAGGCTGTTCGTAAAGCTCGATAGGCTTACCTATCTGCTGTACGTGGCCCATCGACATACATACAATCCTGTCCGCAAGCGTAAGCGCTTCGGTCTGGTCATGCGTTACGTACATCATCGTTGCATTGAGCTTTTTATGTAAAAGCATAATTTCACGTCTCATCGAACCGCGAAGCTTTGCGTCGAGGTTAGAGAGAGGCTCGTCAAACAGGAACACTTTGGGGTTACGTACGATTGCACGTCCCATAGCGACACGCTGACGCTGACCACCCGAAAGCTGCTTGGGCTTTTTGTTGAGCTGAGTCTTCAAATCGAGGATTTCAGCCGCAGCCATAACTTTTCTGTGAATTAATTCTTTATTTTCCTTACGAAGCGTAAGCGAGAACGCCATGTTTTCGTAAATAGTCATATGGCCGTAAAGCGCATAGTTCTGGAAAACCATGGAAATATCTCTGTCTTTGGGCGGAAGACGCGTGCAGTCCTTACCGTCGATTATCAGCTTTCCGTTCGATATGTCTTCAAGTCCCGCTACCATTCTGAGCGTAGTCGACTTGCCGCAACCGGAAGGTCCGACCAAAACGATGAGCTCGCCGTCTTCTATGTCAAGGTTGAAATCCCAGACAGCCTGTACGCCGCCGTCGTATATCTTTTCAATATGTTGTAAACTTACGTTAGCCATTGTCTGCCTCCTCGGATGAAAGAGTTTCTTCCTCAGCTTCAACAACCTCTTTTAACTCAGAAGGCTTATTATTGCTGTCCGCCGTAACATTCTGCGCGGCAGCCTCCGCCGCCTCGACTTCCTTTAAAGTTTCTTCAACGGAAACTTCGCCGTTGTCAAGCTTCTTCTGGAAGTTTTCCAGTCTCTTAGCTACGATAAAGCCCTGCACTGCGGATACGATGAAGCAAGCCGTGGAAGCCGCAAGCCAGATAACCAGCAAAGTCGCGTTTGCAGCATTGCTCATTTTTACAAAGAAATAGATGTTGCTGTCGTTCAGCCAACCCTTCGACGCGCCGACAATGGGATAATAAATCATTCTGACAACCTGAACGGCTGCAAGTACTATAAGTACTATCGAGAACTTTTTGTTATATCCTTTTATACCCTCGGACGAGTAGAAGCCTACAAGTAATACCAACAGGTTAATTATAACCGAGAAACCCATTTGTACCTTGTAAAGGGGAGTTGACAGTATCGAATAGAACAGCGCGAAATATAAGCAGTTGAAAACAAGTGCAAGCAGCGCAAAGCTTGATGCGAACTTATTCTTTTTATAGCGGAGAATGTCATCTTGCAAAACAGGATTTTTTGCTTTCTTATCCATTATGCCACCTCCAACTCGGCAGTCTTTTCAACGGCACCCTGTTCAAGGAGCGCTTTTTCGCCTTTCATAAGTTTGATTTTCCAAATTAAGTTAAGTACCCAAGCCGCAATATTGGCGAGTAACACAACAAACAGAACTATACCAAGATAAACGGTAGCGCAATTATCGTTGTAATACGGAGTATGAATAGGTCTGCCGTTATCAGCTAAAATACTCTCGTATTCTTTCCACGCCTTGAAGTCAATCTGTCCGTAATAGTTGAGACAATTAGCGCAGATAACAAGCAATATAACTGCAAAAACAAGAGTATAAACGGCGTAAATGCCGATTGCGATATAGTTTGTTATGTAATAATTTCTTCTTTTGTTGCACCCCATTATGTAAAGCAAAACGGTGGTGAGAAGCAACACGATTGCCAAGATAAGCAACATGTTGTTAATACTGTTGGCGTAAACATAAATTGCGTCGGCGCCGAACTGGTCTTCTTCCGACATCTTTATCGAATATTGTTTAGCAGCCGTAAAAACGCCGCTACTGAAACTCAACGCCAAAACTACGGCAAGCGCCGCAATTATTAATGTAATAAGCGTCAGAATTTTTTGAAACTTCATTTGAGTTTTCATATCACATTCCCCAAATGTTTTTTTCTGTGCCCGCCCGAAGGCGGGCACAGAGCAAACAAATTTAATTATTTACAGCAAATTGTTTAATTATTTTTTGAGAGTCGAGTAGTAAGTCTTGCTCTTCTGCCATGCGGTGTTCTTGATGGTTTCGAATGCCGTGAACTTATCAACGTCTTCAAGCTTGTTGATAATAGCTTCTGCGGTAGTCGTACCCGAAAGTCCGAGACCCGTTACAGTATCTACACCGTTAATCTTGGTAGCGTCGTAGCCGTACTTGATAATCTGGAAGTACAGGTTGGTCTTAGCGTCCTTATTGTTGGTGAAGTACTTGTCTTTGCCGTTGTCGTGAAGTCTTACGTGCGTGCCGCCAAGCGAGCTTGTGTCAGCCTTGGTGTAAGGAAGAACGGTAGGAACTACGGTGTACCAGAGCTTGCCTTCCTCAATCGTGTTCTGGGTATGTCTGATAACCTCAGCCGAAATAGCCTTGTCGACGATGAGCGCGCCGTCTCTACCCATTGCGGAAGTGAGCTGGAACTCGAACGCTTGAAGCTTGTTACCGATAGGAAGTGCGGAACCGATGACGTATCTTGCAAAGTTGGTGTAGTTGAGCGTCGTACCGGTAATCCACTGGTTAGCGGTGCTGCTTACAAGAGCAACCAGCTTGCAGCTCTTATTTGCAAACTTACCGTCTTTATCTACGAAGTAGTAAGCTTCGCCAACGTCTTCGTTGTTTTCTTTATGACCGGCAACCGTAGCCTTTACGATATAGTAGGTACCCTTATCCAACTCGGTGCCAGCGGTAACCTTTACGAACTCGCCTTTCTTGTTAATTTCCCAAGTGTCGTTAGCAAGCTTCCACTTACCAGTAGGCTCGGTCTTATCGTCGGACGTAGGCTTAGCCGCAATACCCAAAGCAGAACCGGTCTTGTCGGAGCCTGCCCAGTTAATGCCGGAGGAACCGTCGTAGCAGAAGCCGTATACGGAGCCGCCGTAGTAAGCGGTCATAACGTTTGCGGAAACCTTAGGCTGATATTCGCCCGCATACTTTGCGGTGCCTTCGTGATAGAGCTTCTTGCCTTCGTATTCGAAGTAGTCGCCGGAAGCAATTTCAGCAGCGGTTGCCTCTCTGTTGAACCAGAAGCCGTCGTTTTCGGTTGCGCTGGTCGCCTTAGGTCCGTAGGTTAAGAGTATCTGTCCGTCGTGCGAGAACATCGTGTCGATGAATTTAAGAACAGCCCTTAACTTCTTGGGATTGTTTTTAACGTTGTTTACAGGTACGCAGAAGCCGGTATCCTTGGTTGTACGCCAGCTTTCGGTGAAACGGAAGTATTCGTCCGCCTCGATTTCGTTGCTGCCGTCTTCATCCCACTTGGATACGGGGGTGATAACGGGCGTGTAGTAGTAACCCTCTTCTACGCTGTACTTCGAATTGTTTACGGTGCCGTCGGCTTTAAGAATATTACCGGACAGCTGGAAGCCTACGGGAGTCTGCGTGTTAACGTAGTCGTAGGTGGAAAGCGCTTCGGGGGTATCCTTCTTGTAGTAGGACTGGTCTGCATTGCTTCCGCTTGCGCCGGTGAATACAAGACCTTCCTGCCAGAATGCGCTGAACTTCTTCATTGCATCGTAGGAAGCCTGGTCGCCGCGTGCGTCTTGAAGCTTGCCCTTAGAGTCGATATAAGCGTAGAGGTTCTTGCTCTCCAAGCCGCGTACGCCGTAGAGCTGACCTACCATCGAGATGGTATCAATCATTCTCTGCATGTTGTTCTGACGAGCGCTGAGCAGCCAGAGCTGTTTGAGCTCGGTTGCGCCTGCGCCGCCGATTGCGTTGCCTGCGCTACCGGATTTAATAAGGCTGGGGTTGGTTACCAATACTCTGCCCAAAGCAGCGTAAAGGTCAACGTCCCAAGCAGCGCCCTCGCCTACGAATACGTCGGAAAGCTTGTAGCCGCTCTGGGTATAGAAAGCAGTTTCGGTGCCGCCTACGTAGTAAGCAACTTTGATATACTCCTGCAAAATTTTAAGAAGCGTATCGCCGGTTACTTCGCCCTGCTTACTGTTGATAGCATGGTTCATAATGTCAACGATGTTACCGCTGGTGCCTTCGTAAGCAGCAATGCTTGCACCGCTGAGAACGGAAGCAATCGTGCCGGACTTTGCAGACGCAAGGGCCTTATCGTAGTTTACGGTAATGGTGCCCTTCGTGCCGTCGGCTTTAAGAACGTCGGTCGTGTACGAACCGGTCTGACCCATATACGCTTCAATTGCGGTAGAAGTCGTAAGGGTGTCGCCCCAGTCGCCGCCGTTCATCTTTTTAGCCGTGCCGTGCGACTTGTAAGTCGTGGTTGTGTCGCCGCCGGTGGTATTGTCAAGCAGAGCCTTTACCCAGTTGGTCTTGAAAAGCTCGTACTTTTCGATATCGTTGTTGCCGTCGAAGTAAGGAGCCGCGTACATTGCGCCCGTCGTCGTGTTGGAAGTAAGCGAAAGACGAACGATTGCGTTATCTTTGAGGAACGCCGCATAGTTAGGCATTTCGTCGAGATAGTTCGACAAGTCAAGCATATCGGTAGCGTTGTCCGAAATCTCCGTGCAGCCTGCGGTGATGATGTCCATATCGCCGAGTCTGTCGTTGGTCTTAGCGTTCTTAACCTTTTCCTTAGCATCCTGCCAAACGTCGTTGAAAGGAACGCCAATCTTGTCGGAGAACGCTTTCCAAGCGGGTTTCAGCGAGGACGAATTGTAATCCTTACCGTCGGGAAGCTTAACCGTACCGGAAAGTAATTCGCCGACGTTAAAGCTTATCGACCTCTGGTTGGAGTCGCCGATGTTGATGTTAAGCGGGGTATCGGATAAATCCGCATCGGCTGCCGCAACTGTATACTTCTGCTGCTTGCCCGTGTTGGTGGGCTTGCTGGTGTTACAGCCGAACATACCGAAAGCCATTGTTCCTGCCATAACTACGGCAACCGCAGCGCTGGCAATTTTGAGTTTCT
>CAZRJY010000027.1:0-12071 GCA_964600525.1 uncultured Clostridia bacterium
CTTTACAAAAGCGGAGAGCATACCCGCCGAAATGCCCTTGCCCGAAACGTCGGCTATAACTCCGCACGCGGAATTTCCCACGGTGTAAACTTCGGGAAGGTCGCCGCCTATGTCGCGGCAGGGAATGTAAAGGTAGGAGTAGCGTTTGCCGCCCGCCCACTTGCCGGCGGGTAAAAGGCGCTGCTGAATGCTCTTTGCGGCAACCAGCTCGCGCGCGATTTCAAGCTCCAACGCGTCGTCGATTATGCCCATGCAAAGACCGCCGCCCAAAGGTTTTACGGTCAGCGAAAAGGCGACCTCGCGCGTTTCCTCGCCGTCCAGCTTTAAAAATACGCGCCGCGAAATTTCTTTTGAAGAATAAAAGGAGTCCTCGAACGCCGAAACGAGCGAGCACCCTCTTGCGCAGTCGTCCTTGCCGCACTTTTTTTTGCAGCGCGCGCAACCGAAAGCGCCGCCTAAACTTGTGCGGCGGAAATTCCTGCCGAAAAGGGTGGCAAAATTCGAGTTGCAGAAAACTGCGTTTAAGTTTTGGTCTACGACGACGATAGCCGACGGAATGCCGTCGATTATGCGCCTGTAATACTTTTCAATCATTTCTTAATTATTTAACTTGCTGGGCAGATAAAATTTAAGTTTGTCCGATACTATGTGCGCGTGAAGGGGCGCGTTTTCGTAAATTTCGCCCTCAGCCTGAATGGGCGCGGCGCCGTTTACGGGAGTAATTTTAACGCTCTTGCACTTTACGTGCGTAACTTCCTTTACCTTGTTCACCTTGCCAGTGGTCAGCTTTAAAAATGCGATAAGCGTTCTGAACCGCGAAAGGTAGTCGACAACTACAAGGTCGATATATCCGTCGTCTATTTCCGCGTCGGGGAAAAGCTTTATGCCGCCGCCTATCTGTCTGCCGTTGCCAAGACACGCGATAATGCCGGTGTACTCGCGCTCGTCGCCGTCGTCCCAGCTCGCCTTAAATGTGGAAGCCTTGTAATATTTAAGGCTCTTTATAAACGCCTTGAAGTACTTGTTTTTGCCCGTGGCTTTGCCTGCGTAAACGCGCTGTAAAACGTCGACGTCTATTCCCATGCCGACGGCGTTAATGCTCCTTAAACCGCTTTCCAGCTCGATATAGTCGATGCATACGGGCGCGCGGAAAGCTATGGTTTCGGCGGCGTTTCTTATGTCGTGGGTAATGCCCGCGCTCTCGGCAAAGTCGTTGCCCGTGCCCAGAGGGATAAGCCCCAGAGTGCAGTTTTCGGTGTCGTGAATGCCGTTTAAAACTTCGTGCAGAGTGCCGTCGCCGCCCATTGCTATAAGGTGCGCAAACTCGCCGTTTGCGGTGAGGGCGGCGGCGATTTCTTTCGCGTGACCTGCGTGCTCGGTCTTGTGAACCGTAATTTCTTTGCCCGCGGTTTCGAATACTTCTTTAACGGTGTTAATCTTTGCTTCCGTCTTTTCGTCTACGTTGTAACCGTTCAAAATAATGTGATACATAAATTTCTCTCTCGTGTAACTCGCAAAATATTATACAATATTTTCGCAAAGATTGCAATAGTTTTATAAATTTGATATAATGTTAAAACTAAACAATAAAGGAAATTCGTCGGATATGCACACGCTGTTGCCCGAAAAACTCAAAACGCTTGCCGCCGCTCTCGAAAAACCGCTGTACGTGGTGGGCGGAGCCTGCCGCGATTTTCTTTCGGACCTGAAAAAGGAATGCTCAGACTGGGACGTGTGCGCGCCGCTCTCTGCGGATATCGTCTGCGCCGCGGCGAAAGAGGTCGGGTTTAAGGTGACGGCGGTGTATAAGAATACGGGCACGGTGCTTATGAGCGCGGACGGCGAGGACTACGAATTCACGTCCTTCCGTACGGATAAATACGTGCGCGGAAAGCATTCGCCCGAAGAGGTGTTTTTCACCGACGACATAGCAAGCGACGCGCGCCGCCGCGATTTTAAATGCAATGCGGTTTATTACGACATCGTCGCGCAAAAATTCCTAGACCCTTTGGGCGGAATTGAGGATATACAAAACAGAGTAATTTCCACCGTGGTCCCGGCAAAAAAGGTGTTCGGCGAGGACGGGCTCAGGCTTATGCGCCTTTGCCGTATCGCCGCGCAAGTCGGGTTTACTCCTACGGACGAGTGCATGGAGGGCGCGCGCGAAAACTGCGCGCTTATAGACGACATTGCGAGAGAGCGTATCGGCGCTGAGCTTAACGCAATTTTAACCGCGGATTTAAAGTACGGGGTCAATGGCGCGCAGTACGCGGGGCTTAAACTTCTGAGCAAGGTCGGGGTGCTGGAACATATTCTGCCCGAGCTTGCCGCTGGCGAGGGTATGGAGCAGCGCAGTGATTTTCACTCCCACGACGTGCTCGAACACACTTTAAGGTGCGTTTTGTACGCGCCGCCTGCGATACGTCTTGCGGCGCTTTTGCACGACGTAGGCAAGCCGTACTGCAAAATAAATTTCGGAAAATACGCGCGTCACGAGGAAGCGGGCGCGGAAATCGCGGCGGATATCTGCAAGCGGCTGTGCGTTCCGTCTAAGACTTCCGAAAGGGTGTGCGAGCTTGTGCGGCTGCATATGTACGACCTTTCGGGCGCGGCGTCCGAAAACAAAGTGAGAAAATTTATCGTGCGCAACCTTGATTTATTCGACGATTTACTGCTCTTAAAGCAGGCGGATTTTTCCGCTTGCAAGGACGATTTATCGATTGCGCCGTGCGTTGAAAAGTGGAAAAACATCTATAATAAAATGCAAAAAGAGGGCGTGCCGCTCACTTTAAAACAGCTTGCCGTAAAGGGCAACGAGTTAATTGACGCGGGAATATGCCCCGACGAAACGGCAAAAACCCTTAAAATGTTGCTTGAAGAGTGCGTAATAGGCAACGTATTAAACGACAGGGAAAAGTTAATAAAATACGCACTGGCAAGGCGTGCACGGTAAATTATTTGCTTTTTTGTGCGCGCGTATAGTATAATCTTAGTCGGAGGAATTTTTATGGCTAAAAGCGGTTCGAAACTTGTAACCGGAATTATATCGTTTTTGCTCGGATTTATTTTCGCGATTATTGTTGAACTCGGCGCGATTTTCGGCGTCTACTGGTTTATCGTAAACAGCGATATCAACACCGTAATGGCAACGCTGGGCATGCCCAACACCGACGACAGATACGTCAACACCAAGGAAGTTAAAACCTTAAAGGAACTGTTATCGGGCGTAAAGGGACTTGTATACGAAAACGGTCAGGTAGTCGCGCTCGGCAAGAGTATCGACGACTTTAAAAATCTTATCCCCGCAACGCAGATGGTTTTAGACCTTGTGTACAACGTGACGGACAACTATATCGAGCTCGACCACAACGAGTTCCAGTCAAGGCCTATGACCGAGCTTGCTCAGGTGCTGTCCGACAGCGTAATGAGTATAAAGACGGGACCTTTCCTTGAAAAACTGGGTATGGACACGGTTATCGGCGACCAAGCCAACCCCGTGGTAAAATCGCTGCTTGCTGGCGCGGAGTGCGACTACGCAACGGTTAAGGGCACCGAACTCAAACTGCCCGTAATGTACGATTACTATAAAAAATACGACGGTAATTACTGGCGCGTGGATTACGAGGGCGGCCCGATTGACGATATCGGCAGATACCCCGAAAATCTGGCGGGGCGCGAAGAGGACTTGCTTACGCCCTCGGGTAAGATTGTCGACGGCGAAACCGAATACGAGCGCTATGCGCTTTACTACGTGCCTTGCAGAGTAACCTCTGGCGGCATAGAGGAAGCCGAATATATCATTGACGACTACGTTAAAGAGGACGGCGGCAAGACGTACAAATTCCAGATAGTTAAGTACGGACAGGGCACCGATTTTATAGCGGTCAAACCGGTAAACGGCAAGTACGAAATTAATTTCGACGAGGTATATGCCGCGTTGAATTCTCAGAGCACGGGCGTTTCCGACAGATTTACGGGCTATTCGTACTACGAGCCGTATGCCGTAAATTACTTCTACGATAATTACAATTCCAAAGTCGAGAAGTACGAGATAAAGACGGTGAGCGGCAAAAATTATTTCCGCGACAGTCAGGGCAAGATGATACAGCTCGACGCGCTCACGCTCACCGATATAGTGTTAGACCCGTTCGCGCCTCTCGACTCGGTTATGGTTGCAGAGGTTGTCGGCGAGGACAGCACTATCGGCGAAATATTCGGCACTACCACTTTGGGCGCGCTGCTACGCGGCGAGGGCGTCGACGAAATAATAAACGATTTGGAAATAGGCACTTTCGTCGAAAATATCTCGCCTAACAACAAAGTTATGTGCTATATCGCCTACAAAATTTCCGATTTGAAAGATAACGGCAACGGCACTTACAAGGCAATTTACGACAAGGACGGCGCGGACGAGAAAGAGGTTACCGTGTACGTCGACAAAGGGTATATCACCGAAGTCGAGGGCGTCGAAGGCGTTAAGGTCAAGGACGTTGCCGCGCTTACCAATTCAATGCCAATAACCGTGCTTATGGACGTGAACGTCGAAGAGCCAGTAATGGTGTATTTGGGCTACGGCGTAACGGGCGTAAAAGCGCAGACGGGCGACGGGTACAGGTACGTAGGCAAAGTGAACGTAGGAGGCACGTACCGGGATTGTAACATCGCAACCGAGGAAAGCGGCGGCGTAGTAAAGATTACCGCCGTGTGGTATTTCGACGACGAGGGCGAAAGAGTATTCGTGGGCGGCACCAGGGTGAACGAAGTGTCCGACCGAATGAACAGCTTCACCGACGACTTGACGGTAGGCGACGTTTTAAAGCTCGACGGCACGGAAAGCCAGCTTTTGAAAGCCATTAAGGATACGCCGCTTTCGGGTATGTCCGAGCGCATCGACGGACTGACGGTGGGCGAAATCATCGCCTCGGACGAACTCGAAAAGAGCTCTATGCTCCGTCAGCTTAAAAACACCAAGGTGTCCGAGCTTTCCACCGCAATCGACAGACTGTTCATACAGAGGGTGTACGCGGAGGAGGCGTACGGCGTAGAGAAAAACAGCGACCCGGCTCTTGCAACCGAGTACCACGCGGAATGGCTGTACTATAAAAAAGTGAACGGCGAGTTAGTGCTTGCAAACGCGCAGAACGAGCCGCCCGAAAACGATACGGCTTATGACGACGCGCTGGGGCATATAACGCAGGCGGAGTTCGACGCGGACGAATACTACACTTACGGCGAAGCGCAGGGTATGTGGCGCATAGTTCTGTACAACAACGGAATGGAAAAGGCGTACACTATGAACAACTTCAACAATATGGTAGCCTCGTGTGCGGCAAACGTGTACAACTCGACCTTATACGACTTGCAGAAAGCGGACATTATCGACAAAAATAAGGATTTAAGCAAGACGTTTAACGGTCAGGAACTCGGCGGGTTAACGCTCGAACAGCTTATAAACATCGTGCTTTCGATGTCGACTTAAAAACGGTTTAAAAAATCGTTTGACAATGAAAAAATTATACTGTATTATATAAAAGCGTATTTTTAATGCGCGATGCCTTGCATACCGCAGGTGGTATGCCGATTAAGTCCGGGAGGTGAAAAAAATATGAAAACTTACGAAATGCTTTACGTTTTGGACGCAAGCTTAGCCGACGAAGCAAAGGAAGCTTTGGTTTCCAGGCTCGAAGGAATAGTTACGTCTAACGGCGGCAAGGTCGTTTCCACAGACAAGTGGGGCGTTAAAAAGTTGGCTTATCCTATCAATTATAAGTCCGACGGCTATTACGTTTTAACGACTTTCGAAGCCGAGAGCGCAGTGGTAAACGAGCTTGACAGAATAGCAGGTCTTACCGCCGAAGTTTTAAGATTGATGATAACAAAAAAGTAAGGATACACAGATGAACAAGGTTTTTTTAATCGGTAATCTCACGCGCGACCCCGAGCTCACGGAAACTTCGGGCGGCGTATCAATCTGCCGTTTTGCAATCGCGGTAAACAGAAATTACTCGGGTTCGGACGGCGAAAGAAAGACTGACTTTTTCAACGTAACCGCATGGCGCGGTCTCGGCGAAACGGTTTCGCGCTATGCAAAAAAGGGCAACAAGGTTGCGGTTTCGGGCACGATTGAGCTGAGAAACTACGAGGACAGTACGGGTGCAAAGCGCACTGCGGTCGATATTATCGCGCAGGACGTAGAATTTTTGACACCCAGAAATTCCGACGGTTTCGACGCCGTAGACGCACCCGCTCCCGCACGCAGCGGCAACAGAGGTTCCGGAAAACCTGCTTTGCAGTCGTTTGACGACGACAGCGACATTCCCTTTTAATCGGGTGATAAATTAAGGAGATAAAAATGGAAGAGAAGACAACTGTTAAAAAGAGCTATAAAAAGGCTCCCCGCAGAAAGGTCTGCGTTTTCTGCCAGGAGAAGGTAGCGGAAATAGACTACAAGGACGTTAACCGTTTAAAGAAGTTCGTTACCGAATCGGGCAAAATGCTTCCCAGAAGAATGAGCGGCAACTGCGCCAAGCACCAGAGAGAGCTTTCCACGGCAATCAAGCGTGCAAGGGTTGCGGCGCTCCTTCCTTTCAAGGGCGAATAATTTAAAATTAAACAAATTAAAAGTCCGTACGTTTGTACGGACTTTTTTTAATTTGCTTTCCAACTCCAAAGATGTTTGCCGCTCATAAATTTGCCGAAGACGTATTTGTTGCTTGCACTCTCGGTCATTATATAAATTCTATCGTTCAAATACACTATTTCTTCGCTCATAGGCGGAGCGGTAACTGTGCGTTTAAGACACGCGCCGTCAAGGTAGTAAAGGGGCACGTTTTCGCCGTTTAAGGTCAATTGCCCCGCGGATATGCTTGATTTACCGTAAAAAAGTAAGTGCGAAGCCGCAAGACCGTAAGAGGTGGAAAGGACTATTTCGTCCTCTGTAAACGTCATACCCTGCACAAGCCCGGCGGTGGAGTACACGGCGCTCGGTTTGGGCGAAATATAAAAGCTGTCGGCGGCGTTGTCGTCAATGTCGAACACGGTTATGACCGCCTTGTTATTATCGCCGTGCGGCGTTTTAATGCGCTGCCAGTCGGGAGTTTCGTAGTTGCCTGCGCGGTAGAACGAGCCGGTGTAAAACTTGCCGCCGTATACGTTGCAGTAGGCAGGGTCTAAAAGCGTTTTAACCTCGCCCAGCTTTACGCTTACGCTCTTATGCTCGGTCAAATCGGAGAGTGCGAACACGTCGCAGCCGTCGTCGCCTGTAATATAGAAATATTCCTTATAGTGCGCAATGCCGCCCGTATGCCCCGTGTAGTTGCTGCCGTCCGCATTTTTGAGGGCGGTGCGCGTTGCTTTGCCTTTTTCGTCTATGTAATAAACCATCGAGCATTTGCCCTTGACCGCCGCGTAGCCGCAGGTTATGAACGCGTTTTCGTCCTCTAAATAGTCAAGTCCCTGTCCGACAAATCCGCCGCCCGTCGGTATTTCGAACTCCGCTCTTGCTTGCTTGTAAAAGTCGGCAAAAGCGATTTTTTCACCTGTGCGCACGCACGTAAGCAGCAGTGCGATTGCCGAAACGGCAATAATGAGCACCGTAAAAAGAACGGAGGCGGAAAATTTTCCGTTGACTTTTTTCTTCATATTTCAAACTCCCGACTACAATATTATAAACAAATTTTTGTCAAAAGCAATAAAAACGCCTCTCTACGCGCCGCGTGCCGCAGGGAGGCTAATTGTCGGAAAAAAATTCGTCGTACGTTATCTCGAAAAAGCGCACCATAGCCCTAATTGCCGAAATGTTGGGTTCGGTACTGCCGTTTTCCCAGTCGGACACGGTGCGGGCGGAATACCCGAGAATTTTACCGAGTTCGGCTTGCGACAAGTTTTTACCCTTTCGTAAATATCTGATTGTTTCCCCGACATTGCTGTTTGTCATATAAATAATTTTAGCGGAAAATCCGCTAAAATACTTGACTTGGCGGAAAATCCGCTATAAAATGTAAATACAGTCGGGTCGAATATGACTTTTGATAGGGGGGACGGTATGAAAAAACATATTGCCGCAGGCGTAATCGCGTTCGTGTTCGCCGCATTGGCGGGGGCGGAGTGTTCGTTTATTTTTGCTCTGCCTTTTATAATGGGCGAGCAGGCAGCGCCCGTATATTATTTCTATCTCGTTTTAGGTGCGCTCAGCATTTCACTGGCAATTTCGGGCGGAATATATGCTATACGGCATAGCAGTAAGTCTTTTGTGCTGTGCTGGACTGCCGTGCAGGCAATATTCCCGATAGCGGTAGTTGTAGCTTTTTCGGGAGTTTTAAACGTAGGTAATTTTCTGGCGCTTCTTATAGGGGTTGTCGTATTTTTGCCCGACGTGTTGGGTTGCGTGGCGTTAATATTTACCGTTAAACCGAAACACACGCTCGCTTACGTCAGCGAGCTTATAAATTGGTGCGGTGCGCTTGCTCTTATTACGTACAGTATTTTTAGATTTGGAAACGGATACGGCAGCGGATTCGGCATAGGGTTCGGTTTGCTTGGTTTTCTGGGGTGCGGCTTTACCGTTGCCGCAATAATCCGCGCGCATTCGGGTCGCGCTTTCAGCTTTGAACTTACTATTTTAAGCCTTCTATGTTTTGCCGCACAATTCATAGTTATTCTCACTGCTTGCGGGGTTTACATAAACGCTTATATGGTAATGCTTGGTATGTTAAGCGTAGTAATGATTATTATAGGCGGTGTTCTGATTGCCGACACGCTTGAAAGCGGCTTTATCATATTGTCTTTCGGTATAATATTATTGCTTGCACTTTTGGCTCTTGTTACCTTTTATATAGGTATAGGATTTGTTTTGGCGACGGTTATTGCCATTGCGGGCTTAGTCGTTCACTTTGCGGAAACAGTAAAAATGCGTTCTTCCGAGAATGCTAAATTAACCAAATCGATTTAATTGAATAATTTCAATAAATCCGCCCGGCTTTCAAAAAGCTTTGGCGGATTTTTTTGTTCGGGACTTTACATTTTGGTAAAATATGGTATAATTAAAGAGTAAAAAATTTTTAATAGGAGAATTAAACAATGGCATTCGAACAGAATTTCTCGCTTAAAGACAAAATTGCCTGGGTAACAGGCGCAAGCTACGGTATCGGTTTTGCAATCGCAAAGGCGTACGCACAGGCAGGCGCGACAATCGTTTTCAACGATATCAACCAGGACCTTGTAGATAAGGGCATTAAGGCGTACAAGGACGAGGGCATAGCAGCTCACGGCTACGTATGCGACGTTACCGACGAGGCGGCTATAAACGCGCTTGTTGCTAAAATCGAAAAGGAAGTGGGCGTTGTAGATATTCTTGTAAACAACGCGGGCATTATCCGCCGTATCCCCATGACCGAAATGAGCGCCGCGGATTTCAGAAAGGTTGTAGACATCGACCTCAACGCGCCCTTCATCGTATCGAAGGCGGTTATTCCTTCGATGATTAAAAAGGGTCACGGCAAGATTATCAATATCTGCTCGATGATGAGCGAGCTCGGCAGAGAGACCGTTTCCGCATACGCTGCGGCTAAGGGCGGCTTGAAGATGTTGACCAAGAATATCTGCTCGGAATACGGCAAGTACAACATTCAGTGCAACGGCATCGGACCGGGATATATCGCAACCCCGCAGACCGCGCCGCTTCGTGAAAAACAGCCCGACGGCAGCCGTCATCCTTTCGACAGCTTCATTATCGCAAAGACCCCCGCAGAGCGCTGGGGCACTCCCGAGGACTTGGCCGGTCCCGCGGTATTCCTTGCGTCCGACGCTTCCAACTTCGTAAACGGACATATCCTTTACGTCGACGGCGGTATCCTCGCATATATCGGTAAACAGCCGTAATTTAAAATCAAAAAAAGAAAGGGAGGCAGACGCCTCCCTTTTTATGTTGCTTAATTTTACCGGTCGCTTTCGGCCTTTTCTATCGAGATAATGTACGAGTACTCGTCTATCATTTTGCTGACGAAGGCTGCGTCGACTATCTTTTTCGTATGAAGTACGGCGCTGTAAATCAGTTCGCCGTCAATGCGTTCTGCTTTAAATTCGGTAAATCTGGTTATTCCGAAGATATTTTTAATCGTCTGGGGGCAATCATCGGTCGGGCTCTTGAACGAAATTCTTATTTCGCTTTGGTGCTTCTGGCTGAAAAGGCGGAGGGGTAAATGTAAAAATACCTGCACCAAAATAGTCAATACAGTAGCGCCCAGCGCCACCCAGTACATACCCGCGCCCATGGTCATAGCTATTGCCGCCGTCAGCCAGACGCCGGCCGCCGAGGTAAGACCGTGTACGGCGTTTTGCCTGTGCATAATCGTGCCCGCGCCGATAAAGCCTATGCCCGTTACGACCTGGGCCGCCACGCGCGACGTGTCCGACGCAAAACCGTATGAAGAAACAATGGTAAAGAGAGCCGCACCCGCCGCAACCACGACGTGTATGCGTATTCCCGCCACTTTAAGTCGAATTTGCCGCTCAACGCCGAGCGCAAAGCCTATAATAATTGCAAATAAAAATCTTAAAACACATTCCAGCCAAAGTAAATTTTCAGGCAGAAGCTGAATTACCGGCATAAGCCACCCCTTATATTTTTTCCTAAGTATATTGTATTACGATTGTATCACAAAAAAACTTCAAAAACAAGTATTACCTTAAAATTGGCTTGCTTTCCCTGTTAAAATTTAAGAAATTCTTAAAGATTTATGTTATGAAAAATGGTATAATTAAAATGGAGGAGAGTTATGAAATATAATTGCCTTATCGTTGATGACGAAAAAGTTCTTGCGGACAGCACGGCGGAATACTTCAATCTTTTCGGAGTGAACACGGTTGCGGTGTACGGCGCGGACGGCTGCCGCAGTTTTTTCAGGGACAATACCGCCGAGCTTATTTTGCTGGATATAAATCTCGAAGACGGAAGCGGCTTCGATTTATGCAGGGAGTTAAGGGAAAATACTAACATTCCCATTTTATTTATTTCCGCGCGGACAAGTGACGACGACAAGATTGTCGCGCTCAATATCGGCGGTGACGACTACGTGCAAAAGCCCTATTCGCTCGGCGTTCTGCTTGCCAAAATCAAGGCGGTTTTAAAGCGGTTCGGGAAAACTTGCACCACCGCATATTCGGACGGATATTTATCGGTCGATTTTGCGGCAAAACAGGCATATGTGGGGGGCAATTTAATAAAACTGACCTCTCTCGAATTTAAACTCCTATCGTATTTAATCGAAAACAAGGGCAAAGTAATATCCAAAAAAGAGTTGTTCGAAAGGGTGTGGGAGGATAAATTTACGGGCGACGGAACGCTTAACGTGCACGTAAGAAGGCTGCGCGAGGCGATAGAGAAAAACCCGAACAACCCCGAATATATTCAGACCGTCTGGGGCGACGGTTACAGGTTTACGGGAGACGACGAATGAAAAAGCGGCTGTTTTTAATAGGCTTTATTCTTGTATTCATAGCCGAAATTATCGCGCTTATAATCTTTGCTGTGCAGTCGCCCTACTTCTCGCAGGACACGGTTGCGGTAAACGAAGTAGTGCAGTCGGTAACGCGCGACTTCAATTCGCTCGACGGGCATAAAAAAACAAACTCGCTCGACTACGTTGTTTTGGACGACGGCGGCAACGTTTTGTACAAAACGAAAGAGGGGCTTTCCGAAAGCGTCAATGCGGCGGTCGCGCACAGAGACACCATACTCGATATCGGGCAGAGCAAAATTATAATCTATAACGACGGAGCGCAAACTCTGCAATATCAGAAGCGGACGGTAATTATAGTGCTTGCGGTTGCAATCGCGGCGGAGTGCGGAATTTGTATCGGGTATGCCGTATATATACGCTTGACTGTTATCAGACCCTTCCGCAAGCTGAAAGGGTTTGCCGAGCGCGTTGCCGGCGGCAATCTGGATATTCCGCTTGAAATGGACAGGGGCAATCTTTTCGGCGCGTTTACGGAGAGTTTCGATATTATGCGCAGTGAACTCAAAAAGGCGCGCATTGCCGAGGCGCAGGCACAGCAAAGCAAGAAGGAGC
>CAZRJY010000028.1:0-10965 GCA_964600525.1 uncultured Clostridia bacterium
CCGACCATATGGGTATGCTCGCCACGGTTATGAACTCGCTTGCAATGATGGACGCACTCGAACAGCGCGGCATAGCAACAAGAGTGCAGACCGCTTTAATTATGACCTCGCTTGCCGAGCCCTATATTCTGCGCAAGGCTTTGAACCATTTCGAAAAGGGAAGGGTGGTTATTATGGCCTGCGGCACGGGCAATCCGTACTGCTCGACGGATACGGCGGCTGCCCAGCGCGCCTGCGAAATTCAGGCGGACCTTCTTATGATGGCTAAAAACATCGACGGCATTTACGATTCCGACCCCAAAATCAATCCCGACGCAAAGAAGTACGACCACATAAATTATCTGGACGTAATAAAGAACGGTATCAAGGCTATGGACGCGACCGCGGCGACTATGTGTATGGAAAACGACGTGCCCGTCGTTGCATTCGGACTGAACGAGCCCGACTCGATTGTGCGCGTGGTATGCGGCGAAAAGCTAGGCACCGTAATCGATAATAATTAAAATCAAGGAGAAAACACGATGGAAAACGAGATGATTGAGGAAATATTACTTATACTTGACGACAAACTCGAAAAGGCTGTATCCGTTCTCAAAGAGGACTATGCGGCAATCCGTGCGGGTCGCGCAAATCCCCATATTTTAGACAAGGTCATGGTCGACTATTACGGCGCTATGACGCCCGTAACGCAGATGGCTAACGTGTCGGTGCAGGAGGGCAGATGCCTTGTGATTGCGCCCTGGGATATGTCGGCGTTAAAGGGCATCGAAAAGGCTATTCAGATTTCCAATATCGGCTTGACGCCCACCAACGACGGCAAGGTTATAAGGCTCGTATTTCCCGAGCTCACCGAGGAGCGCCGCCGCGACCTTGTAAAGCAGATTAAAAAGATGGGCGAGGACGCAAAGATTGCCCAGCGCAACGTGCGCCGCGACGCTATGGACGGATTGAAGAAATTAAAGAACGACAAGTCGGTTTCCGAGGACGAGTTTGCCGCAGGCGAAAAGGAAGTCGAAAAGCTTGTTTCCGACGCGGTTGCAAAGGTTGACGCCGCAGTATCCGCCAAGGAAAAAGAAATAATGACCGTGTAATGGCAGAAAACAAAACGTTAAACGTACCCGCGCACGTGGGGATAATAATGGACGGCAACCGCCGTTGGGCAAAAAAGCGGCTTTTGCACCCGTCGGCGGGGCATAGTGCGGGGTTAAAGCGAATGATTTCTCTTGCCGAAAAGGCGAAAGAAATGGGCGTGCGCTATATGACCGTGTACGCGCTGTCCACCGAAAATCTTTCGCGCCCGCAGGACGAACTCGACAAAATGTTCGCCCTTATCCGCAAACAGTTTTCAGACTGCGTAGATAAGCTTATAAGCGTAGGCGCGGCGGTAAAGGTGATAGGCGATATTTCGCTGTTGCCCGTCGATATTTGCAAGCTTATTGAAGACGGCGTTAAAAAGTCGCCCGAAAACGCGGACTTTACTTTTATAATGGCGCTCGGTTACGGCGCGCGGAACGAAATTACGCGCGCGGTCAATACCGCCGTAAAGGGCGGCAGAGAGGTAACGCAAAACGAGTTTGCCGAACTTTTATACACAGGCGGAATACCCGACCCCGACCTTATAATCAGGACGGGCGGCGAGGTACGGCTTTCTAACTTTCTGTTATGGCAGGCAGCCTATGCCGAGCTGTACTTTACAAAGGTGCTGTTCCCCGACTTCACGGGCAAAGAGCTTGAAAAAGCGGTTGCCGACTATTCGGCGAGGGACAGACGGTTCGGCAAGGTTTAAAGGAGTTATTTAATGAAAAAGAGGGTTATAACCGGCATATGTTACGTTTTGGTAATGGTCGGACTGCTGGTTATGAAATTACTTATACCCGACGTAAACGGCCTTGACTACGGCGCAATCGGCGTAGACCTGCTGTTCTGGGTAATATCGGTTATAGGCGCGTTCGAGTTCACGCGCGCGCTGGGCGAGAGAAAGCGCGTCACCGACGAAAACGGCAACGTTCACATTACCGAGGGCGTATCCAACGCTCAGAGGTGGGTGGTAATCGTAACGTGCGCGCTGATGATACCCGCGTTCGTAACCGGCAAATTCGTAGCGCTCAGTCACGGCGACGTGCGTTTCGGCGGCATAGCGCTGGTATTGCTTTTGGCAGTCGGAAGTTTAGGCGCAATGATAACCGCTTCCCTGACCGTATTCGACCACGAGCGGAGCGACTTAAAGAGCACGGCGTACGCCGAACTTGCTCTTTTGTATTGCGGCGCGCTTGCAAGCGTAGGTCCCAATATCAATCACATGGCGGACAATTCCGACGTGGCTATACTGTTTCTGTTTATCTTAGTGCCCATGGTGGACACGGGCGCGTTCTTTGTAGGCAGTCTGTTCGGCAAAGTGTTGCCTTATAAGCTGGCGCCGCACACAAGCCCCAACAAAACGGTGGTGGGCGCGGTCGGCGGAGTGCTGGGCGGAGTGCTTGCGGGCGTGGTTACCTGGGTGATATGCAGGTATACTTCGGCGGTTGAGTTCGTCAATCTCGGCAAGGTTCCCGACGTTGTAATCCTTATGCTTATAGCGCTTCCCACGTCCGTTCTGGCACAGCTGGGCGATTTGTTCGAAAGCGCTTTGAAGCGCGGCTGCGGCATCAAGGATATGGGCAGGCTGTTGCCGGGGCACGGCGGCGTTTTAGACAGGTTTGACAGCATGCTGTTTGCAACCGTGGCAATAGTCGTCTGCTTTATGATAATCAGGTAAATTTACGGAAATTGAGCGGCGGCTGAATGCCGCCGTTTTTCTTATTAAACAGACATTAAATAAAATTTAAAGGGTATAATATATATGAAGAAAGTTGCTCTTGTCGGGAGTACGGGCTCTATCGGCAGACAGGTTATAAACGTGGTAAAACGGCACCCGTCGCGCTTTAAGCTTGTTGCGCTCGTTGCCAACAGTTCAAAGGACGAACTTTTGCGCCAGATTGCGGAGTTGATGCCGCAATATGCCGCACTTACCGATAAGGAAGCCGCAAAAAGCGTTAAAGAAATCCCCGACGGAGTTACCTTTTTACAGGGCGACGACGGTGCGCTTAAAGCTTTGGAAGAGTGCGGCGCGGACGTAGTTGTGGTTGCGTGCGGCGGCTTTGCAGGGCTCAAATACAGCCTTAAAGCGGCGGAGCTTGGGCTTCCCCTGGCGCTTGCCAACAAGGAAACTCTGGTTTGCGGCGGCGAGCTTGTAATGCCGCGCGTCAAAGAGATTATGCCCGTCGACAGCGAGCATTCCGCAATCTGGCAGTGCCTTGATTTCAACCGCGGCGCAAAGCTCGACAGCCTTGTAATTACAGCGAGCGGCGGCGCGTTCCGCGGCAGAAAATGGGATACGCTTTCTAACGTTACGCCGGCGGAGGCTCTCCGCCACCCCACGTGGAAAATGGGCGCTAAAATCACGGTGGACTGCGCGACTTTATTGAACAAGGGTTACGAAATAATCGAGGCGCACCATTTATACGGCACGCCCTACGACAAAATTTCGGCGGTAATTCACCCGCAGAGCATAGTCCATTCGCTCGTGCGTTTTACCGACGGCGCAACGCTTGCCCAGCTTTCGTACCCGACAATGGAACTGCCCATTCAGCTTGCCCTTACATATCCCGAAAGGCTGGACTGCGGGCTTGAACAGCTCGATTTTACCAAGGCTTTATCGCTGGAATTTTTGCCTTTGGAAAGGAAGGACTATCCGATTTACTCGCTGGCTCTGGACTGCGGCGAGGCTGGCGGAATACTGCCTACCGCGCTGAACGCGGCAAGCGAGGTTGCGGTAAACGCGTTTTTAAACGGAGCGTTAAGCTTTACGGATATTTTCACGGTGGCGGACAAAGTCGTTTGCAAAACGGCGAACGAGAGGGTGCAAAGCTATGAAGAGCTTGCCCTTGCGGATAAAAGAGCAAGGGGGTTGGCTGAAAAAATTATCAAAGGGGCATAATGTCAAACTTGTTGATTTCAAGCGTCGGCGGCACGGTGCTGTCGGTACTTTTGGCAATCTTAATACTTCTCGCCATGATATGCGTGCACGAATTCGGGCACTTTATAGCGGGCAGAATATTGGGGTTTAAAATCAACGAGTTCGCAATAGGGTTCGGACCCAAGCTGTTTAAACGCAGAGGTAAAAAGCACGGCACGCTGTTTTCGGTGCGTGCTTTTCCTTTGGGCGGCTTCTGCGCGTTTCAGGGCGAGGACGACGATGAGGCGGACCCGAAATCCTTCAACAACAAAAAGCCGTGGCAGAGAATTATAGTGCTTGTAAGCGGCGCTTTAATGAACTATCTTCTGGCGCTGCTGTTAATTATAGTCGGCTTTTTCTCGTTCGGTCAGCCGTGCTATAAGATGGGCGCGATTGTCGAAAGCGAAACCGTTTCCGCCGAATATTCGCTTGCCGAGGGCGACGTCATTTTAGGCGTGCAGGGCAAGACGGTGTACTTTGCAACCGATTTAATCTTTGCGTTAAAGGGTAAGAGCGAGGGCGATAAAGTCACGTTCGACGTGAGCCGCGGCGGGCAAAGGCAGAGTGCGGAGGTGGTGCTGCGCGCCGACTGTAATTTTAAAAATTCGTCGGACATAAGCAAGCTGTGGCGCGCTCTGGGTTCGGACACTTACGAGGGCGCGGACGGCAATCTTTACTGGTGCGTCACCGCCGAAAACTGTCGGTTCGGATTTTTTCAGACGCTCGGGCGGTCGTTTGCCTACTCGTTTAAAACAATGGGCACGATATTCAGGGTGCTGGGCGAGCTTTTAACGGGAAGCCTGGGGCTAAGTGCTATGGGCGGACCGGTTACGACCATTCGCCAGACGGGCGCGATTGCCGTGCAGGGCTTGCAGAGTTTTTTGCAGGTTGCGGCATATATTGGGGTCAATCTGGCGGTATTCAATCTTTTGCCAATACCCGCGCTGGACGGAAGCAAGGTTATTTTCTGTCTTATCGAGTGGATTTTCAAAAAGCCCGTGCCGCGAAAGGTGGAGGCGGTAATTCACGCAATCGGGTTTGTGCTGATTATCGGGTTCGCGGTGTTGGTCGATATAATGCAGTTTGCGAAATGCTAAAATAAAAAGCGCCCCGCGGCGGTTGCCGCGGGGCGCTTTTTGTTATTTGTCGGTTACCTGTTTTTGTTTAACTTCCATCATTGAAAGCAGTCTGTCAAGCGCCTTGGTCTTTGCCGTCGCAAACAGAACGACAATGCACAGAACGCAGTCCGCAGGCAGATAAACGCACTGGTATATGAACGAGTAAACGAACATATTGGGGGTGGGCAAATCGACCCAGATGGAGTTTTCGGCGAAGTATATAAAGCCCGAAACAAGGTGGAAAATAAATCTTGCCACGTACACGAGAACCGTGCCGATTGTCACCTTAGCCGCAAGCGGAAGCTTGCCGAACTTCGGGGCAAAGCCCATAAGACCTATGCTTGCAAACGCGAGTATATAGTCTAATACGAACGTGAGCGGCGTTAAGATGTAGGGACCGGAAATAAAGTTGAAAAGTCCCAGCATTATGCCGGCAAGCGTACCTTTGACGGGCCCGAACTTGTAGGCGTAGATTAAGAGGGGCACAAAGCTTGCAAGCGTTATCGAGCCTCCGAACTGCACGGGCGTCACTTTGATAAAGGACAGTGCGAACGACAGTGCAAGGCAGATGCCGGCGTAGGCGATTTCGCGCGTGGAGTACTTTTTGCCGAATATGCAAAGAAGTGTAAGCACGATTGCAAGCGCCGCGATACAGCCTATCGACACCCAGGTTACAATGTCCGTCGTCTTTTTGGAAACGGCGGTAAGTAAAGAAAAGTGAAACATAAAACCTCCTTAACCGCCGTATATTTTAAGCGCCCCGAAAATTGAAAAATTTTCGGGGCGCAAAGAAAACACTTCTTTGGTACTATCGCTCAACCATTACGTTGCCGATTCAAAGGGTATAATCTCAGCCGCGGATTAAAGATTTTCCGCAACACCCCCGACGGTTATTTAATTGTAATTAAATTATATTCCCGAATGCGCGCAAAGTCAATTGATATTTGCCGTAAAATGATATATAATTTACTAAATCAATCAAGAGGTAAAGCTATGCCCTACAATTTTTACGCATTTATGGACAGAATGAAGTATATTAAAAGGTGGTCGCTTATGCGCTCGGTGCGCGACGAGAACATAATGGAGCACTCCCAGCAGGTTTCGATGCTCGCGCACGCGCTCGCTATTATAAATAATAAAGTATACGGCGGCAACGCAAACGCGGAAAAGTGCGTTATGTACGCGGTCTATCACGAGTGCGGCGAGGTTATGACGGGCGATTTGCCTACGCCCATTAAATATTTCAACAATTCCATTCACGGCGCGTACAAGAGCTTGGAGGACAAGGCTTGCGACAAGCTTCTGGAAATGCTGCCCGAGGAAATGAAGGGGGAAATAGCCGAATACGTAAAGCCCGATACCGACAGCCTAGAATACAAACTTGTAAAGGCGGCGGACAGGCTTGCCGCTTACATCAAGTGCTTAGAGGAGCACCGCTGCGGCAACACCGAGTTCGAAAAGGCGAAAAAGAGCATAGAGGCGGACCTGAAAGCACGCAAAATGCCCGAAGTGGAGTACTTTATGAAAACCTTTATCGCCGCGTTTAATCTTACCCTCGACGAGCTCGAAGGGGGGATAACCGACTGATATTATTAAACCCCGCTCAATACGTCGAGCGGGGTGAATATTTTTATTTAATTTTAATTGAGGAATTGTTATCCCACGGTGCATATAGCCTGTTGGGTTATAACCCGCGCAATCTCGATTGCTTCAATTAAACCGTTTCGGATTTTAAATTCCTATAACCGAATAGTACATTGGAGTTTACCTTACCTTATCTTCGTTAACTTTGCAAAACAGTCTTTTCATAACCTTTACTCCTTGCAAGTTTTCATTTAAGGCTTCGGGCGGTCGCCGTAAGCTGTCCGCTCGCTATTGGTTAAGTTGTTACTTGAATTTTTAATAAAGTCCTTGTCCGCCTTTCGGCGCTACTTCTCTTTCATAATAGCTTACTCCTGTATTTGTGTTGCTAGCTAACACTTTTTGTAAGTTATTTTCTTTTTGTACTTTAAGTATATCACAATTTAACATTCTGTCAATAGCTTTTTTAAAATTTCTTTGTGAAAATTTTTCCAGATAAGTTCAAAAAATTTTATTATATAATAGTGAAATGCTAACCATTTTAAAAAATTGTTGCTATAATAGTAGGGATTTATAAGAATAAGGTAAAAATATGCATCTTTTTTATATCGATAACGCAATAGGGTTCGTAGCCGTTTTAGCGGTAATTTTATTTTTTACCAAAACCATAGGGCTTACGTTCCGACATTTCGGTCTGCCCGAAGTTCTGGGCTTTATAATCGCCGGTATTCTGATAGGACCCGCGATATTCGGCGATTTCTGCGGTTTTACGATTATAGGCTTCGAAGAGGGCAACTATTATTCGCTGCTCGAAATTTCGGCGGACAGCAAGGGGCTGAGCATTTTTTCAAAGATAGGCGTGCTCTTCTTAATGTTCTGCGCCGGACTGGAAACCAACGTCAAAGAGCTTAAAAACACCGGTCTTGCAAGTTTTCTGATTGCGCTGGCAGGCGTGTGCGTGCCGCTTATTCTGGGCATTTTGATTTCTCTGCCGTTCGGCAACCTCGGTCTCGGCGTTAACAATATTTACAGATGCGTGTTTATAGGCACCATTTTAACTGCGACTTCTGTTGCCATAACCGTTTCGGTACTTAAAGAGCTGGGCAAAATGAACACCAAGCTCGGCACTACGATTGTGTCGGCGGCAATTATCGACGACGTTATAGGCATAGTGCTGTTGTCGGTTGTAACAGGCCTTGCCAAGGGCGACAGCGCGCCCCCTGCAAACAAGTTCGAGGCGTTCAAGGCAACACCATACGGCACGGTTATTATGATTGTCGCTTTCTTTATTGTGGCAATCGCCCTCGGGTTTGTCGCAATCAAGGTTTTCAAGTGGATGGATAAGCGCTGGGCTTCCACGCACAGAATTTCCATGTATTCGCTTGTGCTCTGCTTCGGGTACAGCTTTCTTGCCGAGGAGGTGTTCGGCGTTGCCGACATAACGGGCGCGTTTTTGGCAGGCGCGGTTTTGTCGACGGTGCGCCGCGCGAGCAGGTTTATAGACCAGCAGGTCGACGTTGACACGTACACTATTTTTGCGCCCGTATTCTTTGCGAATATAGGTATTTCGTCCATTTCGTTTGCGTCGATGAACCCCAAAATTCTGTTGTTCGCATTAATTGCGGTGATTGCTGGACTTGTCGGCAAGATTGTCGGCTGCGGTGCGGTGTGCAAGGCATTTAAGTATAACTGGCGCGAAAGCGCTGTCGGCGGCGTAGGTATGATGGCGAGGGGAGAGGTCGCTTTGATTGTAACCTCGACGGCAATAGGCGCGGGGCTGCCGGGACAGTTTATGATAATGACCGTGCTGTTAATTCTCGTGTCGTCTATACTAACGCCGATACTTCTGAAAGTGTTGTATAAAGGCGTCAAAGAGCCCGAGACTTTACCCCTTATAGACCCCGATGACTGATAAAAAAGCCCCGCGGCAGTTGCCGCGGGGCTTATCTTTTATATTGATATTACTTCAAATAAAATTCGTTTCCTACTTTTATAACTTCGACCTTCTGCGCCATTTCGCCGAGGAAAATTTTGAGCGCGGGCTTTACGTTTGTTTTGCCCTCGAACTCAACGGTAAGCGTTGCACTTTCCACCGAGGCAATATGCATAATGTCGCCCGTTTCGCCGTCCTCTATAAGGTTTCCTGCGGCAATCTGCTCGTCGTCGTCAAGCGTTAAAAGGTAGTTTTCGTCCAGGTGTTCCTCAACCGAAATTTCGGGGGTAATACTCAGAACGCCGGTGCCTGCATATACGGTGTACTTTTTGTGGTTCTTGTCAAACTCGCTCTTCAAACGCATATCGTACGTCGCGTCGTCGAACTTTTTACCTATCTTTTTGAAAAAGCCCGAAATTTTGCCTTCTTCCTGCTTTTTTTCTTCATCTGCCATAATTATTTCAGCTCCTTTATTTTAATTTTTAATATGAACGTCCAACTGCTTAAAGGGTATCTCTACGCCGTTTTCGTCCAAAGATTTTTTAATGTTTTCAATAAGTGCAAAGTTTACCGTCCAGTAGTCGGGCCGGTTGCACCATACGCGCACGGTGAAATCCAGACTGCTTTCGTTCATATTCGAAAGCTCTACAAAGGGAGCGGGGTCTTTAAAGACAAGCTCGTTTTCGCCGCAGACCTTTCTTATAATTTCCTTGACAAGCGTAACGTCCGAACCGTAAGCAACCTGCATAACCAAATCCACGCGGCGCGTGTCCTTTGCCGACGCGTTGACTATAACGTTGTTTGCAAGCGCGCCGTTGGGTATAACAACCGCCTTGTTGTCGTTGGTTACAATGTGGGTGTAGAACAGCTTTATGTCTTCCACGGTGCCCTCGACGCCGTTGCTCGTTATGTAGTCGCCGATTTTAAAGGGGCGCATAACTATTATGATAACGCCGCCCGCAAAGTTTGAAAGAGTGCCCTGAACCGCAAGCGATATGCCCACGCCGATTGACGCGATAACCGCCGAAATCGACGCCGTTTCGATGCCGAGATAGCCTATAAGGCAAACAATCACCAGAATTTTTAATATGATACGCACCGCGTTCGTGCCCACGCGCGAAAGGGTTACATCGGCGTTTCTCTTTTTAAGCCTCTTGTAAATGCCCTTGGTGACGGCGTTGATTATTATGAAAGATACGACAAGCAGTACAAGCGCGATAACAATCTTTATGCCCGAGGTTGTCATCCAGTCGAAAATCTTGTCCCATACTTCGCCCCAGGTGACGAGTAAATTTATTGACATATATTTCTCCTTTATACAAGCGTTATTATACCAGTCATTGAAGATAAATGCAACTGCGTTATCTGTGAATATTTAGTGAAACTTGTAGTAAAAAGGGGCTTTCCGTAAAGAAAGCCCTGTGTGCCTTAATATTTCAGTGCGACATAATCCAGTCGCGCACCTGTTCCCTTGCGATGGGAGTGATGTCTTCATGCGTATACTTCGACCGCGTTCCGCCGTTGGTATAAATAAAATATCTGCCGTCCGCGGTAATGTATAACGTTTCCTCGTATCCCGTAGCGTCGCCGGGTGCGCCGTATGTGAATTTTTTATCTAACGTGGAACCTTGCGTGTCGTACGTGGTTCCGTCAATAGTCTTTTTCATATGCCAAGCCTCTTGAAAAATATTCTATCACTTTACCTTTCAATAGTCAATACCGCTTTTCCTGTTTTTACCAACCTCGCAAAAATGTTAACCGCGTAACATTTTGTGAAATTTAATTTCTTTTAAAAACGATAACTTTGTCAAGTAAAAATGCTTGACAAGCTTGCAAAGGCTTGGTTATAATAGTCGGGTAAATGGATAAAATTCAATTTATGCGCCTATGGGATTTGTACGGCAAGCTTTTAACGCCCACCCAGCAGGAAATCACGGATATGTATTTCAATCTCGATTTGACCGTGTCGGAAATAGCCGAGCAGAAGGGGATATCGAGGCAGGGCGTTTCGGAGTGTTTGAACCTTTGCAAGCGGCAGCTTGCAGAATACGACGACAAGTTGAAGCACGATAAACTTTTAGCCGAGGGCGACCTTTTTACGTCGTTTATGATGACCGACGTGGGGCTTTGGGCGGAGAAATTTTTAAGTTTGCACCCCGAATATGCCGCGGATATTGCGGATTTGACCGCGATTTTGGATAAGGATTATACCCCGGAAATCGCAGACTGTTTAAAGAAGTTAGGTTTAGAGTAAGGTAAGAATATGGCTTTGTTCGCATCGCTTTCCGAAAGATTAAATCATATATTTTCCAAGCTCACGAAGAGGGGCAGGCTTACCG
>CAZRJY010000029.1:0-10719 GCA_964600525.1 uncultured Clostridia bacterium
CGGTTATATAGAAAGTGTCCTGCATATCCCTTGCGGGGTGGTCTGCGGGAGTGTTGAGCGCTGTAAAGTTGTAGTAGTCGGTCTCGATTTCGGGACCCTCGTACACGGTAAAGCCCATGCCTGCGAAAATGGAAATGAGTTCGCGGCGGACAAGAGTGTTGGGGTGGTACGCGCCCTTCTTGGTCGTGTTGCCGGGAAGGGTAACGTCGATAGCCTCTGCCGCGTACAGCTTTTTCAGCTCTTTTTCCTTAATCAACTTGTCCAGATTGCCGAACTGTTCCTCCGCCCAGGCTTTGAGGGCGTTAAAAATCATACCTATTTCGGGGCGCTTTTCCTTGGGAACGTCGCGCATGCCTTTCATCAGTTCGGAAACTTCGCCGCTCTTGCCCAGAAATTTCATTTTAATCTGGAAAAGGCTGTCGGAGGAGTGAACGTCCTTAATCGCTTCCGCGATTTTCTTTTTCAGCTCGTTAATTTTGTCCTGCATATTTTAACTCCTTAAAAAAATAAAACGCCCCGTGCAAAAGCACAGGGAGTTAAAAACTCGGTACCACCTGATTTCGCGGCAAAAAGCCGCCTCGACTGACCTTTTACGCAAGGTATAACGGAACGCACTACTTTAAAAATTTCACGCGTTCGGCTCGTGAGTGAATACCGTACCCAAGCGAACGGGCAATCTTTCAGCCGCCGAATTGCCCTCTCTGATTTCACCGTAAGGTGTACGTCTGTCTCAGTCAACGCCGTTAGCAGAATTATACCAACGGCAACGTCGAATGTCAAACAAAATAAAAGGTTAAAAAATGTTTTCCAGCTTGACCGAGTAGGAGTCGGGCAGGTTTTTGGTGATTTCCAAAAGCACCTCGATTTTGCCGAGCGCCAAATCGTACTCGTCGCGGTATATAAGGGCGCACGCCTCGCTAAGCCAGTAGTCGACGTAGGATATATCGTTGTGCGGAATAAAGATGTGAAGCTTGCTCTTTTTGTCCGACCACAGATTTCTGACTGCGTACGCGTCCTCGCGAGTGGCGGTCTTGTTCTCGATTTTATCGTAAAGGGTTTCCAGAGCGGTATGGAACTGCCCCAGATTATGCCCTATATAGTACTGCGTTCCGAAAAACACGCCCAGGCACAGCGCAATTGCAATCAAAGTATAAATAATAGACTTTACCATTGACCGTTCACCTGCATATTCAAAATTTTGTACGGCTTGCCCTTTTGCTGAAAGTAAACTCTGCCGTTGCCGTCTACGGTCATAACAAGCACGTTTTTAAGCTTAACGTCCTGAGCCTCGGCAAAGCTTTTGATATCGTCTACGGAAATGCCTGCAATCTTCGCGTTCTTTTCGTCGGGCTTGCCGTTGTCAACCAAGAGTACGGGAAGGGTGGGGGTAAGTTCGTCTTTTGCGAGCGCCGAAAACTTGCCGTTCGCCTCGTACAGCCCGTAGTATACGTCGTCGAGATTGAAATAGCCAGCGCCGCGCATACTCTCTATGAGGTCGGAAACGTCGAGGTTGTTCTTTCTTAACTGATAGCTGTCGATGCCCTCTTTTGTTATGACAAGCGACGGTTTGCCGCAGATTACGGTCTTCATCGGTTTGAACCATAAGTCCAAAAGCCATACAATCTGGTGCAGAATGAATATGGACACGATTGCGATTATTCCGTATAAAAGGGGTATAGAGCTGTCCGCCATTGGTATGCAGGCAAGCTCGGCAATTAATAGGGTGATAACCAGCTCGAAGGGCTGCATTTCGCCTATCTGGCTCTTGCCCATAAGTCGCATAATAACAAGAAGCGTGAAAAATATGACCGCCGTTCTTATAAATATCAAAGCCATAAAATAAGTTTGTACAATTTTATTTTCAATATTCTTGATTAGGCGCGCGACTTTATGATATAATGTTAAGACTTATGGAACACAGGGCTTACGTGGAAATCCACCCGGGCACGGCGGTTACGCGGAAAATTCTCGATAATCTGGGCAGTCCCGACGACGCGCTTAAAATCATACACATAGCCGGCACGAACGGCAAGGGGAGTACGGCGGAATATTTTACGCGCATTCTGATTGCCGCGGGCAAAAAGGTAGGCACGTTCACCTCGCCCGCCGTTTACGATTTCTACGACCAGTTTAAAATCAACGGCGAGCCTATGCCCGCAGACGTTGCCGAAAAATATTTCGAACAGGCTTTATCCGCCGCCGAGGGGTTGAACCCTACCGACTTCGAAATCCAGACCGCAGGCGTGCTTCTCGCGTTTTGCAAAGAGGAGTGCGAGTGGGCGGTAATTGAGTGCGGTATGGGCGGACTTAACGACGCGACCAACGCAATCAACAAAAAGGAACTCGCCGTCATAACCTCGGTATCGCTTGAACACACGGCATACCTCGGCAACACGATTGAAGAAATCTGCGCGCAGAAAGCGGGCATTATAACCGGCGGTTGCCACGCGATAATCAACGCCCGTCAGAACAAGCAAGCGGAAACTTATTTAAAAAAGACTTTAAAAAAGACGCGCGGTCAGTTCGCGGGCAGAGTGATATACGCATACGGCGAAAACTTAAAGGAGTTTCAAAAAGTTTTTTGGTATTGCGACAAAGAGTTTGAACTGTCTTCGCCCGGTACTCTGTTGCAAGTGTACGACGCGGCTACGGCGATAGAAGGCGCAAGATATTTGGGCTTGCCCGAAGAGGCGATACGCGAGGGTATAAAAAACGCCAAACCGCGCGGACGGGTAGAGGAGTTTAAGGCGTTCGGCAGGCGGTATATTTTGGACGGCGCGCACAACCCCGAAGCGTTCGTGCCGCTGTGCGACTACCTAATCGGCACTCCGCGCAAAAAAGTCACAGTAATTTTCGGCTGTTTGAATGACAAGGACGTGGACGGCAATCTTGCGGCGCTTGCGCCCGTCGCCGAAAACGTAATAGCGGTCGAGTGCGTAAGTCCGCGCAAAATGCCGCTCGAAAAAATTGAAAAAAGTTGCCGTAAGCGTTTCGCAAACGTTTCAACGGCGCAAAGCGTTGCGGACGCACTTACAAAAGCATATTCGGAAACCGTAGTGGTATGCGGTTCGTTCACTCTTTTAAAGGAGGCAAAATTATGGATAGAGAAAGGGCAATGAAAGCGGTAAAAGAGCTTTTGGAAGCTTTGGGCGAGGATACTCAAAGAGAGGGGTTAAAGGAAACTCCGCGCAGAGTAGCCGACGCGTTTTCGGAGTTTACAAGCGGCGAAAATATGAGCGCGGCGGACGCGCTTTCCACGACCTTCAACGTTGACGGCGGCGATATGGTCATTGAAAAAGACATCGCTTTTTCGTCGACGTGCGAGCATCATTTAATGCCTTTTTTCGGCCGCGTTGCAATAGCGTACGTTCCCGATAAAAAGGTTGTCGGGCTATCCAAGCTTGCGCGGTGCGTGGAAGTTTTCGCAAAGCGGTTGCAGTTGCAGGAAAGGCTGACCGAGCAGATTGCGCAGGCGGTAATCGAGCACCTTGCGCCCAAAGGCGTGCTTGTATGGTGCGAGGCGGAGCACACGTGCATGACCTGCCGCGGCGTAAAAAAGTCGGGCAGTAAAACCGTAACCTACAAGGTCTGCGGCGATTTTCCGCGCGAAAAAATTGCGGAAGTTCTGGCGTTAATTAAATGATAGTAGGGGGGCAATCGTTCAAAAACCGCACTTTTGTGATGGCGGTTATCAACCTTACGCCCGACAGCTTCTGGGTTGGCAGCCGCGCGGCTTGCGACGATATTCTGTTCCGTGCGGAGAGAGCGGTAAAAGAGGGCGCGGCGATTTTGGATATCGGCGCACAGTCCACAAGACCGGGCTATACCGAGGTTTCGGCGGACGAGGAAATATCGCGTTTGGAAAAACCGCTTGCCGCGATAAAGCGCGAGTTTGATATTCCCGTTTCGGTCGACACCTATTTTTCCAAGTGCGCGCGCGCCGTACTCGAAATCGGCGCGGATATGCTCAACGATATTTGGGGCTTGACCCACGATAGCGATATGGCGGAAGTGATAGCAAGGGCGGGCGCTTCTGTCTGCATAATGCACAACGCCCCGCAAAAGTTGCAGGGCGACATATTTCCGCAGATAAATTCGTTTCTTAAAAACTCGGTTGAAAGGGCGCTTGCCGCGGGTATTGACAAGCAAAAAATCTGCATTGACGGCGGCATAGGTTTTGCCAAAGATAAAGAGCAGAATTTGCAGCTTTTAAACGGTTACGAGAAACTGCACGAGGTCGGTTATCCGCTGCTTCTGGGTGCAAGCCGCAAGTCGCTGTTCGGCGGAAACGTAGAGGACAGACTGCCGCAAACTTTGGAAAGCACGCGCCTTGCGGTGAGAAAAAAAGTGCTGTTCGTGAGAGTGCACGACGTCGCCGAGAACGTGCGTGCGGTTAAGGAGGAGTATGAGCGCAATAACGGTTAAGGGGTTAAAGGTTACGGCGTGCCACGGCGTTCTGCCCGAGGAAAAAATCAATCCGCAACCCTTTGTTTTCGATATCGGTATGGACTGCGACGCGTATTCAGCCGCGCTTTCCGACGACGTAAATAAAACGGTCAACTACGCCGAAGTCTGCGCGGAGGTTACGGCATTTTGCAAGAACAATTCGTTCGATTTAATCGAAACGCTCGCGTATAAGACGGCTTTTATGCTTGCGGAAAAATTCCCTGCTTTGTCTGCGGTGCAAGTTACCGTGCACAAGCCGAACGCGCCAGTGGGCCTGCCGTTCGACGATATAAGCGTTACGGCGGAGGTCGAGCGCAATAAAGTAATTTTGTCGCTCGGTTCGAGTACGGGCGATAAAAAGGCAGCACTCGACGGCGCAATTAAAGCTTTGAGCGCGCTCGACGGCGTAAAGGTTTTAAAGGTGTCCGACTATATCGAAACCGAGCCGTACGGCGGAGTGGCACGGAACAAATTTTTAAACTGCGCATTGACCGCGGAGTGCCTTTTGCCGCCGCGCGAACTGTTAAAAAATATCCACGTTATAGAGAGTGAATTCGGTCGCGTCCGCGACAAGCGCTGGGGCGACCGCACCTTGGATATAGACATAATATTTTTCGGCAATAAAATCATAGCGGAGGAGGGGCTTTGCGTGCCTCACCCCGACTTTTTAAACCGCAGTTTCGTGCTTGTTCCGATAAAGCAGATTGCGCCCGATTTCGTCTGTCCATTAACGCGTAAGCGTATGTCCGATTTATAAGTTCGTTTCATTATTCATTTTTCGTCATTTTTTACCTTGTTTTTTGTGCAATTTGCACAATCTTTTTCAGAACATATATACAAAACACACTCCGAGTGTTATAATTGCGCATAGTGGAAAGAATATTTTTCCGCGGTTGTCAGTGTGCAAAAAAGCACGTATTCGGTAGGATTTTACTGTTGTTCGGGCGCTTTGAAAGCGGCTTGAAAGGAGCGTTATATTTTGGAAAAGATAGGCATTATCGACCTCGGGTCGAATTCGGCAAGACTTGTAATCGTAAACCTGTTCGAGGACGGGTTTTTCATGGTTGTCGACGAACTTAAAGAAAGCGTACGTTTAGGTCAGGATATGGAACGCGACGGCTTTTTGAAGCCCCAGCGCGTAGCCGAAACAATCAAGACCCTGCGTATGTTCAAGCGCCTTTGCGACGTCAGCGGAGTAAACCGCATAATAGGCGTTGCCACCGAAGCCGTGCGCAAGGCAAAAAACCAACGCTCTTTCCTTGACGAAATTCAAACGAGCTGCGGCGTTAAACTGCGCGTTTTAACCGCGGAGGAAGAGGCGGTTTTGGTATACCGCGGCGTTATAAACACCATGGACATACCCAAGGGCGTAATTCTGGAAATCGGCGGCGGCGCTACCAAAATAATATATTACAACCGCAGGAATATGCTGCGGTTTGCAACCGTACCTTTCGGCGCGGTCACTCTGACCGATATGTTCTCGGGCGAGGGATTAAAGCCAGAGGAGCAGGCGGCTAAAATCGAGGAATTCTTCCTTGAAAAGCTGAACGAAATAGACTGGCTGGGCGAAATCGACCCCGACGCGCAGATGATAGGCGTGGGCGGTTCGTTCCGCAACCTTTTCAAAATAAACAAGATGGTGCACAAGTATCCTCTGGACGTAGTGCACAACTTCAATCTCGACGCGGAATCTTTCTATCCCGTTTACGATATGATAAAGGTTCTCGACCTCGATAAGAAAAAGAAAATCAAGGGCTTGTCCGCCGAGCGCGCGGATATTCTGCCCGCGGCGCTTGCGATAATCAAAACCTTTATCACAAGGCTCAATTTCGACAACTTCACGTTCTCGGGCTCGGGACTTAGAGAGGGTATAATGTTCAACCAGGCGTTGCCCTCCACAATCGACAAGCCCATTTTAGACGTAATGAACTATTCGCTGACAACGCTTGTCAAGTACTACGGCTGCGACGAAAACCACGTAGAGCACGTCGTAAATTTAAGCGTTCAGCTTTTCAAGCAGCTGCGCGTTCTGCACAAATTCCCGCGCCAGTACCTTAAAGTTTTAAAGGTTGCGGCAATGCTGCACGACTGCGGTATGCGCATCAAATATTACAATCATCAGCGCCACAGCTGCTATATGATATTGAATTCGACTATTTACGGCGTAAGCCACAGGGAAATCGTGCTTGCGGCGTTCACGGCGTGCTGTCATAAGAAAGAGGACATCAACGCGTACAACTGGAACCAGTTCCGCGACATTTTGCAGGAAGAGGACGTCGAGATAGTAAAGCGCCTCGGCGTTATGCTGAGAATAGCCGAAAGTCTGGACAGGAGCAACGCGGGCGTTGTAAAGGGAATAAACTGCGATATTCTCGGCGACTCGGTAATTATGAAGACCGAAGTCGAAGGCGACGCTTCGCTCGAAATCCGCGACGCATTGGCTGCAAGCGCGGAATTCAAGAAGTCGTTCAGAAAGAATTTAGAGATATTATAAATGATAAAATGCCGTCGTTTTGGCGGCGTTTTTTTGCAAGGATATGAAAATAATTCTGGCAAGCGCGTCGCCGCGGCGCAAAGAACTGCTGAAAGAAATCGTCGGGACTTTCGAAATAATACCCGCGTCGGGCGAGGAAAAGGCGGATTTGACTTTGCCGCCCGAACAAATCGTGTGCGCGCTTGCGGAAAGTAAGTGCAAAGAAGTGTTTGAAAATTACCCCGACTGCGCCGTTATAGGTTGCGACACCATAGTATATTATAAAGGAAAAGTGCTGGGAAAGCCCAAATCGCGCGAGGAAGCTGAACGGACGCTTAAAGAGCTTTCGGGCAACGCGCACAGCGTGTACACGGGCGTTTGCATATGCACGCCTTTGAAAAAGCTTACGCGCTACGATAAAACCGAAGTCGTATTCAACGAACTTTCGGAAAAATTTATAAAGGAATACGTTGACGGCGGCTCGCCAATGGATAAGGCGGGTTGCTACGGAATACAGGACGGCGGAGTGGTAAAAGACTACTCGGGCAGTTACACCAACGTTGTTGGGTTGCCCGTAGAGCTCGTCGGAAAAATGCTTAAAGAAGTGCTTGGATAATGAACAGATTAGTTGTGGACGTAGGGTCCTGGATAACTAAAATTTGTATACTGGGTTGCGGAGTGGTACTCTCGGAAGCGACTTGCGTTGCGTTGCAAAGCGACAATAAGGGCAACGTGACCATTAAAGCGTTCGGCGATACCGCGCGCGCTTTGTCGGGAAGAGCGGCAAAGAATACGCGCATAGTCAACCCCGTGTGCGAGGGCGAAATAGTTCAGCCCGCGCTGCTTACCGAGCTACTCAGACATTTCCTTGAAAAGATAGAAATAACGCCGCGCAAGGCAAAGCAGACCGAAATCATGTTCATAGTGCCTTGCAGCGCAACCAAGAAATTGAGAAAGACTTATATGAAAATCGCAGACGCATGCGGCATAGGCAGGGTGTATTTTACGCGCACGCCGTTTGCGGCGGTGCTGGGGCACAACGTGGTGCTTTCCAAAACCTCGCCCGTGTTCTGCGTTGACGTCGGCTACGGCAAGACGGATATATCCGTGTTCTCGCTCGACGGTATAATTTCGGGCTTTACGGCAAATCTGGGCGGCGGCAATATCGACGTGCACATTATGGATTTGCTTTGCGAAAATTTCGGCATAAGAGTGGGCGCGCTCACCGCCGAAAAACTCAAAAACGTCGTCGGCAGTCTGTACGAGGACGACAACAAAATGATGGCGGTAATAGGCAGGGACGTCGAGACGGGCGAGCCCACGCAGGTTGCGGTAAACTCCTCGCACTTAGAGAAGGTTATCAAACTGTACGTAGATAAAATTATCGAGTACGTGCGCGCGGTGCTGTCGGACTTACCCGCCGAGGTTTCGTCCGCGGTGGTAAACGGCGGAATTTATCTTTCGGGCGGACTGTCCAAAATGGACGGTTTTTCCGAGTATTTCGAAAGGGGGCTGGAAATAAAGGTGAACGTAAGCGAAGAGCCTGCGCTCGCCTCTGTTATAGGCGGCTGTACGGTGCTTTCGAGCCCGTATCTCTGCTCTAAAACGGCTACGGTAAACTGAATATGTTCGGCAATATAATATTAAGCGGTGGTAATTATCAAGTGAAATTACAGAACTTTATTTACGCCAGTTTCGATATGTGCGCTCTTATTCTGAGCTTGGTCGTACTGGTAAATTACATAGTCAGCAAAAAGATACAGGGCAGAAAGACGCTTTTGTTTTTGACGCTCGCTATCTGCACAATCATATCGTCGGCGTTCGATTTTACCGCGGTAATAGCGTTAAGCGTAACGGGCTGTCCGGTATGGCTGGGCAATCTGCTTGTCACGTTCAATTATCTCACATACGATATTGTCGGCGTGGTATTCGTCGTGTATGCGGTTGCGGTTATTTACGATAACGTCAAAATACCCCGCTGGTGCTATGTTATAGCAAACGTACTGTTCGTGCTTGCGGTCGGCGGAGTTGCGTTTGCGGCGGCGTGCCTGTTCAAATACGGATACAGGGGAGTACCGGGCATTTTAAAATACTCGTACGAAGGCATAATTTACGGCGCTCAGCTTGTTGCGCTTGCGTTCTCGCTTTTAATCGGAATTTTCCAGCACAAAAAACTCAGCAAATCGAGTTGCTTTAACATCTACTTTTTCGCGATTTTGAATATTGCGGCTATACTTGTGCAGTTCATAGTGCGCAAAGTGCAGATAAGCAACTTCGCCTTGGCAATAGCCGTAATGCTCATATACGTAACGTTGCAGCGCCCCGAAGACGAGCTCGACGCGTCGAGCGGCGCGTTCAATGCGCGCACGTTCAACCGCCGCGGACATATGCGGTTAGACAGCGGCAAGCCGTTCTTGATTTTCGCAATGGAAATCAACAATATGACGGTTGTAAACTCTAATTTCGGCTTAAACGGCGGCAATCAGGTAATGAGGGAAGTTGCCGAAAGATTTATGGCTCAGCTTGGAAAAAATCAGTATCTGTACCGTTTAAGCGGCGTGCGCTTTGCCGTAATGTTCGATAACAAAGATGAATACGAGCAGTTTGCCTCACGTTGCAAAGGCATATTCGACAAGCCGGTAGCGGTCAACGAGACCGAAGTGCAGGTAACGGCGCTCGCGTGCGTGATAAGCGTGCCCGAGGTTACTAATAAGCTTTCGGAAGTAGAGGATTTAATTAGGTACTACCGTAACAGCGTAAACGTATCGGAGGATATAATTACCGCGGACAAAGACGCTATCGAAAAGGCGCGCCGCCGCGAGCTTGTAGACTACGCCATACAGAACGCAATCAACAACCGCACGTTCGAGGTATACTATCAGCCCATTTACCGCGTAAGCGACAAATCGTTCAGCGGTTGCGAAGCGCTTATAAGGTTAAAGGACGAAAAACTCGGATTTATCAGCCCCGACGAATTTATTCCCATTGCCGAGCAGAACGGCAAGATTATAGAAGTCGGCAGGTTCGTTATAGACGAAGTGTGCAGCTTTATCAAGTCGGAAAGATTGCAGGAGCGCGGAGTAACCTTCGTGGATATAAATCTTTCGGTTATCCAGTGTATGCACCCCGAAATAATCAACGATATCGAACAAACTCTCGAAAAGTACGGAGTGCCGCGCTCGATGGTCAACCTCGAAATTACCGAAACGGCTTCGGCGAAGTCGTACGCAATGTTGCAGACAAAGCTCAACGAACTGCATTCCAACGGCTTTACTATATCTCTCGACGACTTCGGCACGGGCTTTGCTTCGGTTGAATACTTAATCAAATTCCCCTTCGACGTTGTCAAGCTGGATAAATCGCTTGTGTGGGCGTATATGAGCACCAAGAAGTACGAGCCGATTTTACAGCACTATATGCCTATGCTTCACAGCCTTGGCACAAAGATAGTAGCCGAGGGCGTGGAAACGCTGGAAATGGCTAACGCGCTTATCGATTTGGGTTGCGACTACTTGCAGGGCTATTATTATTCGCGCCCTATCCCCAAGGCTCAGTTTTTGGAGTTTATCGAAAATAACGACGGCAACGACGAAAAACTCGCTTAAAATTACATAATAGCGCCGCGCGGCATTTTTTGCCGCGCGGCGTATGTTTTTAATTTACATTTTAAATAATTTTTTATAAAATATAATCATAATGAAAAAGCCCAACCAGTTAATACGCAATTTTTGCATAATAGCGCACATCGACCACGGCAAGTCAACGCTTGCCGACCGCCTTATGGAACAGACGGGACAGGT
>CAZRJY010000030.1:0-10568 GCA_964600525.1 uncultured Clostridia bacterium
ACAGACGTATTCTTAAAGGGCGGCGAGGGCGGCAAGGAGCTTGCAGAGGCGGTAATATCAGCCTGCGAAGTTAAGAGCGAATTGCACTTTGCATATAATTTAAACGACGATATTAAGGCGAAAATAGAGGGCGTAGTCAAGAACGTTTACGGTGGCGACGGCGCGGAGTATTCCGAAATTGCCGAAAAGAAAATCGCGGCGCTCGAAGCCAAGGGCTTAGATAAGGGCTTGCCCGTAATAATAGCCAAAACGCAGTATTCGCTGTCGGACAATCCCGCGCTTCTGGCGGCGCCCAAGGGCTTTAAAATTTACGTGCGCGATATAGAATACCGCGGCGGCGCCGGCTTTATCGTAGCTATTGCAGGCTCGGTAATGCTTATGCCCGGCTTAGGCAAAGTGCCCTGCGCCGAGCACATAGACATTGACAACAACGGTAAAATCACAGGCTTATCTTAATAGGTGAAAGATATGGAACTTCCCGAGGCAACAAACTTTATAGAACAGTATATCAACGAGGATTTGCAAAGCGGCAAGTACGAGGGCAGAGGCAACGAAATTGTCGTGCGCTTTCCGCCCGAGCCCAACGGCTATCTGCATATCGGGCACGTAAAAGCTCTTTGCATCAACTTCGGGGTCAAGGAAAAATACAACGGCAAAATCAATCTCAGAATGGACGATACCAACCCTGCCAAGGAAGATTACGAGTACGTGAATTCCATAATCGACGCGGTCAAGTGGCTGGGCTTTAATTACGACAACCTGTTTTTCGCGTCGGACTACTACGACAAGCTGTACGAGATTGCCGAGAAGTATATCCGCGAGGGCAACGCGTACGTTTGCGACCTTTCGGCCGAGGAAATCACCGCAACGCGCGGAACGCTTACCGAGGCGGGTAAGGACAGCCCTTACAGAAACAGAAGCGCGGAGGAAAACCTTAAACTTTTCCGCGAAATGCGCGACGGCAAATATCCCGACGGCGCAAAGGTGTTGAGGGCCAAGATAGATATGTCGTCGCCCAATATCAATATGCGCGACCCCGTAATTTACCGCATAGCGCACGTGCCGCACTACCGTCAGGGCGACAAGTGGTGCATTTATCCTATGTACGATTTCGCGCACCCCGTGTCGGACGCGTTAGAGGGCATTACGCACTCTTTGTGCTCGCTGGAATTTGAAAACCACCGCCCCTTATACGACTGGGTGATAGAAAAGGCTGGATTTGCCCAGCCCGTGCCCAGACAAATCGAGTTTGCGCGGCTGAATATAACCAACACGCTTATGTCCAAGCGTTACCTTAAAAAGCTTGTTGACGAAGGCTTTGTTTCGGGCTGGGACGACCCGCGTATGCCCACTTTGATGGGGCTCAAAAACCGCGGAGTGCCGCCCATGGCATTAAGAAATTTCTGCGCGGCGGTCGGCGTTGCCAAAAATTACGGCGTAGTAAATATCGCACAGCTCGACGAGTGCATACGCGACGAGCTCAACGTTACCGCCGAAAGGGCGATGGCGGTCTGCGACCCCATTAAGCTCACCGTTACCAATTACAGCGGCGAGGAGGAGCTGGATTTCGAAATCAATCCCACCGACGGAAGCGGCGCAACCCGTCCCGTAAAGTTCACGGGCAGCGTGTATATCGACAGGTCGGACTTCGCGTTAGTGCCTCCGCCCAAGTTCAAAAGGCTTTTTAAGGGCGGCACGGTGAGATTAAAATCCGCGTATATCGTGCGTTGCGACGACGTGGTTTTGGACGAAAACGGCGAGGTTAAGGAAATACTTTGCACCTACTTCCCCGAAACGCGTTCGGGAAGCACGGTCAAGAGCGAAATCAAGGCAAAGGGCGTTATTCAGTGGGTGGACGCAAAGTACGGCGTCGACGCGGAGTTCGTCAGCTACAAGCCTCTTTTAAAGGACGAGGAATATACCGACCAGGACTACGCCGAAAGGCTCAATCCCGACAGTATCAAGGTTTGCTCGGGCAAGGTCGAGCCTTACGCGGCTTCGGCCGAGGGCAAGAGTTTTCAGCTTATGCGCACGGGATATTACAAGGTCTGCGCGCCCGAAAACGGCAAAGCGCGGCTTTCGGAAATTGTTTCTCTTAAAGACAATTTCAACAAATAAGGATTAGATAATGTCAGCTTTACTCATAATACTTGTCTGCGTGGGCGCCGCGCTCGGCGCGCTTGTGGGCTTTTTCCGAAAATTTACGAAAACGTCGTTCTGGGGCGTAACCGTTCTTATCGCGCTACTTTTCGAGCGCGTTGTCGGCTCGTCCGCGAAAAAATCGGGCGGCGGCTACGGACTTGCGGTTATTTTGACCACGGTCATAATTCTTCTTGTGCTTTCGGCGGTATTATTATCTTTGAGGGCGCTTTTGAAAAAGGCTGTCGAGGCGCGTGAAAAGCTTTCGGCTTACCGCAATCACGACGAAAAAGAGGAGTGCGAAGAGCTTATTTTAAACGCCGTGGACAACGGTGACAAGCGCGAGTATAAATTACTTCTGAAAAGGTTAAAGAAAATAAAAAATTCCGCGGGCGGCTGGGGTGTTGTAGACAGAATTTCGGGCGCTGTAAGCGGCGGAGTGAACGCAATCTGCGGAGTGGGAACGGTGATATTGTTCTTTATGCTGTTCGTCGATTTGTCGGGCATAGGCGCTTTGAGAAGCGCGTTCTCGGGACCTCTTTCGTCGGCAAGCTGGGAGGGGCTCGGCACCGACCTCGCACTCGATTTACCGCTTGTCTGCGCGCTGGCTATCAGCATAAGAGTAGGATATAAGGGCGGAATAAGTTCGGCTATATGCACGGTTGTTGTGCTGGGGCTTGTTGCGGGCTTTGCGGCGGCGGCATGGTCGATAGCTTCGAGCGAGGCGTGCAAAGGCGCGGTGGACGCGCTTAAAAGGGGAATGCTGTCGGGACTTGCAGGCACGCTCGGAGGCGCGGCGGACGCCGTTGCAAGGGCTATAATAGCGGCAATTATATTTGCGCTGTCGCTTATTGTAGTAATTGTTATAGCGGTATTCCTGCCTAAAATTGCGGAAAAATTCCGCGAAAGCAAGGTCTTTAAAGCGGTGGACGGCGTTCTGGGCGCGGTTGTAATGTGCGCGGTTGTCGTAATGCTTATGCTGGTGTTCGGCGGAATAGCTTACACTCTGCACGATTTGTCGTTTATGGCGAAATTCAACGTGTACACGGCTAACGCGCACCTCGGCGACGGCATTTATTCGTGCAACCCTATGGGCTCGGCGTTTAGCGGACTGCCGCTCAGAAAATGGTTTAAAAATTAAGGTTAAAAGGTAAATGCGGCGCAGACTTGAAAAAGTCTGCGCCGCATTTGTTTTTAAGTTTAAACCTTATCGGAGAAACTTTCGCAGCAAGTGCAATGTTTATCATCGCAAGTGCAACCAACGTGTATCTTGTCAAGCGTGCAGTTGCAGCCGTTATGGTTATACTTGCAATTCGAAACGTCGCAAGCAATGCCGAAATTAATGGTTTCCATGTGATTACCTCCGTAAAGTTATTGTGCGCACAGAGCTTGTAAATTATACGCGGCTATTGACAAAAGGGGCGCGGAATAGTAAAATATATGAAAAGGAGACAACTATGAAGATTATACTGTTACAGGACGTAAAGGGACAGGGCAAAAAGGGCGATTTGCTTGACGTGAACGAGGGATACGCCCGCAACTTTTTAATTAAAAAGGGACTTGCCGAGGCGGCGACCTCGAATAAAATCAACGAGCTCAACCAGCGCAAGAGCGCGGACGAATACCACAAGCGCGAGGAGCTTAAAGCGATGAAGGCGCTGTCCGAGGAAATTAAGGACAAAAAATTCACCGTCAATATCAAGGTAGGGGCAAACGGCAAGGTGTTCGGTTCGGTAACCGCGCAGGACGTTTCCGACAGCTTGAAAGCCGCGGGCTACGATATCGACAAAAAGAAAATCGTGCTTGCAAACCCCATAAAGCTTGTGGGCGATTACGAAGTAACCCTTAAACTTGCCGAGGGTATATCCTCTAAGATTACGGTGCTTGTAAGAGGCGAGGAGTAAAAATACAATATTAAAGCCGCGCGGCGGAATTCGCCGCGCGGCTTTCGTTTTGCGCCGCCTCAGAATTTGCCGCGGAAACCGCCGCCTCCGTGACCGCCGCCCGAAAATCCGCCGAAGCTGCCGCCGTGCGAGCCGCCTCCCGAAAAGCTTCCCGACGAAGGACCGCTTTGCACGGGCTTGGATATAAACGCCGTCGTCATGCGCCTGTTCGCGCTGTGCATAAGAGAATTGAAAATTATAAGGTCGAAAATGCCGTCCGAATACGAGCGCGTAGTCCAGCCCGGCGGCGCGACGGTGAGGGAAGCAAACTTGTTTTCCCAGATGTCCGAAACGCCCAGAACTATCGCGTACGGCAAAACCTGATAGTAGAACTCGGGGTTTTGTTCCAGCATAGCTTCGAGCTTATCCTTTTCGGTGTAAATTATATAGTCGCGGAAACCTATGATATGGTTGAGCTTTTCAACGTACGCTTCCGTGCGGCTTATTATGCAGGGGGCAAGCATAACGATGGCAAAGCCCACAACGCACAGAACAATTTTGGGTATAACTTCCACATAATACGAAGGAAGGAGTAAAACGTATAATGCGCTGAAAACCGCGGCTAAAAGAGCAATGCCAGAATAGAGCAGTATGGTTTTGCTCTTTTTGAATTTAAGCTTGTTGTAATGCACCGTCTGCGTGAGCGCGAATATGATAAACGCGGGCACAATCATAAACAGCGGAGCAATCAAAAGCAGCTTGCTTGAAATTGCAGTAAGCACAATAATAATGGGCGTAAGTCCTATAATAAGTCCGCCGATAAGCGCAAACAGTACGGCGAACGCCATACTTTTGCCGCTGTACAGCTTACTGTTTTCGGCGTTGACAGTCTTTGTAACCGTTTCCGCAGTGGCGTAGAATTTATAAGTAAGGTCGGAAAGCTTAACCATATCGCCGCCAGCAAACAGTTTTTCGTACATTTTTTTCTGGTACGACGGCGAACCGTCGGGCAACCGCTTTCTTATCCTTATAAGCTCGATGTCGTCCGCGTCGTTTTCTTTCAAATCTATTTTAAGATATCCCTTGTTCGCCCAGTAGTAAATAAGCGAGGTAATGTCCGATTTGTCGACCTTGTTGTCGATTAGCTTGCCCATAACCAAAGGGTCCATATCGTTCGGCGCCTCGGTATTTACGACGGGGGTAAGTCCGTCCTTGTTGAACAGCAAAAACTTTACCGCAAATAAAATAGCAAGTACGCCGCACGCGGCTATTATTACCCAGTAGGGGGTAAGGTCGGGCTTTGTGGAAAGCACGCCGTCCTCGAAATCGAGCTGAAAGGTTACGCCTGTAAACTTGTGAAGTAAGGCGGTTTCATACGTAACGGTGTTGCCGTTTACCTCGAAGTCGGTCTTTTCGTAGCCAGTAACGCCCCTCGGACCCGACCAGCACTTTACGCCGTCTCTGCCGAGAAATCCGTCGGGAAGGTTTAAAGTAACCGAAACGTTCTGCATAGGCGCTTCCGAGCCGAACCCGACTGCGTTCAGATAAATGGCGTTCTTGTTTACGGGCTTGGTGATTGCGTATTCGTAGCGAAGGATATAGCGGCGGGTCTGACCGGTTTTGACCTTGTTGTCGCCGATAACCATGGTGATAAACGAACTTGTTTCGCTTTCCACGTCGTAGATTAAAGCGCTTTCACGTCCGCCGATAACTTCCTTTGCGGAAATGTGCCTTACCCTGTCGCCCGAGTTTACCGGTATATCGTGGTAAAAACCCGTGATGCCAGAAGCAATGTATTTCACTTCCAAATCGAGGGTAACGTCCATAGTGCGGTCGGCGCGTATGTCGTATGTAACGTTAAAATGATTAAATATAAAGTTGTCGGCGCCCGCGGCGTACACAGAAGTGCCGCCTTGTGAAAACAACGCGGCTACTGCGGATAAAATTATCAGAACTGTAAATAGCAGCAGGGGGAGTTTTTTGATTTTTTTCATTAATTTCTCTCGATAAAAAGCAAGGGCGGCCGCAAAATCAGCCGCCCGTAAATTAACGTCTTAAAATTTAACTTTAACGTTCTGTCTTTCCTCGTCGCTGTCAAGCTCGAAGTAGGGCAGCTTTTCAAGGTGCATCATACCTGCGATTACCGACTTGGGGAAAATGTCCTTTTCGGTGTTAAACGCCTTAACTCTGCCGTTGTAGTAGCGTCTCTGGTCGGCAAGCTGGGTTTCGATTGCGCCGAGCTGCCTCGAAAGGTCCATAAAGTTTGCGTTGGCTTTAAGGTCGGGATATTGTTCCGCAACCCTTTTAACGTCAACAATGGCGCGCGTCATGGCGGCGTCGGCGGCAACCTTTTCCGCGGGAGTGGAGGCGGCAATGCCCGTCTTTCTGGCGGAAATAACCCTTTCCAACGTCTCGCTCTCGTGCTTTGCGTAGCCCTTAACCGTTTCAACGAGGTTGGGGATTAAATCGTACCTCTTTTTAAGGTAGACGTCTATGGTCGCGAACGCTTCCTCGCAGCCGTTTTTAAGTCTTACGAAATTGTTTCTCGCGCCGATGCCCCAGCATACGAGAATGATGACGATAAGCAATAGCACCGCCGCTGCGGCAATGCCGATTATCGCACCCGTACCTATAAGTAAATTCATATTATACCTCGGTTCTTTATTGTTTTTTAAGTTCGGCAACCGCGCTTTTCAAAAACGCTTCCGCAACGCTGTCCTTTCTTATTGCCTGCAAAGCGCCGTCCAAATCGAACCAGACGGCGTCGTCAAGCTCGCTTGCGTCCAACACAATATCGCCGTTTTCGGCAACAACTAAAAAGTTGAGCATCAAAACATTGTGCGGCTCGTGGTAGCGGCTGGACATATATTTGTATTTGACAACGTTAAGTCTTGTTTCCTCGCGGAACTCGCGGGTAACCGTCTTTTCGGCGGTTTCGCCCTTTTTGACGTAGCCGGCAAACAGAATAAAGTCGTCCTGCCCCTTGTGTTTGGCAAGCAGAATTTTGTTTTTTTCTCTGTTGACTACGACCATTGAAACGGCTGTCGCAAACTGCGGAAAGCGGAACTGTTCGCAGTGCTTGCAAAAGGGTACAAGCCCCTCCTGGTCGTGTACGTAGAGGGCAAGCTTTTCCCCGCATACGGGACAATACATACATTTTCCTCCTATCACACGTAAAATTATATTACTTTGCGCTTTAAATGTCAATATCGTAAGCTCAAAAATGGGTTTGACATAAGTTTACGTATATTATATAATAATATCCGACGGTAACATTATGCCGAATTAGGCTAATACTGTTATAACTGGGAGATAAGATATGGATTTGAACGCGGCAATTAAGCTCTTGGAAAAGTATGACCAAACTCAGCTTTTGGAATACTACGGCGAGCTTGACGAGGCTGAGCGCAGGGAACTGCTTTCGGGCATAGAAAAGATAGATTTTCCGGCTTTCGAAAGCGTTTCGTTTCATAAGGAAAAAACGATAGGCGAGCTTTCGCCGGCGGATACGCTGTCTCTTGCGGAAATCGAGGCGCGCCGCGCCGAATTCGAAAAGGTCGGTTTACAGGCTTTAAAGCAGGGCAAAGCGGCGGCGGTACTGCTTGCGGGCGGTCAGGGCACCAGGCTGGGGCTTAACGCGCCCAAAGGCACGTTTAATATCGGAGTTAATAAAAAGCTTTCGATATTCGGGTGTCAGATGCAAAACCTTACAAGCGTTGCCGAAAAGGCGGGCTTTGAACCGCATCTTTTTATAATGACAAGCACGTTAAACGACAATCAGACCAAAGAATTTTTCAGGGAAAATAATTATTTCGGCTACGACGAAAAAAAGATACATTTCTACGTGCAGAAAACGGCGCCAGCGGTGTCGTTCGACGGCAAGATTTTGTTAGAGGAAAAGTACCGCCCCGTTTTAACGCCCAACGGCAACGGCGGCTGGTATTCGTCCTTAAAAGAGGCGGAGTGCGGAAAGCTTCTTGAAAAGGAAGGCATAGAGTGGCTTAACGTCTACGGAGTGGACAACGTTCTGCAAAAGATTTGCGACCCCGTATTTCTGGGCGCGACGCTTTCAAGCGGACTTGCGTGCTCGGGTAAGGTTGTCAAAAAGGCGTTCGACGGCGAAAAGGTGGGAGTGCTGTGCAAGGAAAACGGACTGCCAGCGATTGTCGAATACTATGAGATGCCCGAGGATAAACTCAAAGAAAGGGGCGCGGACGGCGAACTTGTGTATTGCTACGGCGTAACCTTGAACTATCTTTTCAACGTTGAAAAGCTGGACGGAGTGTACGCTGAAAGACTTCCGTACCACTTAGCGGCGAAAAAGGTTGCGTGCATTGTGAACGGCGAAAAGTATATTCCCGAAGAGCCCAACGCATACAAGCTTGAAACGCTTGCAGTGGATATAGTAAAAATGATGGGCAGCTGTCTCGGCTTCGAGGTGGTAAGGGAGCGCGAGTTCGCACCCGTTAAAAATATGACGGGCGTGGACAGCGTGGATACGGCGCGCGCACTGCTTATTAAAAACGGAGTGCAACTTTAAATAGAATATGAAAGCAAGAAAAAGAATTAAAGGTATAATAATTGCCGTAAGCGTTGCGCTTACGCTGGGTGTGACGGCGCTGTTCGGCGGCTGTAATTCCTTCACTCAGGGTGACGTTATCAGCGGCAAAGATTTGAATATCTATGATATATACGAGGCGGCGAAGGTCGAAAGCGGCAACCCCGATATGACCTTTACCGAATTTTTAAAGGAATACTTATCGTATACGCCGTCGCAGCTCGAACAGGCTTCTATAAACCGTTCGCTTTTATCGTCGGTTTCCGTGCAGACCTATTTTATGGAAAGCAACAAGACGGCAACGTACAACGGTTCGGGCGTAATCATAGATATCGACACGCAAAAGGGCGATATGACGGTTGTTACAAACTGCCACGTGGTTTACTCGGCAAAGGCAAAAAACAACTACGGCGACGGATACGCCGACAATATCAATCTCTGGCTGTACGGCTCGGAGAGCGATTATAAAGAAGTTTACAGCAAAAACGCGATATCGGCGCAGCTAATTGCCGCAAGCAAGACTTACGACGTTGCGGTATTAAAGGTTACCAACAGCGCGGTTGTCAAAAAGTCCAAGGCGCGTGCGGCTGAGTGGTCGGAAAGCGAGGAGGTTTACCTCGGCGAAAAGGTTATTGCGGTAGGCAACGCCAACAGTCAGGGAATGAGCGCCAACGTCGGCTATATTTCCAAGGATTTGGAGAACATAGAAGTCGACCTCGGGGACCCGTCCAATTACAAATACAAGGTTATGCGCACTTCGGCGGCAATCAACTCGGGCAACTCGGGCGGCGGACTTTACGGTCTTGACGGCGAAATCGTAGGGCTTGTAAACGCGAAGGGTAAAAACGACGAGGTGGGCTTCGGCTATGCGCTCACCGCGGCTTCCACAAAGCGCGTCGTTAAGAGTATGCGCGACAATTACGAGGCGACGGGCGAGGAAGCGCACTATGTAAACCGCGTAAAGCACGGCATAAACGTTGAGGTCAGCGATATGTTTTCCACGGGGCTTAACGGAATATACGCCGAAATTTACGAGCAGGTCAAGGTTTCCAGCGTGTCGTTGAGCGCGGCTTCGGGCAAGCTTCAAAGCGGCGATATTTTAAAGCATATAAAAATTATGCGCGGAACCGAAGTTATCGAGGATTTGGATATCACGCGCGAGCATAATTTCCACGACGCAATGCTGTCTGTAAGGTCGGGCGACGAGGTTATTTTTACCGTTAACCGCGGCGGCAGCGAGGTTGTGCAGACTGTAAAGTTCGATAATTTTGAAAAAGTAGTTTAATATGGAATCGTTAAAAGAATTATACAGAATAGGTGCGGGACCTTCCAGCTCGCACAGTATGGGACCGGAGGCGGCGGCGTTCAAGCTTAAAGCCATACACCCGGGCTGCAAGTTTAAGATAACGCTGTGCGGTTCGCTTGCGCTCACGGGCGAGGGGCACGGCACCGACGCGGTTTTAAGGCGCGTTCTGGGTGACGACGCCGAAATAGTGTTCGACTGCAAGCGCGAAAATCTGCCCCACCCCAACACGATGTACGTAAGCGTTTTAAAGGACGGCAGAGAGATTGCAACCCACACGGTGCTCTCGGTCGGCGGCGGCAGGATAGTTTTCGAGGGCGAAAAGGTTGCCGAAAATCCCGACGTGTACAAGCTTGAAAGCTTCGAGGAAATCAAGCGCTATTTAAACGACAACGAAATGCGGCTTCCCGACTACGTCTTTTCAACCGAGCCCGATATGGAGGAGTATCTTACCGAAGTTTGGGCGCAGATGAGGGCTAGCATTAAAGAGGGGCTGAACGCCGAAGGCGAGCTCCCGGGCGGCTTGCACGTAATGCGCAAGGCGAAATATCTTTGGCAGAGCAAGCACATAGGCGAAACGGACGAGATAGCCGAAAACCGCATAATCTGCGCGTACGCGTTTGCGGCAAGCGAGCAGAACGCGGCGGGCGGCAGAGTGGTAACCGCGCCGACGTGCGGTTCGTGC
>CAZRJY010000031.1:0-10187 GCA_964600525.1 uncultured Clostridia bacterium
GCAATGCGACCTGCGAATGAGGAAATACTTTCTACCCTGTTGTAGAGTATAAACACCTGACCGCCGCGTGAAATTTCCCTTATGCACGCGTCGCGGATAAGCGTTTCGCTTTCTTTAACGACGTACGTCTGCACGGGTAGTCTGTTTTGCGGGGGCGTGTTTATAGTGCTTATATCCCTTATGCCCGCAAGCGACATATGCAGGGTACGCGGTATGGGCGTGGCCGTCATTGTAAGACAGTCCACGTTGTTTTTTACGTGCTTTATTTTTTCCTTATGCTCTACACCGAAGCGTTGCTCTTCATCGAGTACCAAAAGCCCCAAATCGTAAAATTTTACATCGGGCGAAAGTAGCCTGTGCGTGCCGATAATAAAATCTATATCGCCGTTTGCAAGCCGCTTTAAAGTTTCCTCCTGCTGTTTGGGCGTTTTAAAACGGTTTAACTTTTCAACCCGAACGCCGAAGTCCTTGAACCTTTCAAGCGCTGTATTAAAGTGCTGTTCGGAAAGAACGGTTCCGGGGCACATAAGTGCCGCCTGCTTGCCGCCGAGGACGCACAGATACACGGCACGGAGTGCAACTTCGGTCTTGCCGTAGCCGACGTCGCCGCACAGCAGTCTGTCCATAACTTTTTCCGAGCACATATCCTGCTTGATTTCCTCTATGCAGGTTAATTGGTCGGGCGTTTCCTCGAACGTGAACGCGTCCTCGAACTCCTCCATCATAACCGCGTTCTCGGGGAAGCGGTAGCCCCGCTTTTCGCCCCTTTCGGCATACAGCAGCTTTAAATCGAACGCGAGCTTTTTGATTGACGAGCGCACCCGCTCTTTAACCCTTTCGAACTCCGCGCCGCCTATTTTCGAAAGCGCGGGATTGCCGTCGCCGACGTACTTGGAAAGAATATCCATCTGCTCGACGGGCACGTACAGAACGTCGCCGCCGCGGTACTCGATTGCAACGTACTCCTTAATGCCGTCCGTCGTTTCAATCTTTTTAGTGCCCGTAATTTTGCCCACGCCGTGCTTTTCGTGAACGGCATAGTCGCCTATTTCGGGTGCGGCAAACATATCGCCGCGCCGCCTTCTTATTCGCTTTTGCGCGGGCTTTGTAAAGATATCGCCGCTGCCTATAACCGCAAGCCGCGCTTCGTGAATTATAAAGCCTTTATCCAGACTGTCGCTGGAAACTGCCACGTCTTTGAGCGCCGAAAGCTCGTACGGAACGGGATTGACCCCTATATATGCCTCGTTTAACACCTCTACAAGCTTTTCGTAGCGCTGTACGCCGCCCGCGTATATAAGCACGCGATAGCCGCCCGAAAGCCATCTTTTTACGTCGTCGCACAGCATGGGTATGTTGTTTAAATACGACGGCGACGGCACCGATTTGAGGTTATAAGTTTTGAGCGGCCGGAAAAATCTGAGGTCGGTCGTAAAGGTCTGCAAAGCCACGTTTAAATAGCGCGATACGCCCTGCATGAACTGCTCCTCACTCAGCATCTGGCGCTTTGAAAACGCGCACACCTCGCCGCCCGAAAGCAGTTCGTTAAACCGCTCTTCGTGCTCCTTTAAAGCCGCTTTCATTCTGTCGTATACCGGCTTGCACTCGTCGAATATAACCGCCGTGTCGGACGGCATAAGGTCGAATACGGTGCGCGCGCAGCCGAGCAACGGGAACAGAAAATCCTGCCCGGCAAACGGCGCGCCCGAGCAAAGCTTGTTTGCAATTTCCTCGCAGATTGTGTGCAGTCTTTTGAACGCGCTCTCGCTCTTGCACTCCTTTAACGCGCGGTTGAGCCGCTCGGTAAGCACCTTCACTTCGTCCTGCGAAATAAAGCAGTCGACCGACGGCGCGAGCGTGATTTCCGCAACGTCGGCAAGCCGCTCGCCGCTGACGAAGTCGTAGGGGCGGATACGCTCTACCGTGTCGCCGAAAAAGTCTACGCGCACGGGGTTTTCGCCCGTCACGGGATAGATGTCGAGTATGTCGCCGCGCACGGCGAAAGTGCCCTTGCTTTCCACCGAATATTCGCGGACGTAGCCGAGCTGCACAAGCATAGAAGGAAGCTTGGAATAGTCGTAGTCGCACCCCACCTTTAAGGTTATGACGGGCATTTTTTCGGGCACGAGTTGAAGCGCCGCCTCGACCTCGCACACCACCACTTCCGCTCCCGACATCAGGCTGTAAAGCCCCTCTATTCTGCGGAAAAGCGCGTCTTTTGAAACGGCGGTTTTGTACAAAAGCACGTCGTCCTTTGCGGCAAGGTACGCGCACTTTTTACCCGACAAAACGGATATCGCCGCGTACGCTCTGCCTGCCGAAACCGCGTCCGCCGCAATATATAAAACGGGGCGGTCCACAAGGCTTGCCGTCAGGTATTTGCGGCTGTCGGAAACGCCGAAAACCGCCGTCGGAGCACCGAGGCGGAGGTCGTTTTCAAGGGCGGGATATTCGCCCCCTAAGTTTTGGAAAGTAAAGAAATTTTTCACCCGCATTATCCTTTAATTGCCGCATATGTTGCGGGTAATTGAATTTTTAACCGTTGTAATCGGTCATTACGCGCTCGCAGGGCAAGCCCTTTGCAAGCTGAACGGCAGCTTCCGCCGCACGGTTGCACGCGGATATAAACAGCTCGTAGTCCTCCTCTTTCACGTTGGACAAAACGTAGTTTATAATGGGGATATTCACCTCGTTATCGCGAATGCCTATGCGTATTCTTTTAAAGTTCGCCGTGCCGATTTCGGCTATAACCGAACGCATTCCGTTGTGAGTGCCCGCACTGCCGTCGGGGCGGATACGTATTTTGCCCTTGGGAATATCGTAGTCGTCGTACAAAATGACGAGCTCGTCAGGGGTGGCTTTGTACTTGGCTAAAAGCTGTTTTACCGCTCTGCCCGAGTTGTTCATATAAGTTAAAGGCTGAGCCAAAATCACCTTTTCGCCGTTTAAATGCGCTTCGGCGGTAAGCGCCTCGCACTCCTTTTTCTTGAACTTTACGCCCAGCATATTCGCCGCGTCGCCCACGGCAAGATAGCCCATGTTATGAAAGGTTTTACTATATTTCTGCTCGGGATTTCCGAGCCCCACTATTATGAACATCAGCTCACCTTTAAATTAAAAGCCACCGCGCTTGCGCTGTGGCTTTAATAAGTTTTAGTCGTAAATCTTGCTCATCGGACGGTCCATATAAACGTTCTCGATTGCGTTTGCAAATATGGTCGCCGTCGAAATCATCTTGAATATGGGAAGCATCTTTTCCTGAGGAATGTTTATGGTGTCCAGCATTGCAAGCTCGGTTATCGGCGAGGAGGCAAGTCTTTCGATTGCCGGTCCCGATAAAACGCCGTGCGAGCAGCAAGCGTATATTTCCTTTGCGCCCGCTTCCTTCAAAGCCTTGGCGCCCTGCACTATCGTGCCCGCGGTGTCTATCATATCGTCGACCATAAGGCAGTTCTTACCTTTTACGTCGCCTATGATATTCATAACTTCCATAACGTTAGCCTTGGGGCGGCGCTTGTCGATAATCGCCATCTTTGCGTCCATACGCGCCGCAACCTTTCTCGCTCTGCCGACAGAGCCGATATCGGGGGAAACGACTACGAAGTCCTCGTCCACCTTCGGTTTGAAGTGGTTGTACAGCGTGGGACCGCCGACAAGGTTGTCCAGGGGAATATCGAAAAAGCCCTGAATTTGCAGGCAGTGCAAATCCATAGTAAGTATTCTGTCCGCGCCCGCCGATGTCAAAAGGTTGGCAACGAGCTTTGCGGTGATAGGCTCGCGCGAGCGCGCCTTTCTGTCCTGCCTTGCATAGCCGAAGTAAGGGATAACCGCGGTAATTCTGCCTGCGCTTGCACGCTTTGCGGCGTCAATCATTATAAGCAGTTCCATAAGGTTGTTGTTTACGGGGAAGCTCGTCGACTGAATAAGGAACACGTCCTTGCCGCGTACCGTTTCGTCGAAACGCACGTAAATTTCGCCGTCGGAAAAGTGCGTTACTTCCATCTCGCCGAGCGTGGTGTTTAAGTGCTTTGCAATAGCTTCCGCCAAGGGACGGTTGGAATTGCCCGAAAAAATCTTGATTTCGTTGCCGTGGTTAATCATTGGGTTTTGCCTCCGCTATTCATTTGTTAGTTTAATAAAAGTTTTCCCACCTTTATCAACAATATAATTTTACTTTGTAAACGCTCATAAGTCAACCGAAAGCCGCCGCTAAAAATATTAACATTAAAATGTTAAAAAGTAACTTTAAGTTGAAAAGTTTTACTTTTTTTCGCGCAGTCTCATCTGAGAGAAAAATCGCGACAAAATTTCGCGGCACTCCTCTTCCATTACTCCGCCCTCTACCTCGACCGTGTGGTTTAAAAGGTTCGCCGTTGCAAGCTCTTTGGTAAGCGACCGCCCTTTGTCCTCGGGCGCGCCGAAATATACCTTTTTTATGCGCGAATTGAGTACCGCGCCCATACACATGGGGCACGGCTCTAACGTGACGTACAGCTCGCACTCGGGTATGCGCCAGCTTTTAAGCTTTTTGCACGCCTTTTCTATCGCCTCGATTTCGGCGTGCGCGGTTGCTATCTGCCTTTTGGTGCGGCGGTTGTGACCGCGCGATATTACTTTTCCGTCCAGAACGACGACCGCGCCTATCGGCACTTCGCCCTCGGACAGCGCTTTTTCTGCGCACTTCAACGCGCTTTTCATAAATTTATCGTATTTCATAATTTTCCGTAAAATATTTTAACAGCCCGAAGCACTCCTTAATCTGCCCCAGCCTCTCTATCGGGTGCGATAAATCGTCCGAGCCGCACTCGATTGTGTATGCAGGTATGCCCAGTTTCTGAATGCACCAGTCCTTGTAGCCGCCCGCGCTTCCGACAATTTTTTTAGGCTCGTAGCCCGTGTATCCGGCTAAAATCTGCGCGCCGCGCTCGTCGCCCGAGCCGCCGTACTCCCAGTATATTTCGCCGCCCTTGGTGTGAAAGGCAAGCGTTACCGCAGGCTTTATCCGCACGGTAAAGCGCGCAAGTGCCGAGCTTTCGCACTCCGAAAAGGGATAGTCGCCTATGCAGTTTTCAGCCCCGCGCATACGCGTGTTCAGTCTGCCCGTGCCCCAGTCGGCGTCGAAATTGCAGTTTATGTCCACCCCTCTGCCGTTGGCTTTCCACATACGCTTTTTTGTTTCGCAGATAACAACGCCGTCGGGGTTCAAAAGCGGTATTACCCAGCCGCCGCCCTTGACACCCTCTTTTATGTGCTTCAAGGCGAGAAGTGCGGTGATAAACTCGCGCGCGTGCACGGCGTACACCGCAATAAACTGCTTTCCGTAATCGTTGCCGACGTGGAACGCATAGATATTTCTGTTCTGGTGCGTGTAGCCTATTACGCACTTTTTGCCGCGGTAGGTACTGTAAAAATTGGAAACCTGACGATAAATCACATAATAATATATGATTATTTACTTATGGTATTCACTGCCCGCGTTAATCATAAACGCGCGGTAAACCTGTTCCAACAGAATTACACGCATAAGCTGGTGCGGAAAAGTCATTTTGGAAAAGGAAAGTTTTAAGTCGGCGGCGTTTTTCACACTGTCGTCAAGTCCGCAGGACGAGCCGATTATAAAAGTTATTTCCTCGCCCTTATCGACGAGCGCGCCTAACTTTTGAGCAAGCGCGGGGCTTGTGAGCTGACCGCCCTCCACGCACAGCGCGATTTTACAGCCCTTTGCGCTCTTTAAAATCGCCGCCGCTTCCTCTTTAAGATTTTTGCCCTCGGCAATTTCTTTAATCTCGGTTTTGCAAAAGCGCGAAAGCCTTTTTATATACTCCGCGCACGCCGCGCGAAGGTAGTCCTCTTTAATCTTGCCCACGCACACGATATTGACTTTAATCATACGAAAAGCCCCGCTATCCACACAAGCGCCATTGCGCCTATGCCAATCGAGCCGAAAATGAAAAACTGTTTAACTCCGCCTTCCTTGCATATTTTAAGCAGCTTTTTATCGAGCACAAGCCACACCACCGCACCGGCGAGCGAGAGCGCCGACAGTACGGTCAAAATTATTTCCGCCGTCTTTGAAATAATCAGCGAGTCGGTCGCCGCGTCCATTACACCCACCGAGTACAGCACTATTATCAGCGCGTTGTTTAAAAAGTGTATTACGACGGTGGGCGTTATCGCCTTGGAACGCACGGCGAGAAGCGCGAACAGACAGCCGCAGATAAACTGGTAGATTGTCTGCTCCACCGAGCCGTGGTACAAGGAAAAACAGAAGCCCGACAGGAGTATTGCGCGGATACTGCCAGCACCCTCCTCGGTATTGTTTAAAAGTATGCCGCGGAACAGCACCTCCTCGGCGATTGCGGGGAACACCGCATAGGTAATGAGAACGGGCACAACCTTCCAGCCCGAGTAGTCGGGAAGAAAACTCTGTCTGCGTTTATAGCCCATAAGCTCGAACAGCTTTATCAGCCATTCGTTTACCGAACTCAACGAAAACAGCAGTCCGAAAATGAGAAGCGCGCCGATTAAAAAATATTTGGGGCGTGTCCTTAACGGTAATAACTTGCGGACGGGCTGTTTTGCAACCGCAAGCGCGAGTGCGAGAACAATGGCGATTGATATTGGCGAAATGAGTACCGAAATGTACTTTGCCGCGTCGGTGCCCGATATCGAGGCTAACGTTATTATTCCCGAAGCTATTATGTTTATAATAAGGCTTATAACCACCGTAAGCGTGTACGACAGTCCGCCCGCCGCCGAGCCTATCGAAAGCTTATATTTATCTTGTCCCTTTTCCATATCTAAGATTATACTTTATTGCGGACATAAAGTAAATGAAATTATTTTACTTTTGAATGAAAATATATTAAAATTGCGGTATGAGAACTATTGATACCAAGGAAATTGCGGACAAAATTTATCAGATGGCATTGCGCGCGGGCGTATCATTAACTTCCGACTGCAAGGCCGCTTTGGAAAGCGCGGAAAAAATCGAGGACGAGGGCGCGGCTAAGTTTGCTCTCGGCACGCTTATCGAAAACTACCGCATTGCCGAAAAGGACGGACTTCCCGTCTGTCAGGACACGGGAATGGCGGTCGTGCTTTTAGATATAGGGCAGGAAGTTTTTCTTACGGGCGCCCCTTTGGAAGAGGCTGTGAACGGCGCGGTGCGCGCGGCGTATAACGACGGATTTTTCCGCAAATCGGTATGCGACCCGATTACAAGAAATAACACGGGCGACAACACTCCCGCGGTCATTCATACGCATATATGTGCGGGCGAACAGATAAAAATCACCTTTTTACCCAAGGGCTTCGGCAGTGAAAATATGAGCGCTATGTATATGCTCAAACCCGCGCAGGGCGTTGACGGAATAATCGACGCGATTGTGGAAACGGTTAGAAAAGCGGGCTCGCGCCCCTGCCCTCCCGTTTACGTGGGCGTTGGCATCGGCGGCAGTTTCGACACCTGCGCCTACCTTGCGAAAAAGGCGTTAACCCGTGAAATCGGCTCGCACTCCGAGCGCACGGATATCGCCGAAATCGAGCGGATTGCGCTTGAAAAAATCAACGCTTTGAATATCGGCTGTCAGGGCTTTCACGGCAAAACGACGGCGCTCGGCGTTAGCTGCGAATGGGCTTACACGCACATTGCGGGCCTGCCCGTTGCCGTGAATATTCAGTGCCACTGCGTACGCTGTCAGAAGGAAATTATTTAAATGATTAAGCTTAACTTACCTATCGATAAAAACGAGATAAAAAAACTGCACGCAGGTGACAGCGTGCTTATTTCGGGAACTATTTACACCGCGCGCGACTGCGCTCACAAGCGGCTTAAAGAACTCCTTGAAAGCGGCGAACCCCTGCCCTTCGATATGGACGGTGCGTTCATCTATTACGCCGGTCCGTGCCCTGCTAAGCCGGGGTATGCAAGCGGCAGTTGCGGCCCCACCACCTCGGCGCGTATGGACGCTTACGCCCCTCTTTTGCTTGACAACGGTCTGGGCGGCATGATTGGAAAGGGCGAAATGAGTGCGGAAGTTACCGCGGCGCTTGTGCGCAACACGGGCGTATACTTCGCCGCAATCGGCGGTGCGGGCGCAACCTACGGCAAGGCTATTTTAAAGAGCGAGCTTATAGCTTTCCCCGAGCTTTTGTCCGAGGCGGTGCGGCGGCTCGAAGTCGTCGATTTCCCCGCCGTCGTCGCAACCGACTGCTACGGCAAATCAATTTACTGAGCCAATCAAAATGAAAATCGACAGACAAGATTACAAGCGGATAAAACGGACGTTAAATTCCACGCGTTTTATATGGTGGCTTCTACTGTTCTCGGGTTTGATTTTTATTGCGGTCGGCGGCGCGTTTGCATACTTTTGCCGAAGCTTGTTAAACGATATCGGCTTTACCGTTTTTTACGGCGTGTTTCTCGCCGCGTTCTTTGCTATCGGGCTTGTCTGCGTTATATTCGCTCTCAGACAGCTTACCCCCTACTTTTCCGATTTGCACACGTTAAAACGCGGCGTACCCGGGACTGCCGTTATCGTCGGCTCGCGCGTTCTCCATGTAGGAACCGGTACCAGATTGACGAGCGGCTCGAAGACTTATTATTCCCTCACGCTGAAATTCGAACAAGACGGCGAGGAAAAAACTTATGTTACGCGGTATTACTACGACGAAAAGCAGTTCGAGTTTTTAACCCGCCGAAACGGGGTCGGAATACGGCAACTTAACGGACGCGCGGTCGTCGTGCAGGAATTTCCCGAGTTTGACGGAAAGTTCAAAGACCTGCCGCGCAAAATGCAATGGCTGACGGTAATCAACCTTGCGTGGGTTTTGCTGTCGTTTGCGTTAATCGTTTGCGGCGTTGTTTTATCGGCGCTGAAATTAGACGGTTTTGATATCGTTTTCGTTCTTTCGGGCATGGCCTCGCTCGTCGGCAGCGTTATAATGAAGGCAATTTTGCTCGCCAAAGCAGAGAATGCCAAAGGCGCAAAAAAGAAGCGCCACAAAAAGTGATTTTACCGCTTTTTACTCGTAATCGTCGAAATTTCTGCGCGGGTCGGGCTGCGGCGGAAACTGCGGAGGGAACTGCGGCGGATACGGCGGTCTGCCGTTAGGCGGACAGTGCTGCTGCGGCGGACAAGGCGGCGGACAATCTCCCTTTGGCGGCTTGCCCTGGCCCATCTTGACAAGCACTACGTCCTCGCCGATTTTTACCACGTCGCAAACCGGTATGAACACGTCGGACTTGGTAAATTTAAAGCCTTTACAGCCCGTAACGTAAAAACCTTTGATTTTGCCCTCGGGGAAATAGAACGCCATATCGCATACGCGCCCTAAGTTTTTGCCGTCCGTAACGGAAACGACGTCCATTTTTTTTAACTGACTGAACAAAAATTCCATATAAAAGTATATGCGGCAGACAACGCAATGTTGTCTGCCGCAATCGATTTTTATTAAATTTACTTTTAAGAAGCCGTTACCCTCTTGATTATCCAGACTAACGGATTATGGTCGAATACCCAGTCAATCTTAAACAGGCTGCCGTTTATGCTCGTCCTTACGTTTGTCAGCGTTTCGCCGCCGACAAGCTGTATTACGTGGAAGACAAGCAAACATATCATACACGTAAACGCAAGCATAAATATTATGCCGAAAAGTCTGTTTACTACCTTTACTCCGGGGTTGTCTATCTCAACGATACTCTTTATTATCGAAACTATGATTATTCTTATAATCTGTACTACAATGAAAATTCCGACGGCAAGAATTATTTTTTCTATGCCTATTTTTATCAGGAAATCGACTATCGAGTTGTTTGCGTTCTGCATTGCCTCGATAAGCTTTGCCATTAAATCGCGCACGAAAGTCCAGCTTGAAACTACGCCGAAACAGAAATACGTTACGACGACAGAAATCACTATGCCGATTATTCCGCCCGTGAAAAATTTGAGCAATTTGCCAAAGCCGAACAGTGCGCCGAACAATACCGAAACAAGCACTACGCCTATGGCAATCCAGTCAATTACCTGCATCTTTGCCTCCCGACTGCTTTAATTATATCACATAGTGCCCGGTTTTCAAACCTCGTAGTGCAATAAATTTCACTATTTTTATGCAATTTCTACAATATTTACCTGTAAAGCTGACAATTACTTCATATTTAAAGCGGCGCCGCGTTAATTTTA
>CAZRJY010000032.1:0-9883 GCA_964600525.1 uncultured Clostridia bacterium
TGGCCTCCCTCTATGTTTATAGAATAAAAACAGGACTAAACCAGCGCACCCCTTGTTGTAGGGTGTTTCTGATTTAGTCCTATTTTAACACTAATTTAAGTAGAGAAGATTGGACTAGGCTTTCAAGATTAGCATATTATGGTTATAATTATCCTGGTCATAACACTCAAGAATATTATTTAGCAACACAAATGTTAATTTGGAATACTGCTGACCGTACTCAAGAGAGTTATTTTACAAAAACTTTAAACGGAGCTAGAGATGACTCTATATTAGCAAATGAAATGGCTGAAATTGAAGCATTAGTAGCAAAGCATAATGTTATCCCAAAGTTTACAGATATTCCTAGTGAAATGACTATGGGTAGTTCTATAACTATTCAAGATGTAAATGAAGTATTAAGTAATAGTTATCGTGTTGATAATGTAACAGGAGGAACTGTAACTAAAAACGGAAATAACTTAACTATAACTGCAACATCAACAGGAGATTTATCTTTTGATTTGGTTAATGATGGTAATAGATATAGTGAACCAATTAAGCTATACTATGCAGTAGATAGTCAATATGTTATTGAGACAGGTAGTATTGATCCGATTAGGGTTAAATTTACAACAAATGTTGTTGGTGGCAAAATAAGAATTAAAAAGGTTGATGTAGAAAACAATAGCACTACTGCTCAAGGAATGGCTTCTCTAGTAGGAGCAAAGTATAATGTTAAAGATAGTAATGGTCAAGTTGTATCAACACTTACAATTGGTTCTGATTATACTGCTACAACAGATTATTTACCTTTAGGAGATTATACTATTCAAGAGGTAAGCCCATCTACTGGTTATACTCTTGATACAACAGTTTATAATGCTAAAATTACTTCTAGTGATATTCTTGATGTAACTGTTAAAGAGCAAGTCATAAAAGGTAAAGTTAAATTATACAAATATGATAGTGATACTAAAAAATGTATTTCACAGGGAAAGGCTAGCTTAAAGGGTGCAGTCTATGAGGTATTAAATTCCCAAAATGTTGTAGTTGATACTATCACTATTGGAGATGACTGTAGTGCTGAAACTAAATACTTGCCTTATGACAATTATACTATTAGAGAAAAATCTTCATCAAAAGGGTACAAGTTAGATTCATCAACTTATACTATTGAGATTAGAAAAAATGAAACTATGGAACAAATAGTGTATGAACAAGTTATTAAAGGTAAATTCCAGGTATTAAAAAAAGATAAAGATAATATGAATTTTGTTGCAAGTGGACAGGCTTTACTTATAGGTGCAAAATATGGTGTCTATAATTCTAAGGATGAGCTTGTCGATACTTTGATAATTGGAGAAAATTTTAAAGCAATATCAAAAAATTTACCTTATGATGATTATAAAATTAAAGAAATTGAAGCACCAAAAGGTTATACACTAGATCCTACAGTATATAGTTATGCAATAAAAACAGATGGGAGTTTACAAGATATAATATCAAGTGAAAAAGTTATAGAGAATTGGATAAGCATATTAAAACAATATGATTATGTTGATGGAAATACGACATTTTTAAATGCTGAATCTGGAATCCAATTTGAAATCTACTATCCAAATGGAACACTTTATGATACTATTACAACAGATAAGAACGGATATGCAACTATCAAGATACCTTATGGGGTTTGGAAGTTTCATCAAGTTAATACAAATACAGGGTTTGAAAAGATATATGATTTTTTCATTACAGTAGATGAGAATAGCGAAAAAGAACAGTATTACAATGTATTAAATAACAAATTATCTGCATATTTACAATTATTTAAAAGAGATAAGGAAACAGGAAAAGTAATTGCAATAGCAGACACAACATTTAAAATATTAAACACAGATACAAATGAGTATGTATCTCAATATGTAGGTGGTAAAGTTTATAGCGAGTTTAAAACAGATAATGATGGTAGATTTATAACTTATTTGAAATTAGAAGCAGGTAATTATAAATTAGTTGAAATTTCTTCGCCAGTAGGGTATTTACTTGATGAAGATGGCATGAATTTCACTATTGGAGAAAACTCTCATTATAATTACACGACTTATGGAGCAGTTATAACATTCTATTTTGATAATAATCCTATTAAAGCTCGAATTGAAATATATAAAGATGGCGAAACATTTACCATTGATAATGCAACTTTTAATTACAATAATAGAAAGTCATTAAAAGGAATCGTTTATAATATATATGCTGAAGAAGATATTAAGACTTCTGATGGTAATACTATCTATTATGAAAAAGATAAGTTAATTGAAACGGTAACAACAAATGAAGCAGGTTATGCTATTAGTAAAAAGTTACCTTTAGGAAAATACTATGTTGTAGAAATATCAACAAATCCTGAATATCTTTTAGATGAAACTATACACCATGTTGAGTTACAAGAAAAGGATAATAAAACACCAATTATTTATGAAACAATTAAGATTACAAACATCTTGAAAAAAGGAACATTGGAATTTACTAAAACTGATCTAGTAACAGGAGATGTGATTCCAAATACTAAGATAGAAATATATACTGAAAAAAATAAATTAATCTATTCAGGAATAACTGATGAAAAAGGAAAAATAGTTATTGAAGATTTAAAAATCGGTAAATACTATATCATTGAAACTGAGCCTGCAACAGGTTATGTTTTAACTGAAGAAAAAGTATATTTTGAAATACTTGAGGATGGCGAAATTGCAAAAGCAGAGATGACTAATAAACCTATTACTGGGAAATTAGATTTCACAAAAGTAGATTTTTCAACAAGCAAACCGTTACCAAATACTAAGATAGAAATATATACTGAAAATGATGAATTAATCTATTCAGGAATAACAGATAAAAAAGGTAAAATTGTAATAGACGAATTAAGATATGGCAGATACTATATATTGGAAAAAGAAGCTCCTAAAAATTATATATTAAACGAAGAAAAAATGTATTTTGAAATACTTGAAAATGGAGAAATTGTAAAAACTACAATGACCAATGAAGGACTTCCTAGTACATTAGAATTTACGAAAACTGATTTAGTAAGTGGAGATGTGATTCCAAATACTAAGATAGAAATATATACTGAAAATGATGAATTAGTTTATTCAGGCGTAACTGATGAAAATGGGAAAATTGTAATTGATACATTAAAAATCGGTAAATACTATATCATTGAAACTGAGCCTGCAACAGGTTATGTTTTAACTGAAGAAAAAGTATATTTTGAAGTAAAAGAGTATAATGAAATAGTTAAGGCAGAGATGACTAATAAACCTATTACTGGGAAATTAGATTTTACTAAGCTAGATTTTTCAACAGGTAAGCCTATACCTAATACTCTTATTGAGATTTATTCTGTAAATGATGAAGAAAATCCTATTTTTTCTGGTAGAACTGATGAATTGGGAAAAATAGTAATAGACGAATTAAGATATGGAAAATATTTTATTGTCGAAAAAGAAACTGCCTCTCCAGATTACATTTTAAATACTGAAAGAATGTATTTTGAAATACTTGAGGATGGCAAAGTTGTTAAATGTACTATGTTTAATGAATTAGCACCAGTACCAGATACAGATAATAGTGATTATTCACAATTAATTATAAGTATAGCAGGATCTGTGTTAATGATTATAGGAATAGGAGTTATCGTTTATGATAAGAAAAAAAGAAAATAAGAAAAATTGTAATAAAGGGCTAACAGTTGTTGGCTCTTTATTTATCTTATTTGGTGTTTGTATTGTATGTGGCAATCATATATATAATTATTTTTTGGATAAAGAGGAAGATTTTAAAATTGAAGAATTTTATAAAGAACAAGAAAAGATAAATACTAATATGGTTGAAGAAATCAAAGAGGAAGAATCACAACACAAGCAAAATGAATCAAAAGATAAAAAAGTTAATTATGTTGCAGTAATAAAAATACCAAAATTAAGTCTTGAAAAAGGCTTATGTTCTAAAGGTAGTTCTTGTAATTATGTTAATAGAAATATTCAAATACTAAATGAAGCAGATTATCCAGATAAAGAAAATGGTAATTTTATATTAGCAGGACATTCGGGTACAGGTAGATATGCTTATTTGAAAAATGCTAATAAGTTAGAGAAAGATGATTCAATAAGTATTATCTATGGTGGATTTGAATACAAGTATAGAATTGTTAATATTTACGAAATTGAAAAAACAGGTACAGCTAATATAGTTAGAAATAAAGAAAAAAATACTTTAACTCTTGTAACCTGTAAACACAATACAAATAAGCAAATTATTATAATTAGTGAATTAGTTGAAAGGAGCGAGTATAATGGCTAAATATAATTATTCACAAATAACTAAATTACTTGAAAAAATATTTAAGGCAGGGTTTAATGATGAAAAAAGCATTCTTGCCATAGGGTTAGATGATTTAGAAAAAATACCAGATATATCATCAACTGATATAACAATAATTTTGGAATTAAAAAAGGCAATTAAAAGTAAAAGAATAATTGCTTTTTTAAATTGTAATGAAGAAATGGAGGAAAAGAAAAATGTTTGATTTTAATGTTAAATTAATGGGCAATATGAGTGTTACAGTTATTGCCGACAATAAAGAAGAGGCTCAAAGAATTTTAAATGATACTATTGATAGTATTACAGTAAGAGATATTAAAGAAAAATTGACTAATAGAGATGATGTAGAAATTAAAAGTAGTAATGTCATAACTGAAATGAATGAGAAAAATAAAGATAGGGGTATAGAAAGATAATGAATACTATAAAAATAGCAGGTAAAGTTATAAAAAAAGAAAAGCAAAAAAAGAATGAATTATTTTTAGATGTTTTAATAGCAGTGCCTCTTAATCTAAAAGTATATGATGAAGGAAATTATATTCAACAATATAATTACTTTTCATTTACATTATTCGGATTAGATAAAAATCAATATTCAAATTTAAGAAAAGGTAATTTTGTAGAAATTATTGGTCAAGTAGTAGGAAATAGTAATGAGGACGGAACTGAAAAAAATAACTTAATTATTATTCCTAAAACAATAATGAAAGGAGGACTAAAGTAATGGCACATCAAACAAGAATGCCATCTGTGAAGCTGACATTAGATAAAGAGTTATTTAATCAATTAATTAGTATATTAGATTACAATATTAAGCTAGAAGTGGATTCTGAAAATTTTTCAGCTATTGCTAGTAAATTAAAAGAAAAACTCTTACATTATAGTGTTCCTAGAACTAACGAAGAAGATGTTGAATTTGTCGATGTAAGATTCTTTCCAAATGAAGCTAGCGACATGATTTGGCAATTATTATTACGAGCTGATAAAAATGAAACAGTAGAAAATTCATTTGCTATTTTAATTAATAATCGTGAAAGTAAGTAAAAAAATTGTCTAGAAGGGCAGGTGAAGTATGGCTACAACAGTAAAATTGGCTAATGAATTATTTAAAGAAACAATTGCCAAAGTATCACAAGACTCTAATCATTGGCAATCATTTTTAAAAACTGCTTCTATGAATTATACAAATAGTTTTAGTGAACAATTATTGATATATGCTCAAAGACCTGAAGCAGTTTCTTGTGCTGATATTGATACTTGGAATAATACTTATAAAAGATATGTAAATGGTGGTATTCCAGGTATTGGACTTTTAGCAGATTATGGCAATAGATTAGGAATAAGGTATGTTTGGGGAGTTAATGATACTCATAGTATCTATGGTAGAAATGGCAAAAAACTAAATGTATGGAAAGTACCAAAAGTTTATGAAGAACAAGTAATAGAATCATTGGAAAACAAATTTGGAGAGTTATCTAATAAAGAAAATTTTGTAGAGGCTATTAAATCAGTAGCAATAAACTTAACTGAAGATAATTACTTTGATTATTTCAATGACCTACTTGATAACAAGACAAATACTAGATTACAGAATATTGATAATGATGTAATCGAAAAAAATTATAAAGAATTATTAAAAAACAGTATTGCTTATATGGTAATTAACAGAAGTGGTATAAATCCAGATCCGTATTTTCAATATACTGACTTTTTACAAATACCTATATTTCAAGATATAGATAGTATGGCAAGGTTAGGTGCGGCAGTAAGTTCAATATCCGAACTTGGCTTAAAAGAAATATATGTATCATTAAAAAATATACGAATTGCTGAAATAGATAAAATTCGTACATTTGATAAAAAAGTTAATTTAGCTTATGATGATAATACAAAAGCAAATATTGCTGAAAGGAGCGATAATTATGAACATGACTTACAAGAAAGAAGGGAAATATCTTCTACCGAATTTAGTAACATCAGAGGAACAACTACAGATAGGCAAATACGGAATGATGAGGTTAGAATTCTTGAGGGACAACAAGAAGGGGACTTACGAAGCAATGAAAATGAAAGGTACATTAATGACTCACTTGAAAGAAATAGAGGAAACATCTCAAATGAGGATAGAAACTATAATGAACGAGCTGAAAGTGAAAGAGAATATCACAGAGGAATTGAAAGCAACCAATCAAATGAAGTGGGTAGGTTTAATGAACAATATCAAGAATCAAGCCGAAGAAATAGTGAAGATGGAGTTAATCTACAATTAGAGCAAACCGAGAATACTAGCAATGGTATTCTTTTTTCAAATGATAAAAAGTATTTATATAGACTTGGCGACCATGTCTTTATAGAAAATGAAGAATATATTATTCAAAGTTTAGAAAATTTTGAGGTTTTTCTATATCATCCTGCTTCTCCACTAGGAAATAGAACATTAAGTGTTGTAGAATTTGAAAACTTTTTAAGTAATTATGAAGAGAATAATCACTTGTTAGTTGATTATGAAAAAGATGGATTAGATTTTGAAACAATTACTAAAATTGAAGAAATTGATGATAATGAAAGTTATACAGTTGCTAGAGTGATGAATGATACTAATTGTGTTGAACTTCATTCTAACAAAGGGAAAATATCTGTTGAAATTGGAACTAAATTAAGTGATGAAAGTTGGGAAAATACTTTTGAAGAAGCACCATGGTTTAGTAAGAACTTATCGGATAAAGAAATATTAGATAAACTAGAAGAAATATTTAATTACAACTTTAGTAGAGAGCAAGAAAACTATTATGGCGAATATAATGATGAGATAGATTTAATTGACCATATTTTACATCTACACAAGATTGATGATATAGTTCTTAATTTTGATGAAAATAGTAACTTGGTTGCTATAGATGATGAAAATATGTGGTATGGAAAAGAATTTTATAATTTTTTGTTTGAAGATTTATTTAATTATAATGAAGATGGTACAGTAGATTTAATTGATGATAAAGATTTAGAAAGATTAAAAGAATATCGTAAAAAATATGAAAATACAGTAGAGTTGGAAGAAACAAATTCTGATATAAAAGAAAGTTTAATTATACCTACTGAAAAAGAAAAATCAATAACTTCTAAACAAAGTGTTGACCAATTAACATTATTTGCTACTAGAGAACAGGAATTAGCTGATCGAATTGTTGATGAGTTAAATAAATTGGATACAAAATATAAAGGGACTTTCTATGCTGAAGATATAGAATTAAAAGTATGGGAACATATTAAGTCTAATAAAAGAAATCTAACTATACCTATAAAAAGCTCTAAATGTACTAATTATAGTGATAGCGAAAATTCTTTTACTTGTTTTAACACAGATAAAACTGATGAAATAATATTAAGAGAAAGTGTAGAAACAAATGCTTTCTTAAAATATTTGAGTAAAGATAGTGATTTTTCAATTAATATAACACCAGATGTTTTATATGTTTTTTATAATAAATTTGATGAAAAACAAATTGATTTGAGTGTTGGTAGAGATGAAGTTTTATCTAGTATAAATGATGTTGATAACATAGAAGTTATCGACAATCCAAAAATTATTATTCCTAAAGTAGAGAAGAAACCTAAAAATAGAATAATCAATTATGTACTGCACCCAGAAGTACCTTATGAACAAAGAATAAATTATAAGATTACAGATGATTATTTAGGTGCAGGCACTCCAAAAGAAAGATATAAGAATAATATAGAAGCAATTAAAGTAATTAAAAAGTGTGAACAAGAAGATAGGTATGCTACTCCAGAAGAACAAGAAACACTAGCCAAATATGTTGGATGGGGTGGATTATCAAAAGCTTTTCAAAAGGATGGAGATTGGCAAAAGGAATATAATGAGCTAAAAGAATTATTAACTGATGATGAGTTTGAAAAAGCAATGGATTCAACATTAACTGCCTTTTATACTCCACCAATAGTTATTAAGTCTATATATAAGGCACTTGAAAACATGGGACTTGAAAAGGGAAATATTTTAGAGCCTAGTTGTGGTACAGGTAATTTTATAGGAATGCTTCCTAATAATGATAATTTAAAAATATATGGTGTAGAAAAAGATGATATAAGTGGTAAAATTGCTAGACAGTTATATCAAAAATCATCTATTGCAATAAAAGGATTTGAAGAGGTAGACTATTCAGATTCTTTTTTTGATGTTGCCGTAGGTAATGTACCTTTTGGAGATTTTTCAGTATTAGATAAAAAATACGATAAAAATCACTTTGTAATTCACGATTATTTCTTTGCAAAAACGATTGATAAAGTTAGACCAGGTGGAGTAATTGCTTTCATAACTTCGCAGGGAACAATGGATAAGGAAAGCGAAAATGTTAGAAAGTATATTGCTAGTAGAGCTAATCTTCTAGGAGCAATAAGATTACCTAATAATGTATTTAAAGATGCAGCAGGTACTACAGTAACAACAGATATAATCTTTTTACAAAAAAGAGATTCAATAACTGATATAATGCCTGAATGGGTACATCTTGATAATAGTGAAGATGGGATAACTATGAATAAATATTTTGTAGATAATCAAAATATGATTCTAGGAAAAATGGAAATGATTTCTTCTCAATTTGGAGGATTTGTACCTGCCTGTTTACCTTATGAAAATGAAAATTTAAGTGAATTACTAGAAAATGCTATTTCTAATATTCATGCCGAGATAAAAGATTATCAATTAGAGGAGTTAGAGGAAGAGGATTTATCTATCGAAGCAGATCTAAATGTTAAAAACTTCTCATACACAATAGTTGATGACAAAATCTATTATAGAGAGAATAGTAGAATGTATCCTCAAGAATTGCCACTTACCACAGAAAATAGAGTAAAGGGTTTAATTGAAATTAGAAATTGTACTAGAGAGCTTATCAATTTACAGTTAGAAGATTTTCCTGATGAAGATATAGAAAAACAACAAGCAAAATTAAATGAATTGTATGATAACTTTATTAAAAAGTATGGATTAATTAATAGTAGAGCTAATGCTTCAGCATTTAATGGGGACAATAGTTACTATTTACTATGTTCTTTAGAAATTTTAGATGAAAATGGTAATCTATTAAGGAAAGCTGATATGTTCTCAAAAAGGACTATAAAAGCACATAAACAAGCAAAGAAAATTGAAAATTCTAATGATGCTTTAATTGTATCTTTAGGAGAAAAAGCAAAAGTTGATTTAGATTATATGTGTGATTTAATTCATAAAACCAAAGAAGAAATAGTTAAAGATTTAGAGGGCATTATTTTTAAAATACCAAATGAAGATAAATATGTTACTGCAGATGAATACTTAAGTGGTAACATTAGAGAAAAAATTAAAGAGGCAGAATTAGCAAACCAGACTAATCCTATCTATGATATAAATTTGAAATATTTATATGAAGCAAAACCTAAAGAGTTAAATGCTAGTGAAATTAGTGTAAGATTAGGAACAACTTGGATTCCTGAAAAAGATTATGAAGAAGTTATG
>CAZRJY010000033.1:0-9814 GCA_964600525.1 uncultured Clostridia bacterium
TGACCGACCTCGACTACGAAATCTGCGAAGGCAAGAAGTTCGGCTTGGAAGAGCTTAAAGAAATTCTTGCGGTCGACAAAGCCAAGTGGGCTAAGGAAGCCGAGGAAATCGAGGGCTACTACAACGGCACCATTAAGGACCGTATCCCTGCCGAGCTCACCGACTGCCTCGAAACTCTGAAAAATAACTGCAAGGCTTAAATTTGAAAATAAAAAAAGAGTTCTGCGAAATGCAGAACTCTTTTTTATTTAGTTTACTATTCGGGGAGTTCGATATTGTCGAACACGGGGTCGTTTAAAAATTCCGACATAGTTATATCCAGCGCGCGGCAAATGCGGTACAGCGTAGTCATGCTGATGCCCGCCACACTCTTGCTTCTGAAAATATTGCTTATGCTCTGCGCTTTGACACCGGGAAGCTTGCCCAACGTCTTCTTTTTCATTCCGCGCTCTTTGAGTATTCCGCCCAGTCTGAATGCTACGGCTTCTGTAATAGTCATAGTTTTATCTCCTTAATTTAAATTATAACAGAAACAAAATTTTTAGCAAGCGTTTTAGGTCGAATTTTTGTGAAATTTGTTCAATTTTAGTTAATTTTGCACGAAAAGCACAAAAATAGTGCGGCTCTACGCCGCACTTTTAAGTTTTGCTATTTATTCCTCGCCACCGTTGTTGCCACTATTTCCCAAAAAAGTGCCGAAGTGGATTTCGCGCTTGCCCTTGCCTGCGCCGCCCGAACGGGGTGCGCCGCCTTCGCGCCTTTCACGCGGTTTCCTGTCGCCGCGGTCGCGTCCGCCCCTGCCTCTGTCGCGGCGCTCTCTGTCGCCGAAAGAGCGTTCCCTCTTGCCGTCGTACGGCTTTTCGTTGTTGGGAATAATCACGACAAACCTCGCGGGTTCCTTGCCGCTGGACACGGTTTTAACTTCCTCGCTCTCCGCAAGCGCCGAATGAATTACCCGCCTTTCGTAGGGGTTCATGGGCTCTAACGTCACTCTGCGCTGTCTTTCAACCGCCTTTTTCGCAAGTCTTGCGGCAAGCTCTGTAAGGGTTTTTTCTCTGCTCGCCCTGTAATTTTCGCAGTCGACAACCACGCGCTTGTACTCGTCCCTGCCGATATTGGCAACCGCGCTCGCCATAGTCTGAATGGCGTCTAAAACCTCGCCGTGGTGACCTATGATGTGGTTGGTCTCGGTAGAGGTGATGTTGATTTCCACCTTTTCGCCGTCGGAAACAAGCTCGGTTACCGCGTTGAGCTTTAAAATTTCCATAAGTCCGTCGATAAATTCAACCGCCCTTACGCCGTCGGAAACCTTTTTAACTATTTTTACGCGCGCCTTAACGCCGCCGATAAGCTTCTTTTTGCCCTCGTCGAGTACGGTTATGTCGACCTGCTCCTCGGTCGCTTGCAGCGTTGCCAAACCGATTTGTATTGCCTCTTCAACGGTCTTGCCGCTGTAAACGTTCTTTTCGTCCATCTCGTGCTCCTGAAATTATCTTACTTTTTTTACGTTTCTGCTCTTGACGCCGCTGTTTCTTACCTTTTTCTGCTTCTTGGAAAGGTATGCGTCAAGCTCGCCCTTCTCTTCCTTCTTTTTAAACCAAACGTCTACGCACTTATTGATAATGAGCATAGTTACTATACTGAATACGGTATTTGTTATCATGTACAGCGAGAACGACGCGCTGTAAAAGAATGAGAATATACCGTAGATTACGGGCATCATAATCATCATCCACTTGTTGGTCTTTGCGCCCGAGCCGTCTACCGTGGAAAGCTCGTTGACCGACTTGTTTGCGCGCATGGAAATCCACTGCTGCAACAGCATAAGACCAATCGACAGAATTATCAGGACGAAATAGCCGTTATACTTGCTCTTCTGAGCGCCCAGAGCCGCCGTTACCTTGTTGTAGCTCTCGGCGTAGTCGTCGCCGATTGACGCCTTGGTTACGGTCGACTTGAACTTTGAAAAGACGGGCATTTCCTTATTTAAGGTACTGTCGGGGTACCAGAGGTTGCCTACCCATAAAAAGCTGTTGTTGTTGCCGTTTTCGTAGAATTTTTTAACTTCCTGCGCGGCGGGCGCTTCGAGATAATAGCTTACAAGCGTGTTTCTTATGGAAACCGCGGTGTCGGTAAGCTCGGTGCCGCCGCCCGTGTAATTTACAAGGCTGACGTCGAACGCGCCGTCGTAACCCGTGTGCACCGACTTGTAATCGTTTGCAAGGAACAAGAATACTTCCTGCTCGCTCTTATCGGTTGTACCGTAGCTTTCGTTGTTTTTCATTACGGAATTGTAATGTTTTGCAAAAGCGGCGTAATTGACCCTGTAATCCACATGCCCGTCTTCGTCCTTTTGCTCATACAGGAAAACGGTTTCGGGGATATTGTTCTCGTCCGTGCCTTCGGGAATAACGTACGACTGCACGACGCCGTTGTACACTTTGACCATTTCGTTATAGTTTCTTAAATTGGCGTACTGCGAATAGGTTGAAAACGCCTGGAAAACTATAATGAATATGACAAGCGAAACAATCGTGGGCAGGCACGCGCCGAACACGGAATAGCCGCTCTTTTTTTGCAGCTCCATTACCTTCTGCTGGTACATATTCTTGTCGTTGGCGTACTGCTTTTGCAGTTTTTCCATCTGGGGGCGCATACGCTCCATAATGAGCGCTTGCTTTTTGCCCTTTATACGCGAATAGATATCGAGCGGTAAAACGATAGTCTTTAAAATGAGCGTAAATACGATTATGCCCACGCCGACTATGCCAATACCGTCGATAAGTATGCGTATCAGCTGACCTATCCAGTTCAGACCGATGTCGCCTATTGCCCTGATGCCGTAGCCCAGAGTACCGCTGTCTGCCAATAAATTATACATTAACCGAAATTTCAGGGTTTATAAAACCCATCTTACCTTGAAATGATTTTCCGGAGCGGGGTTAAATCCGCCCTTTGAAAAGGGGTTGCACCTTAAAATGCGCCAAACGCCCAAAAGCACCCCTATTATAAAGCCGTGGTTGTTTATGCACCTTTTCGTGTATTCCGAACAGGTAGGCTCGTAAAGACAGGTATGCCGGGAAAAATGCTTCTGGTAAAAAACTATCGAATGCATAGCGATAATCTTTAACCAAAGCCACGGCTTTAACGCCGCATATCTGTCGTACGAAAACAAACGGCTCACTTCGCGCCGTCCATTGCCTTAAAACACGCCAAAAGACTTCTTTCCATATCGCCGTAGCTGTACTCGGGATAAACCTTAGGCAAAATCACAAGCGAATATGCGCCGCAAAGTTTATCGAAATTATTTGAAAAAGCCGCGCGGATAAGTCTTTTTATACGGTTTCTTTTAACCGCCTTGCCGTGTTTTTTCGAAAGAGCTATTCCCATAACCGTCTTGTCCCTTGCAGGGGTAAAAATTACGGTAAGGTATTTGGAATAAACCTTTTTACCCTTTTTGAACAGCCTTTGAAAGTCGGCGTTTTTTTTGAGCCTTACGTATTGCATTTAGGCGCTGAGTTTCTTTCTTCCCTTATTTCTTCTTCTCTTTAAAACCTTTCTGCCTGCGGTCGAAGCCATGCGCTTTCTGAAACCGTGAACTTTGCTTCTCTGTCTTTTCTTGGGTTGATAAGTTCTTTTCATAATATAAACTCCGTATTAAATAATATTTTTGATTATTAACTAAATCATTTTAATATTTTTTTTATTGCTAAGTCAAGCGTTATTGGTCGTCCTTACGGGCAAAATTAAATATAACACGTCTTTGTTTTGTTTATTTTCACAAATAAAGGGCTGAACCGAATTATTGAACGACAACGTAAGCTCGTCCTCGGATATAGCGTTGATGGCGTCGCTTATGAATTTGGAATTCATGGCAATTCTCAAATCCTTGCCGTCGACGTCGGCCTTGACCGGCTCGTTTACGTTGCCTATCTCGGAATTGGACGAAATTTCAATCTTGTTCTGACCGACGTCCATAATGACAAGACTGTTTCTGTCGTTTCTCACCAAAATCGCCGCGCGCTCGATGGAAGCTTTTAAAACTTCCTTGTTTACGGTAACGGTCGTAAGGTACGACTTGGGAATGATGTTGTCCTTTTTGATAAAGTCGCCGTTATAGAGGCTGGACGTCAAAACCGTGTCGTCGACGCAGACAAGCAAAGCTCCCCTCTTCAATTTGAGTTCGGTCTCGCCGCCTGCGGGAAGCATCTTTTCTATTTCGTTCAGGGTTCTTGCGGGGCAGATGATTTCAACGTCGCCCGTGGAAGAAATTACTTTGCCGTTTGCGGTGGCAAGGCGGAACCCGTCGAGAGCGGTCACGCAGATATCGTTGCCCGTAACCACTATCTGACAGCCCTTTAAGATGGGGCGCGAATCGTCGGCGGCGCAGCAGAAAGAAGTTGCCGAAATAAGCTTTTTAAGCTCGTCGGTATTTAAAACTATTGAATTTTCGTTGACGTCGACGTCCACCTTGGGAAAGTCGTCCGCGGAAAGCACCTGCATACAGGTCTGGCTGTCGGCGTAGATTATATCCATTTTGCCGTTGTTTGCGGCAAGGGTAATCTGAACGCCTTCGAGCTTTTTTATAAAGTCGGCAAAGAATTTACCGGGAACGCATATATCGCCTTCCTCGCAAACTTCCGCCTTGATTTTTTTCTGAATGGCAATTTCGCCGTCGGTTGCCGTTAAAGTTATGGTATCGTTTTTAGCCGAAATTTTAATACATTCCATTACGGGTACGGTAGTTCTGGACGCACACGCCTTGATAACCTTCAAAACCGCTTCCGATAAGTCTATTCCTTCGCAAATTATTTTCATAACACATTTTCCTCGCGCTGTTTTTAAGTATTAAATATTTTTATAATTATTTTTATAAATCGGTAGTATTATTAGTAGTGGGCGGTTGAATTGTATAATTCTTTCCGCCGCTGCACAATTACCCTAACCATAATAACAAAAATCGCGGAAAAATGCAACAAAATAAGCCGATTTTAAGAGCTTTTATGCACCTGTTTTTTGTTCAATTTTAAGTTGATAAAATGTCGGTATCTACGTTCATAAACAGTTGATAAGTCGATAAATAAAAATTTGTCTTTAAGGTAAAAAAATTCATTTTGTTGAAATTTGTAAAAAAATAAGGTTATCAACCGCAAATTGTGCAAGAGTCGATAACTTTTTATACAATTGCACCGCTTTGAAAAAAAGCTTGAACAGCCGCGTTTTCTGTGGTACAATATTGTAGCTATGGATTTGAGCGGATACGAAAAACTTCTGTACGGAGATTTAAGCGGCAGGTTCGAAAATTTCAAAAACCTGCTTCTCGAATATAATAATAAGTTCAATCTGACCGCGATAACCGACGAAAAGGATATTTATATAAAACATTTCCTCGATTGCATCGCGGGGAATATGTTTTTCAGACAGGGTGAGTCGGTCGTGGAAATAGGTTCGGGCGGCGGCTTCCCCTCCGTGCCGTTGAAGCTTTTAAGGGACGATTTGTCCTTCACTTTAATAGAGAGTACGGGCAAAAAGTGCGGATATCTTGAAACGGTTGTCGATAAACTGAGCCTTTCCTGTGTAAAAGTGGTCAACGGACGCGCCGAGGTTCTGGGAAAGGACAAAAATTTCCGCGAAAAGTTCGACGTTGCGACCGCGCGCGCGGTGGCGCGGCTCAATATTCTTGCCGAATACTGCCTGCCGTTTGTAAAGGTCGGCGGACTGTTTATAGCCTATAAAGGCGACAACCCCGACGAAATCGACGAGGCGCAAAAGGCTTTCGCCATTCTGGGCGGCGAGCTTGAAAAAGTAGAAAGGTACGAACTGACAAACGGCGAAAAGCGGACTTTGGTAGTTGTCAAAAAGGTTAAAAGAACGCCCGAAAAGTATCCGCGCGGACAGGGTAAGGAAAGAAAATCGCCTTTGATTTAATTATGGATATTCAAAAGACCTGCGCCTTTACCGGGCACAGAGAAATCGGAAACGACCTCGACGCGGAGTTCTTGAAAAAACTCATAGTCGAATTTATAGAAAGCGGCTACGACACATTTCTTTGCGGAATGGCAATCGGCTTCGATTTGCTCGCCGCCGAAATTGTTTTAAAGCTCAAAGAAAAATATCCGCACATAAAACTTATTGCGTGCGTTCCGTGCCACGGGCAGAGCAAATATTTTTCCTATACCGAAAAACTCAGATACAATAAAGTTTTGGGCGCGAGCGACGAGATTAAAGTTTTAAGCGAAAGATATTACAGCGGCTGCATGCAGGCGCGCGACAGATATATGGTGGATAACAGCAGCGTTTTAATTGCGTACAGGCGCAAGAACGAGGGCGGCACCCACTACACCGTTAAGTATGCGCTGTCCAGAAATAAAAGAATTTGTCTGATATAAATTATACGCCCCGCGGCGGTTGCCGCGGGGCGCTTTTTTTATTTGCGTTTAAACTTATTTATAATATCCGCAATAACCGAGCGGTACTCCACGTCCGCGCTTGCCGAAGTAAAGCACAGCGGCGGATAGATTACGCACCACCAGTTGTCGCCCGTGCCCGTGCCGAGCTCTACTATAAGAGCGTCGTACACTCCCTCGTCCAAAGTCAAATCGCCGTAAACGCGCGTGGGGAATTTTTCCTCGCGTATATTCGCACGCGCACCGTATGTATATCCGCGCTCTCTTAACGCTTTGTCGCAAACCTTTTCTATTTCGGGCAACAGTCCCTTCATAACTTCCATTGCCTTATCTTTGTCCACGCACTCTTTGACGTACGGAGTGATAAATTTAACAACCTCGTCCTTTACCTCGTATTTGACCTTCTGGTCCTCGTCCGAATTCGAATTCGCCCGGACGTGAATTCTCAGATAGTCCGCGTAAGCCTCCGTGCTCTCCGTCTTGTTCGCGTTAACTATAAACACCGTCGCCGCAACCGCAAGTATAAGCGCAATAACAATCAAAAACTTTTTCATTTCATTCACCTCGGACAAGGTATTGACAGGTGTGAAAATATTTATACGTTAAATTTAATTCTGAATTTTAAATTGCATACAATTTTTTTAATTATTCATAATAATTGCAACGATAAAAAAACGCGCCTCGAAAAAGGGGCAAGGAGGAAAAATGAAAAAAGCACTTATTACGGGCATAGCTGCCGCCTTAATCGCAACGACTGCGGGGGCGGGCGCCGTAATCGGAACGAAAGGTTGGGCGGCGAAAGATTACGCCTCCTCCCCTTGCGTTCAGACTGCGGTTTTAAAGCAGGGCTCAAAGGGCGGCGAGGTCAAGGAAGTTCAGCGCCGCTTGAAGCAATGGGGCTATTACAGCGGCTCCGTTGACGGCATCTACGGAGCAAATACCATAGCGGCGGTCAAGAAGTTCCAGAAAAAGAACGGTCTTACCGCGGACGGCATTTGCGGCAAAACGACCTATCAGGCTCTGGGTATGAACGAAAGCGCAAACGCGCTCGGCGGCAATAAAGGTCAGAGCGGCAGTACGTCGGGTTCGTCAAACTACACCAATTCGGATTTGTACCTTTTGGCTAAATGTATCTACGCGGAAGCGCGCGGCGAAAGCTACACCGGTCAGGTTGCGGTGGGCGCGGTAATTTTGAACCGCGTTGCGTCGTCGGCGTTCCCCAACACCATTGCGGGCGTAATATATCAGCAGCACGCGTTTACCGCCGTTTCCGACGGACAGATTAACTTAGAGCCCGACAAGACGGCTATGAACGCGGCGAGCGACGCCATGAACGGCTGGGACCCCACTTACGGTTGTATATATTACTACAATCCCGCGGTTGCAACCAGCTCTTGGATTTTCGGAAGAAAGACTGTTACCACCATCGGTAAGCACGTCTTTGCCATATAGGAGGTAAGTTAAATGGCTGTAAAAAAGAATCTTTCGAGCGGAGCCGAAAAGGCCGAAAAGCTTGCCCTTGCATCGAACAAGGACGGCAAGGCAAAAAACACCGGCAGTTCCAAAAAGTCCGCTAAAACCGTTAAGAGCGAAAAGCCCGTAAAGACCGCGGGCGTAAAGAAGACTCAACCCAAGAGAGCTAAAAAGGGCGGCAACACCGTCAAGAGCGAAAAGGGCGTTAAAAAGAGCAAGAAGGTTAAAAAGCCCGTAAGCGAAAAGCGCGCGTTAAAAATCAAACAGCGCGCCGAAAAGAAAGCCGAAAGAGCTAAGATTGCCGCCGAAAGAAAACAGGCGCGTCTTGAAAGAAAGCTTGCTCACAAGGAAGCGAGACTGGAACGTCTTGCCGTCCTTAAAGACAAGCGCGAGGAACGTAAGGAAAAGAGAAAGGAACGCAGAGACGTTTTAAAGAGCGAAAGCAAGCAGGCGCGCCGCAAGAGAATTGCCGAGGAAAGAGCGGCAAAGCGCGAGGCGCACAAGGCTAAGCGCGAAGCATATATTGCGGAAAGAAAGGCAAAGCGCGAGCACGCATTGAAGGTGCGCGCGGAAAAACGCGCCGAGCGCAACGACAAGGCTCAGAGGCGTACTCCCGGCTTCGGCGGCTGGCTTGCGGCGGTAATATCCCTGGGCGTAACCACTCTCGCCCTCGGCACCGTTTTAACCTTCGGCTGGCTTACGATGGACAATATGCAGGCGGAAATGGCTACGGGCTATACCCAGTCGCTGTACGAGCTTAACTCGGTAATCGACAACCTTGACGCCAACCTTTCGAGAGCCAAGGCTTCCTCCTCGGCAAGCGACAGAGTGCGCGTGCTCTCCGATATCGCTATCGAGAGCGAGACCGCGGAGACCATTCTGGAAAGGTTCCCCCTGGATATGCAGCTCACCGAACAGATGTCGTCGTTTATCAATAAGATGAGCGACAGCGCAAAGCAGATGCTTTACACGGTTGCAAACGGCGGCGAGCTCACCGCTTCGCAGAAGGCGTCTTTGAACTATATGTATGAGACCAACGCCAGGATTAAAGAGGAACTTAACTGCCTCATATCCAACTGCGACGGCAAGGATATGCTTAAATCCATGCGCGGCAAGTCGAGCAAAATCGGCAGCAGTTTCTCGACCATTCAGAACAACACGTTCGAAGCTCCCAAGGGCATTCAGGACGGACCTTTCTCGGACAGCGTGAAGAAGACCAACGCCAAGGCTTTGAAGGGCGCTAAGGAAATCACCGCGCAGGAAGCGGAAAAGCTTGCAAAGGAATATTTTGCAGACTACAAGGTAACCAAGGCAGACTGCACGGGTGAGGCTACCGCGGAAGCTCTTACTCTTTACAACGTAAATATCAAGACGGCGGACGGCGATATGTTCGTACAGCTTTCCAAGCTGGGCGGCAAGGTTGTGGCTTTCGACAGCTACAAGGACTGCACCAAGAACAACTTCTCGGTTGACAGATGCATAGCCATTGCGGAAGATTTTCTTGCCTCTGTCGGCTACAACGGCTTGAAGCCCGTCTGGACGAGCGAGAACGGCACTACTTGCAATCTTAACTTTGCTCCCGTTCAGGGCGGCGCGGTTCTCTACCCCGACCTTGTAAAGGTTAAGGTTTGCGAAGAGCGCGGCATAGTTACGGGCGTGGAAGCTTTGAGCTACGTTTTAAACCATTCGCAGAGAAATCTTGCAAGCCCCCAAATAAGCGAGGAACAGGCTAAGGCGGCAATCAACGGCAATATGGAAATAGAGTCGGCGCGTACCGCGGTTATCCCCTTCGACGGCGGCGAAGTGCTCTGCTACGAGTTTACGGGCACTCTCGACGGCAACGATTACTACGTTTACGTGGACGCGGCTACCGGCGAGGAAATAGAAGTTTTAACGGTTATCGGCACCAAACAGGGTCGTGCGTTAATGTAATA
>CAZRJY010000034.1:0-9249 GCA_964600525.1 uncultured Clostridia bacterium
GCTGAGGTCATTTCCGCACTCAAAGAGGCGGGCTTTAAACGCGTCGAGTGCGAGGGGCATTTGGGCGGCGGCAAGACCGAGCGCATACAGTTTGCGGCGTACAAAAGACAGGAGGCGGACCGTGGATAAAATTATCAGAACGCTTATTTGCGACGGACAAGTTTCGCTTGCCGTTATTCAGACGACCGACCTTGTAAACGAGGCGGTAAGAATTCATGAACCGTCGTGCGAAGCGGCAAAAATGCTGGGCGGACTTTTGACCTGCGGCGCTTACGTCGCTTCGGGCTTAAAGGCGGAAAACGGCTGCGTTTCGCTGACCGTCAAGGCAAAAGAGGGCGACGGCGCCGTTTCGGTTTCGGCAGACGGCAGGCTGCACGTGCGCGGATACGCGGACGGCAGCTGCAATGAAACGCTTGCGGGCGGCTCGCTTACCGTGGTAAGAGAGGACGGATATTTTCAGCCCTTTGTGGGCACGTGCGAAATACTTTCGGACGATATTTCCGATATTCTGGAAACCTATTTCGGACAGAGCGAACAGATTGCCACGGCGGTTGCAATCAAGTCCGATTTCGCTCAAAACGGCAAGTGTCTGTTTTTCGGCGGCGTGGTTATGCAGCTTCTGCCCGACGCTTCCGACAGCGCTATATGGGCGGCGACCGACCTTTTCGAAAGGTTTAAAACCGAGGGCGCCGACGATACGGACGCGCAGACAATTTTCGGCAAATATTTCGGCGGCAGTGCAAGCGGCGAAGTCACCGAACTTTATCCGCAGTACAAGTGCAACTGTTCGGAGGAAAAAATCCGCGGCGTGCTCGCTTCGGTGGGCAGAGCTGAGCTTTTGAAAATTTGCGACGAGCAGGGCGAAGTCAAAGTGCACTGCCATTACTGCAACACCGATTACATATACGATAAAAAGCGTATAGAGGAAACTTTTAAGTAAATGAACAAGACGGACAGAATAGATTTAAGCGCAGACAGGCTGATATCTATAGCGGCAGACAGCGTCGAGGAGCACGACTATATACCGGCGCTGAAAATGCTGAATAAAAACGCGGTTCTCAACGGCAACGACGAGGACTCGTTTATGCTGTACGCCGAAGCCTTTGACGATATGGGACTGTACGAAAAGTGCGTCAACGGCTGGTTCAAATACGTCGATTACGCGGGCGAAGCCGCCGACCTTGCCGAGGCTTACGAGGGTATTGCCGTAAGTTTTATGAACCTCGGAATGGAGAGCTTTGCGGCGTTCTATTACAACAAACTTTTAATGGAGACGGACAGCGGACTGACCGCCGAAAACAGGCGCGAGATTATCGAAGCGTTTTTAAAGACGGAAAAGCCGCCGTTAAGGTTTGCCTATCCGCCGCGCCTTGCCGACTATTCGTTAGAGCTTGAAAACGGCATAGAGTTTATGCGCAAGAACGAGTTCGACAACGCGGTTAAAGAGTTTTCCAAGGTGGGCGAAGGGAACGACAAATACATTGCCGCGCGCAACTATATAGCGATGTGTAACGTAATCAGCGACAGGAACGAGCAAGCCGAGGAGGAATGCCTTGCCATTTTGAAGCGTGAGCCCGAAAATATTCAGGCGCTTACCACTCTTGCGGCGGTGAAGAGCCAGCAGCACAAGACCGAGGAGGCGAAAGAGCTTGCGTTCAGACTGTTGAAAATCGACCCCGACGACAGCGAGGAGCAGTATAAAATTGCCACGGTCTGTTGCGAAAACGGACTGCACGAGGAAGCGTATTCTATTTTCTGCCGTATGGACGAGCGGTTTGTTTACGACTGTTCGCTGCTCTTTTTCAAGGCGGTTTCGGCGTACAACTGCGGTAAAATCGATAAAAGTCTGGAAATTTTCGACACGCTTTTAACCGTATATCCCAACGCGGTCACGGCGGACTTCTGGCACTACGAGGTGCTTGCAAACAGCAAAAAGCCCGTGGACGAGCGCCGCACTCTTGAATATTTTTACCGCCTTCCCAAAGCCGAGTGCGAGGCGAATATAAGCGTATTAACTGCGTTTAACAAGTTGTCGGACGCTGGCGCGAAATTATTCTGCGAGGAAATGGACATCGGCGGCGCCATTCACTGGTGCCTGGACGAGGGCGACGGCAATTCGTCTTACGAATTGAAGCTTTTGGGCGCGATGAGCGCCGTCAAGGCTGGAATGGACGATACCGTGCGCGACATTCTATTGGACTCGTTTCTGCCCGACGGAATTAAACTGGAAGTTCTGAACACAATAGTTCAGAGCAACCGCGAGGGCGTGTACGGCATTGTAATCTGTAACCTGTATAAGAGGGTGACGCTGGTGCCGCTCGATTTGGGCAGAACCAAGAAGAAGACCTTTTTGCGTGCGTACGGACTGGCGTTTTCGCGCTTTGCCATGCTTGAAACCGAGTATCCGTTTATGCTTGCAAGCGCCGCGGAAAAGCTGTATACAAGGTTGCAGAGCGAGGGCAGACTGGATATCTGCCGTTCGGTGCCCGCTCTTGCCGCGGCAATTCTGAAATTTTCCGAAGTCAACGAGAACGGTTTGTCCGACGAGCAGATTTATTCGTTTTTCGGCGCAGACCCCAAAAAAGTCAACGAAATATTAGGAACTGAACAATGAAACTTTACGATTTTGACGGAATGTTCGACGAGAAATTGTCCGAGTACGTGCGCAAGAACGCGGACAAGCATAAGGAAAAGGAGTGGGAAAACATAATTCCCGCAATGTACGCGCGTTTCGGCGACACGGTTATAAAGTCGCTGGGCAAATCGCCCAATCAATACTACGCCGATATGGACGATAACGAGCTTATATCCCAGCTCCGCGCGCACTTAAAGCAGGATATTCCCGTAAGCGAATTTCTTTGCAACGCGATAGAGAGCAGAAAGGCGGACGAGCTGTTAATTCCGCTGCTGTCGGGTACGGACGACGAAATTGCCTACGCGCTCAACCTGCTGGGCGCAAGCAAGGCCGCACTGCCCGAGTATATGCGCCTTTTAAAGGAAAGCGGTAGCGAGGACGTTAAAAACACGTGCGTCGACTACATAAAGGAGTACGCCGACGACGTCAAAGAGGCGGCGCTGGAAAATTACAAAAACGGCGTTGAGCGCGAATATATGCTCGAAATACTTTCGCGGTGCGTATTGAAGTCGGACGAAATTTACGAAATTCTAATCAGGGAATTCAGACTTGCCGACGAAAACCTGCCCATGCGCGCAAGCTATCTCGCGTCTTACGGCGACGAGCGCGCTCTGCCCGAGCTTTTGGATAAGATTGACGGGGACGGTATAACCTTTATCGAATATCAGGAGCTTAAATACGCGATAGAGAGCTTAGGCGGCAGTTACGAAAAAGAGCGCGATTTTTCAAACGACCCTTACTATCAGGCGGTGAAGGCACACAGTGCGAAAGAGATAAATATTTTCGACGAACTTAAATAAATTATGTGATTAAACCTCCGAAAAAGGGACAATAACTTTTTCGGAGGTATTTTTATGACACAGTTAACGTCAAAAGAACTTACTATGATAACCGACGCCCTCACGTTCGAGGGACTGATTTGCAAAAAGGCAAGAGCGTATTCGCGCTCGCTTACCGACGTGGATTTGGCGGGAGTAATGTCGCGCATTGCCGACGACCACGAAAAGAGATACAACGAATTGCTTGCTATAATAGGAGGTTAAAATTTATGAAATCGTCAAAGAGCAACACGCAGTTAAACGAAAAGGACGCAATTTTAGACTTACTCGAAAGCGAAAAACAGCTTATGTCGTTTTACACCACGGCGCTCTTCGAGGGCAGCTCGAAGAGCATAAGAAAGGGTTTTTCCTCGCACCTCAGTTCGGTTGCGGAAAACCAGTATTGCTTATATAATCAGATGACCACACGCGGCTACGTTCAGCCCGCGCCGGCACAGAAGCAGATGATAGACCAGACCTGCGACCAGTTCAAAAAACAGAAAAAATCACATGCAGATTAACATAAAAGCGCCGCGGCTTATTAAAAGCCCCGGCGCTTATTATTCACTTTTTATCCGGCAAAAATTTCCAGTAGCGGACGGGCATGTAGCCGCGCATCTGTTTTTCGTGCGGTCGGCTTTTGATGTTCACCGAATTGTAGTACTGCTTCCAGAGGTTCTGAAAGTAGCTCTCGTATTCCGAAAGATAAATTTCCGCGTTGTCCGCATAGGTCATAACAATCTCGCGCCCGTCGTAAAGAGCGGCAATTTTGCGCTTAATATCGTGTATCACAAACGACCTTTCGCCGAACCGCGCGGCAAAATGCACCGCGAGAATGTCGGTAATGTCGTTGTCGGGCGAGTAGGGCGCGTACATAACGCCGTCGGCGTTTTCCATAAACCGCAGCAAGCCCTTTAATCTGTGCGCCTCGCCGAAAACGCGTGTGCGTATTTCGGTCATTTCGATAACGACGGGGTTGGCAAGCATTGCGCGCACCGCGCCGCCGTTCGTGACTATAAGCTTAATATATTCGAAAGCAGCGTTTTCTTTAAGAGAATTATTGCTTCTTAAAAGCAGGCTGATATCCTCGGTAGCGCCGGCGTCGAGCGCGTTGATTTTAGCCTTTACGCGCTCAGCCTTGTTTTCGTCCGTAATAACGTCGATAACCTCGAAGCCCAGCCCAAGCTGTACGTCGCGCTCCGAAGTTATCAGACAGTCTTTATTTTTGTATGCGTCAAACACCGCCGTGTAAAAACAGTTCTCGGTTCCGTCCACCAAAAAATACGTCATATCTCACCCGAGAGGGCGCTCAACGCAACGTCGGTTGTGGAAAACATACTCAGTTGCTCTCTCGTTTCCTTAATGCCTTCGAGCATCAGCGCGGCTTTGACCGCGTTTCCGCTCTCCGAGCCGTAAAACTTACCCTTGCAAGTAATAAAGTGTTTCGCCCTCTTTAATATTATGCGCATTTTTGCAAGATTATCAAAGTCGAGCGCACCGTATCTGCGCGCGCTTATTATGCGGTACGCGCCGCGCGCGCCAATCCCCGGTACTCTTAAAAGCATTTCGAGGGGAGCGGTGTTTATTTCCACGGGAAAGAGCTGCATATTCCGCATAGCCCACGCGCACTTGGGGTCGAAGTCGGGGGAAAGGTTTTCGCCCTCGTCGCAAATCTCGCTCACGTCAAACCCGTAAAAGCGTATCAGCCAGTCCGCCTGATACAGTCTGTGCTCGCGCAAAAGTCCCGCGCCGACGGTCGGCAGCTTCGGGCTTTCGACTACGGGAATATAAGAGGAGTAGTAAACCCTTTTAAGCCCCATTCTGCGGTATAAAGCCTCGGTCAGCCGCAAAATCTGTCCGTCGCTCTCGGGCGACGCGCCTATAATCATCTGCGTTGTCTGCCCAGCGGGGATAACCTTGCCGCTGCGCACCTTGTTTTCCTTATCGTACGCAAGCGCCGTGCTCAGCTTTTTCATAGGTAAAAGCAGGCTTTCGCGCGTCTTTTGCGGCGCTAAAAGTTTAAGCGACTTTTCGCTTGGCAGTTCGACGTTAAAGCTCATACGGTCGACGAATTTCGCCGCGCGCATAACAAGAGCGTCGTCGGCGTGCGGTATGCCCTTTAAGTGAATGTATCCGTTGAAATTGTAAACCTTTCTCAGTTTGATAACCGTTTCGGTGAGTAGCTCCATAGTGCGGTCGGGGGTGTCGAAAACGGCGGAAGAGAGGAACAGCCCCTCGATATAATTGCGCTTGTAAAAGTTGATTGTAAGCTCGCAGATTTCGTCGGGAGTAACGCTTGCGCGCCTGACGTCGGCGCTGCGCCTGTTGGGGCAGTATTCGCAGTCGTACTGGCAGTCGTTGCTCATTAAAATTTTGAGTAGTGAGATACATCTTCCGTCGGGGGTAAAGGAGTGGCATATCCCTCCGACGGAAGCGTTCCCGAGCCCGCCCTTCTTGTTCGCCCGTTTAGAACCCGAGGACGAGCAGGAAACGTCGTACTTGGCGCTTTCGGTCAATATTGCAAGTCTTTCTGCGTCAAGCATAGTCGTCTCCTTGAAAGTTTTATTGCACGTAAACCCGTTCTTTACGCACAACAAACATTTGTTCGTATTGATATAATAACACTGAAATAAGGCGTTGTCAACCGCTTTTTTGTACTTTTTTAAAAAATTTTCACTGTTTTTTCATAGTTATGCCATTTACATTTGCGCTTGGCAGTTTATAATAGAAGTAATAAAGGAGGCGGTAACCGTGAAAGTACTTATAGTCGACGACGAGGAAATGATACGCAACGTTTTAAAAGAGTACGTTGAGTTCGAGGGCAACGAAGCGTTCGAAGCGGCGGACGGTATGGAAGCGGTAAAGATGTGCCGCGACAAAGACTTCGACGTCATTTTAATGGACGTTATGATGCCCCGTCTCGACGGTTTTTCCGCGGTAAAGGAAATCAAGAAAATCAAGGACGTTCCCGTCATAATGCTTTCGGCAAGGGGGGAGGAGTACGACAAGCTGTTCGGCTTCGAAATAGGCGTGGACGATTACGTTACCAAGCCCTTCTCGCCCAAGGAGGTTATGGCGCGCATAAACGTTGTGACCAAGCGCAGAAAGGAAAGGGGAGAAACGGGCGACACGGTCACGTTCGAGGGGCTCACCGTAGATTTTGCGGGGCGCAACGTGTATGTCGACGGCGACAAGGTGGAGCTTACGCCCAAGGAATACGAAATTTTATTTTACTTTATAAAGAACAAGGGCATTGCGCTTACGCGTGAAAAGCTTTTGTACGACGTGTGGGGCTTCGACTTTTACGGCGACGACCGCACGGTGGACACGCACATAAAAATGCTGCGCGCAAATTTAAAGCAGTACAGGAAATTCATAATAACTTTAAGGGGTGTGGGGTATAAGTTCGAAGTCTGAAAGGGCGGACAAAAAGAGCTTCCGCCCGATGCAAAAACTTAAAAGAATAAACAGCACCAACACGATTTTATGGCGGTATTTCACATTTTTCGCGCTGGGCATAATAGCCGTAATAGCATTAGTCTGTTACGGCATTTTGGGCAATGCGGTAATGTCGCAGGCAAAGCGGCGTGTGCGCGTTGTCGGCAACGATATGCTTAAAATCATAAACGACGAAAATACGTCCGACGAGGCGGTAAAGCAGAAGATTGCCGACTACTCTATGACGGACGGTCTGGACGTATTTATTTTCGACGCGGACGGCGAACTTTGTCAGCCGGTGGTGGAAGTTCCGCCCGAGGTGCTTTCGAGAATTTACGGCGAAATAAGAGCTCACACGGGCGAGTGGGACGACAGCAAAGCGGTCGAGTACAGTTCACGCACAAATAACCGCACGACCTTCAACTTCGCAGCGTGCGTGCGGTTCGGGGGCGGACAGTGCAAACTTTTAGTGCGTTACCCTGTCTCGCACCTGGCAGAATCGGTGCGGCAGATGGAAATATATATGTTGCTCGTCGGGCTGGGCGCGTTCGTAATTGCGTTTTTGATTTCGTACTCGCTCGCAAACAAGCTGTCGGGTCCGATAAGGGAAATTTCGGACACGGCGCAAAAGCTTGCCGGGGGCAATTACGACGTGCAGTTCAATTCCGCGCAGTATTCGGAAATAGCCAAGCTGTCGGGCACGCTCAACTATATGAAGGACGAAATAAAAAAGAGCGAGGACTTCCGTAAAGAACTGCTTGCCAACGTCTCGCACGATTTGAAAACGCCGCTGACGATGATAAAGGCGTACGCCTCTATGATAAAGGAAATTTCGGGCGACGACCCGCAGAAAAGGGAAAAGCACCTCGACGTAATCATAGAAGAAGCCGACCGCCTTACGGGGCTTGTAAACGATATTTTAAGCACGTCCAAAATCACTGCGGGGCTCGAACAGCTCAACAAAAAGGTGTTCAACCTAACCGAACTTTTATACGGCGTCATAAACAAATTCAGCTATTTGCAGGAAACGCAGGGGTTCAGCATAATGGTGGACGTGGAGGCTGAGCTGTACACTCTTGCCGACGAGGAACAGATTTATCAGGTAATTTACAACCTTGTTTCCAACGCGATTAACTATACGGGCGAGGATAAAACGGTGTATATTTCGCTCAGATACGACGCGGCGGAAAAGCGCGTAAAGTTTTCCGTACGCGACACGGGCAAGGGCATAGCGGAGGACGAGCTGGCGCACATATGGGACAGATACTACCGCAGTAAAGACAGTCATCTGCGCCCCGTAAAGGGCACGGGATTAGGCTTGAATATAGTAAAAGTAATTCTGCAAAAGCACGAGTTTAACTTCGGGGTTAACACGAAACAGGGCGAAGGCTCGACCTTCTTTGTCGAATTTCCTTCCATGTAACGCATAAAAAACAAGGCAACCCTTTTGCGGGTTGCCTTGTTTTTTATGCAATTGCCCCCAACATATGTGCCGACGAACGGTATTCGGGCGGTAAATTTTATAAAAATCGGAACGTGCGGCAATAATTTGCTTGATTTTTCTTTTCGTCCGTTCTATAATAAAAATACGGAACTTTTGTTTGTATGGAAAAACGTGAATTTAAACTTCATTCGAAATTCGCACCGACGGGCGACCAGCCTCAGGCGATAGAAAAACTTGTCGAGGGCGTACTTGACGGTATACGCACGCAGGTGCTTTTGGGCGTTACGGGCTCGGGCAAGACCTTTACAATGGCAAACGTCATAAAGGAGGTCAACCGCCCCACGCTTGTAATTGCGCACAACAAAACGCTTGCGGCGCAGCTTTGCAACGAGTTCAAGGAATTCTTTCCCGAGAACCGCGTGGAGTACTTCGTTTCGTATTACGACTACTATCAGCCCGAAAGCTACATTCCGTCCACCGATACGTATATCGAAAAGGATATGAGCCTGAACGACGAGATAGACAAACTGCGCAACTCGGCTACGAGCTCGCTCGGCGAAAGGGAGGACGTAATAGTCGTCGCTTCGGTTTCGTGCATATACGGTTTAGGCGCGCCCGAGGAGTATTTCCGACTTGCAATCTCGATGCGCCCGGGCGACGAGCTCAACCGCGACGACCTTATAAGAAAGCTTGTCGAAATTCAGTACTCGCGCAACGATACGGACTTTCACCGTTCGTGTTTCAGGGTGCGCGGCGACACGGTGGAAATTTTCCCGGCAAGCAATTCGGAAGTGGCAATCCGCGTAGAATTTTTCGGCGACGAAATAGACAGAATATGCGAAGAGGACGCGCTCACGGGCCCTTCGCCGACGGCATGACTGAAGAGGAGTTTATTTGCGACTATTGCTTTAACG
>CAZRJY010000035.1:0-9186 GCA_964600525.1 uncultured Clostridia bacterium
CCAACTTACAGCGCCGCTACGAGCAGACGAGCTCGGACAGCGTAAAGTGGGATATCGAGCGGTATATGCGCACTTCCGACTGCCCGTGCTGTCACGGCAAAAGGCTGAAAAAAGAGGCGCTTGCGGTGACGGTCGGCGATAAAAACATAGCCGATATCTGCGATATGTCGGTTGAGGAAATTCACAAATTTTCGGACTTTTCGTTCTTCTCGCAGACCGAGCATTTAATCGCGGACAACATAATAAAAGAAATCAACAGCCGCATATCCTTTCTGGAAAACGTGGGGCTGGGGTATCTTACCTTGTCGCGTTCGGCGGCAACGCTTTCGGGCGGCGAAAGCCAGCGAATAAGGCTTGCAACGCAGATAGGCAGTGCGCTCACGGGCGTTTTATATATTCTCGACGAGCCGTCGATAGGTCTGCACCAGCGCGACAACCAAAAGCTTTTGAATTCATTAAAAGGCTTGCGCGATTTGGGCAATACGCTTATTGTCGTAGAGCACGACGAGGACACAATCAAGGCGGCGGACTATATCGTCGACATAGGACCCAAGGCGGGCGTGCACGGCGGCGAAGTGGTCGCTTGCGGCACGCAGGACGATATTATGGCTCAGCCGCTGTCCATCACGGGCGACTACCTTGCGGGGCGCAGAAAGATTGCCGTGCCAGAGCGCAGAGCTCAGCCCGACGGCAGATTTTTCAAGGTCAAGGGTTGCCGTCAGAACAATTTGAAGGGTATAGACGTCGAGTTCCCCGTGGGGCTCATAACGACCGTAACGGGCGTTTCGGGGTCGGGCAAATCCAGCCTTGTAAACGAGATTTTGTACCCCTATTTAGCCAACAATTTAAACGGCGCGCGTAAGCTTTTGGGCAACGCGGAGGGGTACGAGGGCATAGAGCATTTCGACAAGGTAATTGCCATCGACCAGCAGCCGATAGGCAGAACGCCGAGAAGTAATCCCGCAACGTACACTGGCGTATTTACAATGATACGCGACCTGTTTGCGGCAACGCCCGACGCGAAAGAGCGCGGATATAAGAGCGGCAGGTTTTCGTTCAACGTTGCGGGCGGCAGGTGCGAGCACTGTCAGGGCGACGGCATTTTGCAGATTGCAATGCACTTTCTGCCCGACATTTTCGTGCCGTGCGAGGTGTGCGGCGGCAAGCGATACAACCGCGAAACGCTCGAAGTCAAGTACAAGGGCAAGTCGATATCCGACGTTCTGGAAATGACGGTGGAGGAGGCGGCGAACTTTTTCGAACCCGTGTCGTCCATTTACAACAAGCTTAAAACGCTCGTGGACGTGGGGCTCGGCTATATAAAACTCGGGCAGAGCGCAACCACGCTTTCGGGCGGCGAGGCGCAGAGGGTCAAGCTTGCAACCGAGCTAAGTAAGCGCGGCACGGGCAAGACGGTTTACATTCTCGACGAGCCGACGACGGGTCTGCACACCTACGACGTGGATAAGCTTGTGGGTATTCTGGCGCGGCTGCGCGACGGCGGCAATACGGTAATCGTAATCGAGCATAACCTCGACGTTATAAAGACGAGCGACTGGCTCGTCGATTTGGGACCCGAGGGCGGCGACAGGGGCGGAACGCTTATAGCGTGCGGCTCGCCCGAGGAAATCGCCGCGTGCGAAAAGAGCTACACGGGACAGTTTTTAAAAGACATTCTGTAAATAAAATTTAAAGCGGCGCGCAGGCAAGGACCTGCGCGCCGCACCTTTTTACGGCGCCGCGAATACTTTGTTAGTACGTAAAATAAAGTAAAGGAAGTGCCCGTAATATGCCGAAACCGCTGATAGCGGAGGGGGCTTATCCCTCGCTCAAAGACCTTCAATGCGACCCGTACGCGGCGCGGATAATTTCGTCCGCATACGCCACGTCGGCGGGTGAATTAAACGCTTCGTTGCAGTATATATACCACTCAATCAGTTTTCTGACCGCAGACGATAAGCCGCGCGCGGAGCTTTTAAAGAGTATTGCAATAGCCGAAATGATGCACATTCATATGCTGGGTGAAGCGCTTTCGCGGCTGGGTTCGCAACCCGTTTACAGCTTTTCGCCGCCCGCGCATTTTAACTTTTATTCAACCAAATTCGTCGCCTATTCGCGCACGCTGAGGAATATGATAGAGGACGATATTATGGGCGAAAAGTATGCGATTTACGGCTACGAGCGTATGCTTCCGCGGCTGAAAAACAGCACTTTGCGCTCGCTTATTTGCAGAATTTTAGAGGACGAACACCTGCATTTACAGCATCTGAAATCAAGTTTGGAAGGACTATCCTATTGACATAACGGCCAATAAGATGTAAAATTATACTATGCAAAAATACGATATTGCCGTAATAGGCGGCGGCGCTTCGGGGCTTGCCTGCGCCGTCTGCTTAAAGGAACTGGATAAAAATTTGTCGGTTGTGATAATCGAAAAAGGGGAACGCGCGGGCAGAAAAATCGCCGCTTCGGGCAACGGTCAGGGCAACGTTTCAAACGTCGATTTGAGTGCCTCGCACTACCACGGAAGCGGAGCGGAACTTGCCGAAAAACTGTGCTCGTCGCGCCTTTACAATCCGCTCGAATTGTTCGATTTTTTATTCGTTTCGGACAAATTGGGGCGCATATATCCCGCAGGTAAGCAGGCTTCGGCGCTTTCGGACTGCCTTTTGAAAAAGGTAAGCGCGTCGGGGATAGAGCTTATGCTGTCGACCTCGGTAACGGCGGTAGAGAGCGGATTTAAACTGACTTTATCGAACGGCGAAACATTGCTTGCGGACAGAGTGGTTCTCGCCGCGGGCGGCTCGGCGCAAAAGCAGTTCGGCACCGACGGCGGCGGGTATAAACTTGCCCGAAGTTTAGGGCATAGCGTAACGCCTCTTTATCCGTCGCTCGTTCAGCTCAAATGCGACACGCGCCACATAAAAACTTTAAAGGGCATACGCACCGAATGCGCGGTGACGGCGTTCGACGGCAACGGCGCTGTTATCGGCACGTCGACGGGCGACGTAATCTTTACCGACTACGGCGTTTCGGGCAACGCAATATTTTATATCTCTTCCTGCTGTGCAGGGGTTGAACACGTAACTTTATCGCTCGAATTTTTGCCCGACGTTTCAAAGGAACTGATTGAAAAGGATATTCAAAACAAACTCGACAAGGGCTATCCGCAGACCGAGCTTTTGTGCGGCACGCTGCACAACCAGATAGGCAGAGCGGTTATAAGGCGCTGTCAAAACTCCGACCCCGCGGCGGTTGCGCACGCAGTCAAAAACTTCACGCTCACGGTCGAGGGCAGTCTGGGCTTCGACTACGCTCAGGTGACAAAGGGCGGAGTGCCCGCCGCCGAGGTGGACGACAATCTGCAAAGCAGGCTGGTGCCCAACCTCTATCTCGTTGGTGAGGTGCTTGACGTGGACGGCGACTGCGGCGGCTACAATTTAACGTGGGCGCTTGCAAGCGGAATGCACGCGGCAAAGAGTATTGTGAGCTCGGTAAATACAGATGATTAAGCGTTCGGACAACGTAAAACTTCCGATAGCGCGCCCCGAAAGCGACCTTGTAAAGTTCGCCGAAAAACGGCTGGGCGCAAAACCGAAGTATTTTAAAATTCTAAAAAAATCGCTCGACGCCCGCGACAAGCGGAACATATTTTGGGTGTACTCGATAGCGTATTCGTCGGAAAACGAATGCGAGCCGCGCCCCGCGTTCGAACGTGTCAAGAACCCGCCCGAAGTCGCCGTAATCGGCGGCGGACCCGCGGGTCTTTTCTGTGCGCTCAGACTTATAGAGCACGGCTTCAAGCCCGTTATAATCGAGCGCGGACAAGCCGTGGAGGAGCGTAAGGCGAGCTGTGAAAAATTTTTCGGCGGCGGCGCGCTGAACGAGGAAAGCAACGTGCAGTTCGGCGAGGGCGGCGCGGGCGCGTTTTCGGACGGCAAGCTGAATACGCGCACGAAGGACGGCTACAACCGCGACGTGCTCGAAGGCTTCGTCCGTTTCGGCGCTCCCGACGACGTGCTGTATCTTAATAAGCCGCACATCGGCAGCGACAGGCTGTACGGCGTTCTTAAAAATATCCGCGCGTATATAACCGCAAACGGCGGCAGATATCTTTTTAACACAAAGTTAACCGGGATAAAGACCGAGGGCGGCGCACTCACCGCGCTTGCGCTCAAAGACACGGTTAGCGGCAAGGAGAGCGAAATGCCCGTTGCGGCGGCAGTGCTGGCGGTGGGGCATTCGGCGCGCGACACCTACGAACGGCTGAACGCGGACGGAGTGTACATGGAGGCGCGCGATTTTGCCGTTGGCGTGAGAATAGAGCACCTCGCTTCGTCGATAGGTCTTGCGCAGTACGGCGAGAGCTATAAGCTGTTGCCGACGGCGGATTATCAGCTTGTCAGCCACGCTCACGAGAGGACGGTATTCACTTTCTGTATGTGCCCCGGGGGAGTTGTCATACCGGCGGCGAGCGAGAGCGGCGGAGTGGTGGTAAACGGAATGAGTTTACGCGCCCGCGACGGCGCAAATTCCAATTCCGCGCTGATGGTGCAGATGACGCGTGCGGATTTCGGTGCGGACGACCTTTTTGCGGGCGTAAGGTTTCAGCGCGAAATCGAGAGGAAAGCTTTCGAACTCGGCGGCGGCAATTACCGCGCGCCCTGTCAGCTTTTCAAGGACTTTGCCGCGGACAGAATATCCGACGGCTTCGGCGAGGTCAAGCCCACGTACGCGGCGGGCACGGCTTTCGCACCCCTATCCGAAGTTTTGCCGAAAGTTGCTGCCGACGCGTTAAAGGCGGCGGTTCCCGATATGGCGAAAAGGCTTAAAGGCTTCGACTGCGGCTCGGCGCTTTTAACGGGCGCCGAAACGCGTTTTTCCTCGCCCGTGAAAATCGTGAGGGGCGAAGATTTGCAGAGCGTATCGGTAAAAAATCTGTACCCCTGCGGCGAGGGCAGCGGATACAGCGGCGGAATAACCTCGTCGGCGGCGGACGGCATAAGGGTGGCGGAGACAATATTCGCGCGGTTCAACGTTTAACCGTAAATTCATTGTCCGTTCATACAGATTACACAATCGGCTAATATAATGGCATTACAAAACAAGCACACTCTAACTTTTTTCATATTCTCTCTTATGGGAAGGAGCGCGGTCGAAAGGCGGTGCTCCTTCTTTTTTTGCCGCAGTTAAAATATACATATTCTGACAATGTGAAAAAAGAGCATTATATATATTGACACACACGCGTGCAAGGTGTATAATGCAAAATGAGATTATAATGAAATTCCATTATCTCACGCACGCGCGTGGGTATACGCACACAAAAGTGCGGGATTAAACGGAGTAACAATGGCTGCATTAAAATACGAACGGTTTATAGTCAAGATGTCGACCGAGCAGAAAGTCAGGCTTATCACCTCGACCGGGTTTTTCAAGAGCTCGTCGGTCGGAAGCTACGAATTTCCCGTTTTCGAAATTAAAAACCAACCCTTCGACGAAAGTTGCAAGGGAGTTCACGCAACGCAGTTTCCCTGTGATAAGGCGCTGGCGTGCTCGTGGGATAGCGAGCTTATAAGCGACGTTTACGCCGCGGTAGGCGAAGAGGCGCACGCGGTAAACAGCTTTGCTTACTTCAACTGTTCGAACGATATCGAAAGGGAAAACATAACTCCCGACAACTACGTACTTTCGCGTTTTCTTGCCGAAAAGATTGCGGGATTAAGGCGCGGCGGCGCGTACGTCAATTTCGAGGATACCGACGCAACATACAGCGACGAACAGGATTTGCGGCGCGGCGTGCGCGACGGCGTTTTAAGCAGCGCGTCCCCGACGTCGGTCGTATTTTCGGACATAACCGAGGCGGAAGCCGCGGTAAAGCGTTTTAAGTACGGCGACCTTGTCTACGGCGTTGCTTCCACGGTAGACGAAGCTCTGGACTTTTTATACAGCGGCGCTTCGTTCGTGTTCCTTTCCGAGGACGTTACCGACGCGCTTGCCAACAAGCTTACGTCGCTTGTCGAAGCGTATAAGCAGGCGCACATGCGCTTTGTGAACGATAGAATGACCGAAAGCAGCTTTGCGCGTCTTGTAAGAAATTTCAGAATTTTCGACGGCGAAATACTGGACAGAGCGTGCGACAAGGTAATAGACATCGTCTTTTCCATGCAGAGCGCAAAGGACAATCCGCCCCAGGGATTTGCCTCGCTTAAAAAGGGCGAAACCGCGTACTTTGACGAAATCAACCACAACACGCTCGCGGCGACTGCGGCTAGACAGTCGGCGGTTTTACTTAAAAACGAGGGCGGACTGCTGCCTTTAAAACACAGCATGCAGATTGCGGTGATGGGCGAGTACGCAAAGGATTTAAGCTATCAGCGCGGCTATTATCCCACGCAGGCAACCGCGGAAGTTCTGCCTTTCGCCGCGATAAACAATTACGAACTCAACACCGTCGGCTTTGCCATGGGCTACGCCAAGGGCGAGCGCGGCAGAAGCGATTTAATCGACCACGCGCAGCTTTTGTGCGGCAACGCGGACTGCGTGATTTTATATCTGTCGGCTCCCAGGGGCGCGGACAGACTGCCCGGCGAACAGCTTGAACTGTTAAACGCGATTGCGGGCATGCACGCCAAAATCGTGTCGGTTGTCAGCTGTGCGGACAATATCGATATGAGCTTTGCCGACAAGTGCGACGCGGTGCTTTTAACCTACGTATCAGGTCAGGGCGGCACGGTCGCCGCGCTCGACATTATAACGGGCGTCGTATCGCCGTCGGGCAAACTCGCTTCGCCGTTAGGTGAAAATTACCCTCTCGGCTACGGACTTTCGTACACGAATTTCGAGTACACGAATTTAAGCGTCAACGAAAGCGGCGTAAGCTTTACGGTAAGAAACACCGGCAATTTCGACGGCTATGCCGTGCCGAGAATGTACGTGATAAAAAAGAACACGAAGTCGGCGTTTAAGAACAAGGCGCTCAAAGGCTTTGCCAAAGTATACGTCAAAAAGGGCGACGCGGTGCGCGTAAAAATACCTTTCGACGAGACGACTTTCAGTCTTTACTCGGCTGAAAAGGGCTACTACGTCGAGGGCGGTCTCTATACCGTATCGGTGGGCGAAACCGACGGTACCGACGTGCTTTCGGGCAAAATGATGTTAAAGGACTACGACGAAAAGCACAAGTTCAAGAACGCCGTGGTCGAAACGTCGTCCGACGCGGGCGCGGTCGAGTTTACCGAAACCAATCTGCCGCCCGACGTAAAGGCGGCGCGCAAAAAACTGCCTTTCGCTTTGAGAATAGTGCTTGCAATAGTGCTTGCGCTGTACGTGGACGCGATAATAATTTTCTTTGCGGTCGGCAACGCGATAAGCAACAAGGACATAATCTTTTACGTGGTAATCGCGGTAGTCGCGCTTGTCGTCAACGGACTTGTAATCGCCTACGCGGGCATAGTTTCGACGCAGAGGAAAAGTCAGAAATATCTGCACCCCAACGTGGTGCTTACCGATATGCTGGACAACGTCGACGAGTTTACCGAGATAGCCAAAGTCAAGTTCAAACAGCCCGTCGAGGAAGAAGAGGCGGAAGCCGAGGTGAGCGAAGAGCAGGCTGCGGCGGAACAGGAAGCGGAAGCGCTTGCCGCAACGTACGAGGTCAAGTTCGACGATACGACGTCGGACGCGGTGCTTGCGGACAAAGTATCTTTCGGCGAGCTGTGCAGGAATTTGCGTAACTTCGCTCTGCACAGGGGCATAAATCTGGAAATAACTTCGGCGCGTTCTATCGTGGCGGCAATCGCGGCGTGCAAGGTCGTGTTCGTGACCTCCAAAAACGCCGAGCTTCTGCCTAAGTTCGTAAAAATTCTCAACGAGTATTACGGCAACGAAAATCCGACGGTTGCGGACGATAAATGGAATTCGCTTTCCGACATTTTATGGGAGGAGGAGAGCGACGGCAGGTTTGTGCTTTCGGCGTTCTCGAACGCGGTGTACGGCGCGCATAAATCGCGCGAGCAGGAGCGCGTGGTCGTTATCGAAAACGTGAATATAAACAATCTCGGCAGATATTTCGGCAACTTCCTCGAATACGCAAACCACCCCACCGAGGAATACGTTATAACCTTCAACGAGGAAACCTCTTTCCGCCTGCCCGACAATCTTACATACGTGCTTGTCGCGCAGGACGGTATTCTGGATATGTTGCCTACCGAAATGCTCAACGCGTCGCTGATAGCCGAGGTAATGCTGTCCGAAGCGACGGTTACCGAGGAAGACGTAGAGCCTAAGCTCATCTCGCACGACGATTTCCTTTTGATGCTTTCCGAGGCGAAAGAGGAATTCTTCGTTTCCGAGCGTATCTGGAAAAAGGTCGACGCGCTTTCGGAAACGCTCAACGCGACCGAAAGGTTTGCAATCGGCAACAAGAATATAATTCAAAGCGAAAGCTTCACCTCGGTAATGATGGCGTGCGGCGCCGACGAGGCGGAAGCGGTAACCAATATGTTCCTTGCAAAGCTTTCCTACGTGTTGAAGAACACGCATATGTTCAGGCAGGACGGCGGCGAAAAGACGGTATACGGAATAGTCGAAAAACTGTTTGCCGACGAGGAACTTACTAAAATCAAGCGCTCGCTTACAAAGCACGTCCGCGTAACCGAAGCCAAGGCGGAGGTAAATACGGAGGCAACGGCGGAACAGCCAGCGCCCGAAGTTAAACCCGAAACACAGCCCGAAACCGAACAGCCCGAACAGATTGAAGAGCCCGCGCCCGCAGAAACGGCAGAAACGGCGGAAGCGGAAACCGAGCAGACCGAAACGGAAACGGCGGAGGAAGTTCAACCCGAACAGCCCGAAGCCGAGCCCGAAGAGGTTGACGAGGGCGACGGCGAAAGCGGCGCGGAGGAGGACGTATGACGACTGGAATTTTAGCGGCGGATACGTTTTTCTCACAGCTCATATCCGCGCTCACAAGCAAAGTCGCGCTGATAATCTATATCTCGCTGATTTTAGTGCTTATCGTCGTTCTGGCAATCAGGGTAATGCTGGGCGAGCAGGAGCGCGTCGAACAGCAGAAAGAGAAAAAGCGCATCAAAGAGGAAGCGGCGCAGGAAGCGGTTATAGACGGCGTATCCAAAAAAATCGACAAGCATTTCGAAAGAATAGGCGGCGACTTGAACTACGTCA
>CAZRJY010000036.1:0-9121 GCA_964600525.1 uncultured Clostridia bacterium
CCCCTTATCATACGGAAGCGTTGTTGGCTCGAAGTCGGCAGCGCTTCTGTTATTTCGGCGTGTCGCCGCAGCCAAGTCCTTTAATTGCTTGCACGTAGCACCGACTTAATCTCTACAAAGCGTAAAGCGCCGCGGCAAATACTTGCCGCGGCGCTTTAAATTTTAATTCCTTATTTTTTCTACAACCCCGCGCAAAACGCGCACGGTCGTATCTACTTCCTCTTGGGTGTTGTTCTTTCCGAAAGTAAAGCGCACCGCGCTTTTAACTCTTTTTTCGTCCAACCCCATCGCCGTCAACACGTGCGACAGCTTCACCGCACCAGACGAGCAAGCCGACCCGGTAGATACCGCAATGCCCTTTAAATCGAGCGCAAACGCAATCTGTTCACCGTCGCAGCCGTCGAACGATATGTTCGCATTGCACGGCAACCTGTTGACCGCGTCGCCGTTTAAATACGTTCCGTCTATTTCGTTTAAAACACGTCTGACAAATTCGTCGCGCAGAGCCGCCACTTTTAAATTGTTTTCCTCCGCGCCCCGAACGGCGTTTTCCAAAGCGTACGCACAGCCCGCCGCGCCCGCAACGTAAGTCGTGCCGCCGCGCAGGCCCTTTTCCTGAAAACCGCCCGACAAAAGCCGCTCGAATATATAATTGCCCCCCATATATAGTCCGCCGAAGCCCTTCGGACCGTAAAATTTATGAGCGGAAAAACCTATACCGTCCGCTGGGAAACGTGCAAAATCGAGTACTCCCGCAGTCTGAACGCAGTCGCAGTAGAAAAACACTCCGCGCTGTTTACAAACCTCGTAAATTTCATGTACGGGCTGAATTACGCCCGTTTCGTTATTAGCCGACATAACGCCGACAAACACCGTGTCCCGTCTGATAGCCGCCGCAACGTCGTCGACGCTTACCGCACCGCTTATATCGGGTTTTACGTAAGTCACTTCATAGCCGTACTTTTTCATATCCTCGGCGGAGGAAATAAGAGCGGGGTGCTCGATTGCGGAAAGTACAATGTGCCTGCCCTTTTCGCGGTTTGACGCACACACGCCTTTAAGCGCGGTGTTGCCCGCCTCGGTGCCGCCCGAAGTGAAATACAGCGAGCCTGCGGACACGCCGATTATGTCGGCAATCTTATCGCGCGCGGACTGTACTGCGTTTGCCGCCGCCCGCCCGAACGCATGCTGACTTGACGGATTGCCGTAAATTTCGGTTAAATACGGCGTCATTTTTTCCAGCGCGCCGCTATCTAACGGAGTGGTCGCCGCATGGTCGAGATAAATCATTTTTCGCCTTTGAGTGCGGAATATACCGCAATGAACGCTTTAAGCTTAGTCTGTTCGGCAAGCAAATCGCGTCCCAACTGAGTTGTCGTGTTCTTCTTATTGAGCCTTACTCTGCGGCAGGTGATATTCAAAAATCTTGCGGCAAACGCTTCGGCAAGCAAAGTGATTAAAGCCAGCCCCGCAAACACCAAAGTTAAAACAAGGTAGTAATTTGTGGGAACGGTGCGTATTAAAGTCGAGAAGTAGCAGGAAAGCGCAACAAAGGTTGCAAGCACGGCAAACAGCGCGCAGAACACACCGATTGCAATGTTTCTGTCGCGGTTAAAGCGCACGGCGCGCTCAGCCTTTTTCTCCTCGTTTTCCTTGTTCATTGCCGAAACGGTTTTCCTCAGCTTGGCAATTTCGTCGTCGAACGACGGAGCGGCAACCTTTAAAAGCTGCTGCTTTCTCTCGTCGGAAGTGTATTGGCTAAGCTTTTCGGCGCAGTCAGACGCGGGTACAATCTGCGAATAGTCGGTGAACCTGCGCGTGTACGCTTCAAGCTTCAAAGCCTGAGCCTCGCCGTTTTCGCCGTCAAGCTCTTCCGCCTTTTCTATAAATTCCAAAGCGGTCGCAAACCTGTAAAGCGATATGTCGCTTCTGGCCTTTCCCAGAAGCTCGTCAACGCGCGCCTTACGCTCGGCGGCTTCCGCCTCCTCTCTTGCGCGCTTTTCGGCAAGCTGTTCGGGAGTTAACCCCTGCTCGTCTTCGGGCACGGCATCAACCTCGTCGGGCACGGCGAACATAACCTCTTCTATTTCGGTCTCAGCTTCTCCGCCGTTGTCCTCGACGACAAGTTCCTCCTCGCCGTCCTCGTTTACCTTAATACGGTATTTTTTGTCCTTGTCGGTATCAATCAATCTCTCTTCCGCCATCTTTCTCCTCCTTGACCGCAACGGTCTTTGTCGGTATAAATTCGTATTTGCCGCGGTATCTGCTTTGAGCGTACCGCAAAAACTGGTCGTTTTCGAACACGGCGTACACGCCGCTGCCCGACCCCGTCATATTGACGCCGAGCGGGTCGAACTCTTTAAGCTCGGATATACACTCGCCAACTTCGCCGTTGAGCTGCATAGCGGCAGCCGTCAGTCCGTTAGAAAGGCTTTCGCACAGCAGCGCCTTATCGTTTCCGATAAGCGCGTTTTCCGCCGAACCGCTTGTCCGGCCGCCGCGCGGTAAACTGTCCGATAAGCGGTAGCACTGCGCCGTGGAAACGCCGTTTTTGGGAACGAGCAAGCCGATGTCGAGCTTTATGCCGCTGTCAAGCCGCTTTACAACCTCTCCGCGCCCTGAAATGCGCGCCCAGCCGCCCGTGAGCATATAGCCGCAGTCACTGCCCAGACTGTCCGCAATGCGCTTTAAAGCCGCAAAATCGGTTATACCGTACAGCTTAGCCATAGCGTTCAGCACGCCGGCGACGTCCGCCGACGAGCCGCCCAGCCCCGCGCCCATCGGAATATTCTTCCAAACGGTGATATCCGCGCCGCACGTTGCAAATTCTTTGACGAACGCTTCCGCCGCCTTGACCGCGTTGTTGTCCGCGGGCGCGATATTCTCGCTGCCGCGGCCGTGCATGGTAACGTTCACAAGAGTGTCCCTGCGCTTTTTAGCCGCGATAAGGTCGTAGATATCAATGCTTGCAACCACGCTGTCAATCATATGAAATCCGTTTTCCGTGCCCGTTATATCGAGCGTAAGATTTATTTTGGCATACGATTTGACCCGCGCGTAATTCATACGTAAATTATAGCATACCGCCGCGCAATTTACAATAATTATGCACGACAAAAACCAAGGCGCGCCAAGGTTTTTCAACCTTGGCGCGCCCGCAAACGAACAATAAATATATTAAAGAGCTTTTTTGCATCTGTAAACTATTATTCTTTCCTTGCCCGTCAAGGGGAAAGTCAGCTCGGAATTGCACGCCGACACCTCGGAAGGCGACTTTTTCAGCTTCTTGGCGATATCCCACAGACCGTCGCCCGCGGCAGGCATAAACACCGACACCGCGCAGTCGTTGACTTCCGTCTCCTGTCCCTCTTCGATTTGGTTAAGGTATTTAATGCTGTTCTCGCCGCACACCGTCGCGCTTATTTTCAAGGTGGCTTCCGCTTCCGCCTCGCCCTCGGCTTTAAGGCGCACGCTGACGCCGCAGACCGCAACGTCCTTGAACACCTTCTGCCCTTCCTCGGCAACGCCGTTGAGAGCAACCGTGAACGGCAGATTTACGTCGGTCGACTTCAATTCGCCGCCCTGCTCGTAGATAAGCACGGTGTTCACCGCGCCCTCCACGCAACCCGTCTGCTCGTTGAAAGCGCATTCAGCCTGGGGCAGAGCCGCCGCAAGGAACTTGCAGTCGTAGCCGAGCTTGCTCTTTGTTGCGGCAAGTCCCGAAACGCGCTCGGAATACACCTTAACGTCCACACAGTGGGGAACGCACTCCTCGGCGAAAGTCAGATTGACGTCGTTGGTATCCGAGAATGCGTCGACAGCAACTTCCTCGCCGTGCTCGTCGGCAAACCAGCCGTTAATAGAAAGGTTGCAGACAAAGTTAATCTGGCACCTGCCGCGGTCCTCGTTGACGTTTGCGGTCACGTTTAAATCGGTAATTTCAGCCGTTGTCGCCGCTCTCACGCCCACCGACGCGTCGTCGCACGGAACGGTACACTTGAAAGGAATAATTCTTTCGAGGCAGATAGGGCTCTGATTACGCATAGCAAACAGCGAAAGATAAATTTCGCCGCTCGTCTGAATTTCGCCCGTGCCGCATACCGACGAAAGCACGACCGCCTTGGCGCAGGGAATAAGCACGTCGACAACGCTGTCCGCGTCGAAGTCGTCCTCGACCTCGCTCTCGCCCGAGAACGTAACAACCGACGCAAAATTCACCTTTTCGGTCCTTACGTATGCGCCTTCCGCGCCGTTTATAAAGGTGCGCTCGGTGCGGGCGTATACCCTTATGTCCGCCGAAATAATCGCGGATATTACGAAGGACGAACCCTCGCGCTTGACTGTAGTCTTGTCGCACGCAAGAGCGCATACGCCGTTTTGCGCGGGCGCAAGGCAGTCGTCGTCGGCAAAGTGCGAAAATTCCGCACCCTTCTGCATACGGCACAGCTTTCCGCCCTCGTCGCAGTATACTATGGTTAAAATGAGCTTACCGCTGTAATTAACGCGCCCCGACGACACCTCGCACGCGACCGCGGAAACCTGCGGATATACGGCGATGACCTCGGTTATGTCGCTCGACTGCGGAAATCTGCACTCGACGACGCTCTGACTTTCCATGCGCTTTAAAAGCTTATTACAGCCCTCTTGATTTTGAATTGGTTTCAACATATTACAGCTCCTTTTTGGTTACAAGGTATAATATGTTGCGTGCAAATTAATTATGCCCGTTTTTCGGCCAAAGTTATAAATACCTTTCCGCAGAGTATTTCCGAATAGGAATACGCAGTCTTGCCGAGAAAGTTTTTATCGAACGGCTCGACGGTAAAAATCGAGGAATATATGCCCGACAGAGTTGCGGGGAAGGTTACGAACTTGTTGCGCCCTAAATTGAGCTTTACGTTTACCGCCTTTTTGTAGCAGTCCTGTATGTTGCGCTTGATGGTGCTTATGGTTATTTCGGGTTTAATCATATTACCATTTTTCCCCAAAAATGTAATTTTTATTCCCGTACGCGAAAAAAGGGAGGCGTCCGCCTCCCTTCTGAAAATTTTATTTAAAACAAGTCGTCGTCATCGTCCTCGTCATCGTCGTCGAACTCGTCATCGTCGCCCAGGTCGTCGAGCGCGTCCACGTCCTCGTCAAAGAATTCGTCCTCTTCCTCGGCGTATTCCTCGTCCTCCTCGGCAACTTCGGCAAGCTCCTCTGCGAGTTCGTCCTCATCAAGCGACAAATCCTCGCTCTCGTCGCTTAAATAGCTCTTCCATTCCTCGTCCTCTACGTCGTCTTCGGAAATATCGTCCTCGTATTCGGACTGTTTTCTGCACGATTCGCACATTTTTTCGCCGAAACGCATATTGTTTACGCCGCACACGGGGCAGAGCTCCAAAGCCTCGTTTTCAAGCTCCTCCTCTAATTCCTCGTCCTCCAAATCGGCAAATTGCAGTCGGCTGCCCTTCATTTCCGCGATACACACGTCGCAGTATTCCTGTTTGCCCTCTATAATAAAATTGAGTTCGCACCTTGGACATTTAATATATTTAGGCATATAAAATCCCCCTTGACCGAACGGCGAACCTCGTTCTTCCGTTCTGTTGTTTGCTTGTAACATTATATTAGTATTTAAAAAGTTTGTAAACTGTTTTAATAAATTATTTTAACGTTTTTTGCAAAAATATTTACCCGAAATTAAAAAAAACGGACAAGCCGCTCAATTCAGCCCGTCCGTCTTATAATATTTAATTTCAAAAAGCCGCGTTTACTCGTTTTCGCCGCCGTTTTCGCCGTTTTCGTCGCCGTAAACGTCCATATCCTTGTCGTCGGTCAAATCAACCTTCAACGCTCTTTCAGAGCCGTCTTCCCCGTTCGGATTTTTGCGGATTAACAGGTAAGCCGTAAGCACAACCGCGCCGCCGATAACAAGCATACAGCCCTCGACGATGCCGAACACCGCGCCTACCTTGCCGCCCGTGGAAAGTTTTGTCCACCAGGTCTTGTGCTCTACGGTCGGATAGCTCTCCATATAATCGCTCTTGTAGTGCTCTTTAAGCGCCTTGGCGTCCGCGTCCGTCATTCTGCCGACTACGGTGTAGTAGTAATCGAGCATATTGGCGTAGACCTTTTCGCCGTTGATTGTCTTGTAATCGTCGTTTTTGTAGTCCGCCCAGTCGCCCTCGACCGCCGCAAATTCCTTATATTTTTTAACCGAAGCCTCGGAGTAGATATATTCCTTATCCCTGCCCTCGATTTTAACGTACGCGTCGATAAGTTCGTCGATGTAGTCGACGTCGCCCGTGCGGAAAAGGTAATTGAGCGCATTGCTCAAATGGTTGTAAGCCGCCGAACCGTCGCCGTTTTCTTCGTTGTCGTACTCGGCAATCTTGTTCAGAACTTCCTGCTTCTTTTCGTTGAGCGCCTCGATTTCGCCGTTCGACATCATCTTGCCGTCCGCGTTCGAAAGGTCGCAGACCATAATATAATTGTAAGCGCTCATGTCTTCGATTTCGCTTGCAAAGAACAGCTTATTGCCCACAAATTCGGGCTTGTACCAGCCGCTGCTCGCGTCCAAATCGAGCACCTTGACCGTTTCGAAAGTCAAATCGTCTTCGTCGACAGGCATTTTACCGTAATCGTCAGGCTCGCCGTCAACCGCCACTCTGTTGATTGTATAGCCGTTGCCGCCCGTTACCGAATAGTAAAGATAGGTGTGTCCAAGGTCTTTTTCCTCTCTCACTTCCAAAACGGTGCTCGCCGAATCGTCGGTGATATAAACGGGGTCGCTTATTTTTTGATTTTCTATAAGACTTCTCGTAACGCCGCTCGAAGTCGCGTTGATTGCATACAGCTTATCGCCGAGAGGCACAAACTCGTACTCGGTGGTAACGTTACTCTTTACAAGCGCGTTTTCGTCCGCCCAATCGGGAGCGATGTCAGCCATAGCGTCCCACGTATCGTCCACTTTGCCGTCCTTGTCGGTATCGATTTCGTCAAGAGTAAGCCTGTAAAAGCTGATATTGCTGTCGTCCGTTCCGCGCGTGTAGTAAAGAGTTTTATTCTTGTACCACTTGATTGTGAAAGTGCGGTCGGGCACGTTAACCTCGCGGTTGCCTTCGGTATCGTAATTGAACTGAGTAAGCCAGCCGGTGTAATTGCCCCTGCCTATGCCGTCGAACACGTGCTTGCCGTAGTTGATATATACGGGATTGCTCGAAGCGTTGTAGTTTTTAACTTCCGAAAAGTCGTACTCGCGCGGCGAAGAAGTCGCGTCCGCCCTTACCATAAACAACTGGTTGTACGAGCTGAAAGGATAGCTTGCGCCGTCCTTGCCGAGCGAAGGCACGTTCATTGTGTAGTAAACGCAAGCGTTGGTCGCGTCCTCGGTATCGAACGAATACGACGCCGTGTTGTACGCAATTACGGTATTTTTACCCGTCGAGCAGTTAATCGAATGAATATTCGTCGCGCTTGTTCCGTAAAGGTTTTCGCCGAGCGCATAGAGAATATACACGGTGCCGTCGACCTCGACAAAGCGGTAATCGACGTCCATCGAGCTACAACTCCAAAGAGCGCCGCTCGTACCCGTGCCGTCAAGCTTGGTGCGCTTGAATTCCAGCGTATCGTTTAAAATCTTGCCGTCGGAATCTCTTTTCGTGGAAGGCGTTGTGTAGTAGATATAGCCGCCGTAAATGCAGATACCCGCGTTGTAAGTGCCCGAGTATATTACGGACGGAACGACAGTCTGCGTGTTAGCGTAGTTGCCCACCGCCAAATCGGTCTTTTTAAGCCTCTGAACCGAGCCCTTTAAAACCGAGCCGAAGCTGTTGCGGTCGGTATTGGAAGTTGTGCCGTTGATAAAATAGACGTAATCGTCCGTTTCGGTCAAAAAGCCGCCGTTGGAACTTACGGTCTGGGAAGTGTCCTTTTCACCTTTTACTCCGCCCCAGCTTGATTTACAGGCAGGCAAAAAAGCCATAGAGACTGCGGAAATTGCCGCAACCGCCGTGCATATAATTTTAGTAAACCGTTTACTCATAAAATCTCCGTCGTCCGCCGCCATAATAAAGCGGCCGCCAAAAGGATAGTTTTTTACCTATACCTGTTAATTATACAACAACAAGACCGTTAACGCAATAAAAAACGGCTGAATTTATTTAAAAAAATACAGTAAAGGAGAATTTATTTCACGGAAAATTTCGCTTTATTTAATCTTTTAAAACTGTTCGGCGGCATTTCGGCTAATCAGAATACCGAAAAGCCGACCGAAACCGACCAACCCGCCGCGCCGTCGACTTCCGCCCCCTCGGGCGAACAAACACGCCACAACTATATGGCGGACGTCATCGAGCGCCACGAACGCATTTCCTACCGCGCCAAAAGACAATAAAAGCCGCGCGGCAATCTTGCCGCGCGGCTCGGAAAACGCTAAATTACTTTACAAGTCTTAAATGTCTGGGCAGACCGTCAACCCAAAGCGGAGTGATTTCCGACTGAATGAGCGGACGGATATAGTGAATGAGTTCGGGAGTTACGTACGTGCCGTCCTCGGTTATCCACTCGGCGGGAACCTTCTTTTCGACGTTGGCGATATCGGAAACGTTTGCAAGCTCGGTTATGCACATATAGGGGTCCTCGGAAACGCGCTTCAAGCACGCAACCATACCCGTCTTGCCCTCGAACGCCGCCTTTACGGCCGCGCCTGCCGAGTTGAACGCCTCGGTTACGTCGATACGCGAAGTGATGTGCGCCGCGCAGCGCTGCAGGGACGAAAGCTCGATTGCACGCGTTTTAACGCCGTACTTTTCGGCAACCTTGCCCGCAAGATAGCGCGCCGTGCCGGCAAGCTGTTTGTGACCGAACGCGTCGACGTAGTCAACGTGGTCGGCAAGTTCGCAGACATATCTGCCGTCGGCAACCTTAACGCCCTCGGAAACGGCTATAACGAGCGAGCGGTTCTCTTTGAGCATTTCGCCCGTCTTTTTAACGAACGCTTCAACGTCGAACACGCGCTCGGGCAGGTAAATCATATCCACGCCCTCGCAGTCCTCGCCGCGCGCAAGAGCCGCCGCGGCAGTCAGCCAGCCCGCGTTTCTGCCCATAACCTCGATAACCGAAACTACGGGATAGT
>CAZRJY010000037.1:0-9081 GCA_964600525.1 uncultured Clostridia bacterium
GAAATCGTGTGACGGTTAACCCCGTCCGGAGGTTCAAATCCTCTTCTCTGCGCCAAAAGGGGCGTGAGTTGAACACTCACGCCCCTTAGTCTTTTCATTAAAAAAGCCGCGCCGTTAAAAAGGCGAACTTTCAATGGAACTTTTACTAATCAATAATTCATACTCGGTAGGCATGTTTTGCGGCATCAATATATAATAGTTGTTGCTTTCCCCTACCGTATATTCAGTGCAATATTCCATCCAAACCATATTTTTAACGATATAAAGAAAATTATCGATATGCTTATCTTTTAAACCGTGCAAATTGCTCTTTTTATCACCGACTTCGACAGGTGTACAAAATTCATTTAGTGCGGTTTTATTGCGTATTTCCAAAACCGACAACGGCGTTTTGTTTTCGTCAAGCCAATATGTATTATTTGTTATATCGAGCATAACCCATTTATTGAGCGAGCTGTCCCACACTTCGTTTACAACGTGGCAGTCGGTGTCGTAATCGGAATAGGGCATAATCCAAACCTTACGGGAATATATGCCGAGCGATAAACACATTTCATTGAGTATCTGCGCCTTGGCTCTGCAATTTATGCCGTGCTTTTTATTGTTTAAGCTGTATTTCAACAAGTCCAACGCATTAAGAGCGATACGATTGTCATAATTGCTTTTGTGTTTTAAACGCGGAGCATATTCGTTCATAAGCCGTAAGGCTTTTTCAAATTCCGTTCCGTCTTTTGCCGTGTTTTCTATTTTATATTTACTCTTCAAAGTTCCGTAATTTTCGTGAGAAAAATTATAGTTCAATTTATAGTCCGTTCCGTCGTAAAATTCTAAATTGTTACGTAGAATACCTGCTTCCATAATATAAATTTCGTCAGTGCTCTGCAAATAACTGTCGCACTTTATATAACAAACGTCAAAATAAATATTAAAACCGATACTGACGCATAGACCTGCTAATACAAGAATAATGCTTACAAGTAAAAGAATTTTTTTGATGTTCTTTTTCGATTTTTCCATAAAATTTTTCTCCGATAAAAAAGCGCGCCTCTCGCATTAGGTGTATTATAGCAAAAAGCTTAATAAAAGTAAACCGTTGATATTTAATTATTTTCAAAGTTTCGGCTAACGTGAGCTTGTCTCGATACAAAGCGTACGCCAATAATAAAGAGGCAGACTTTTGTCTGCCTCTTTTTATTTTACTGCAATTTTTACTTGTTTTCTCCGTCCTTCTTGCTTGCGTTTGCCGCAACCTTGCCGCCGACTACGCCCGCTAAAAGCGACGAAATGTCTATGCCGCTCGCCTGCTTTACGCCCTCCATTATCTGGTTGGTGCTGGTCATTACGTCCTTTACAACCTTGGTTGCGTTGCCGTCGCCGTACATAACGATTTTGTCCGTTCTGCTCAAAGGCTCGGCTGCGTTCTTGACAACCTCGGGAAGAGCGGAAAGGTACATTTCGAGTACCGACGCCTCGCCCATCTTTTTCTGAGCTTCGGCTTTCTTTTCGATTGCCTCCGCCTCGGCAAGACCTTTCGCGCGGATACCTTCCGCCTCCTGCTCCATTGCGAACCTTATAGCTTCCGCCTGCGCTTTCTGAGCTTCGGCTTTCTTGATAGCTTCGAACGCCATCGCCTCCGCCTCTTTCTGGCGCTTGATAAGCTCGGCTTCCGCCTCTTTGGCAACCTTGTAGTTCAAAGCGTCCGCCTGCTTTCTGATTTCCGCGTCGAGCTGGCGCTCCTTAATCGCGATTTCCTTTTCGGCAAGCTCGGCTTCCTTTTCGCGCCTTGCAATGTCCGCGTTAGCCTTGGTGATTTCGATGGTCTTACGCTGATTTTCCTGCTGAATTGCGTACGCTGCGTCCGCTTCCGCCTTCTTCGTGTCCGCCTTGACCTTCATATCCGCTTCCTGCACGGCAAGAGCGGCGTTCTGCTCGGCAATCTGCTTCTGGCTTTCAACCTTGACCGCGTTCGCCTCCTGCTCCGCGTTGGCGGTTGCAATAGCGATGTCGCGCTGTGCGTTAGCCTTGGCAATCTGCGCGTTTTTACGGATTTGCTCGACGTTGTCGATACCCATATTCTCGATTGTGCCCGCGTTGTCCTTAAAGTTCTGGATATTGAAGTTTACGACCTCGATACCCAGCTTTTCCATATCGGGAACGACGTTTTCGGTTATCTTTTTGGCAACGCCCTGTCTGTCCTGCACCATCTCTTTCAAGCCGACCGAGCCGACGATTTCACGCATATTACCTTCCAGAACCTGCGTAACCAAGCTGATAAGCTCGTTCTGCCTCATTCCGAGGAGCGCTTCCGCCGCCTTCTTTAAAAGCTCGGGATTGGACGAAACCTTGATGTTCGCAACGCCGTCAACGTTGACGTTGATGAATTCGTTGGTGGGAACGGCTTCGCTGGTCTTTACGTCTACCTGCATTACTCGGAGCGAAATTTTATCCACTCGCTCAAAGAACGGTATGCGGAAACCCGCTTTACCGATTAGTATCTTGCGGCGGAACGGTCCCGATATTATGTACGCCGTATCGGGCGGCGCCTTCATGTAGCCTGCCGTAAAGAATATCAGCAGAAACACTGCCAATATTATGCCTCCAATGGTTAAACCTAATTCTACGGGTGTCATTTTGATAATCCTCCTTGCGCGTTTAACGCTCTTTTATTTTTTACAATGATATTTTACCATTTCCGACAGTTTCCGTCAACACGAAAAACTTGCGTGTTTTGCGGCAAACTTTTCCGTTTTACATAAAACTTGTAAAATTTACATCTTTATAATTATATTTATGTGGCGGCAGTGTTAGTATTGGCGCTTTTTTGGCGCAGTCAATGATAAAATTTTTCCCGAATGACCGAAAGCGTAAATTTTTCGGTCGAATAAATCGAACAGGAGAACAAATTACTATGGCAGCACAGAAAAAAACAATCGACGTCAGTGACTTTTACTCGAAAAATTTACAAGAGTACACCGATAATTTACTCAAAGTCAAGCCCGAAGCGGGAAAGCCTTTAATTGTTAAGGCGAACAAGACTGCGGAAGACGCTTTGAAAGCGGTGGAAAATATTGTAACGGGCAACGATAAAGACAAAAAGTTTAATAAGCAATTACTCAAAATGGCAGCCAAAAACGGAATAAAGCCTACGGTAAAGAAAGTTTATCAGAACGTTTTGGTAACCTTTTTCAAAACCAACCAGGTCGAGTACGATTACCGTTACAGCTATAACGGCAACATAATCAGTATGAGCCCCCGTAGAATTGCGATAAACGAAGGTAACGCGGAGTTCTCCTCCGCCACCCAGTGCTACGTAGGCGAAGTCGGACGTTCCTTTTCATATCCCTGGGAACAGGTAACCGACGATATGCTGACGGAGGAAATCGAGCCCGGTTACGTGATTGCCAACGTTACAAAGAACAATTACGATAAAGATTCCAAAGTAAGCATGAAGCAGTACAACGAAAAACTGAACGACTGGCTTACAGACTACGAACAGGACAGACAGGGCGCGGCGCGCAGAGTATGCGGCATTACCGTTTACGACAAAGACTACGACTATAACGAAATAATTTTACTTGTTCCGTATTTATTGGTTTCCTACGATTTGGGTAATTCGATAATTACTTTCCCCGTATGCGCGATTACCGGTTCGGTGGAAACGCCGTTACTGAACAATCCCATCGCAAGATTTAAGTACGACGAAAGCGTTCTGCCCCCTACCTTCAACGTAGTCATTTTCCTGATTGCTTCGATTTGCGTATTAATACTCGGCACCGTGTTCTACATACTGTACTATCTGAATAAAAAACTTTCGTATAACAAAAAGAGCATGAACGGATATACAATTTCGGAACTTAGAAAACTTCTGTAAAAAAAATCCCGCATTTAATGCGCGCGTGTTATAGAGAATTTCCCGTAAAAAAACAAATAGCCCGCCATCTTCGTAATCGAAGTATAGCGGGCTATATTTTTTCTTTCACCTTCGGAACACTAAATTGAAATTTACCGCTTTTTAATTTTCGGCATAGGCAACTCGTCAAACATTGCATTAAACAGCCCTGCCAAATATTCTTTGTCGTCTATGTTATCTACAAGCAACATTTCTTTTGCACCTTGATACGGTAAAGAGTATTCCGCTTGGGGCATATAAGAAATTGCGGATTTTACGGGCTTTACAAGTAATCTGTCGTCATAAATGCCGCCGACAAGTTTACCGCGATAGTAAATCAGAAATTCACCCATCATAGCCTTGTAAGTTATATCGTTTAAGTCCGATAATTGCTCCAAAATAAAATTCAAATATTCTTTACTTGACGGCATAATTCCTCCGCTAAATTACTGTTTATCGTAATTTCATTATAGCAAAATCACAACAAAAAAGCAAGGACAGGCGGATTATTTTTCCTTGCTTTTTATCCCTATGAAACACATCGAAAATGCGGGGTTTTTATTTCTTCATTTGTTCGAGTGTGGCTTCGGTTACAATCGACCAACCGTACTGCGGCAGGTATCTGCCCGAAAACACGCCGCCGTTTTCCATAAAGTCCCACATATCGCAGGTTGCGCATTTTGTGTTGATTACGGCGCGTCCGCGCTCGAAAGTCACAAGTTCTTCCGCGTCCAACTCTTTCAGCTTCAACCGCAGTTTGCATACGGCGTCGCGGTACAGCCTTTTGCCTAAGTCTGCGTTCTTGTCCGCCCAAAGATTTCCTATCGCCGTATCCATTGTCACGTACGAACCGCGCGCGTCGGTTAACAGCGCAAGCAACTCTTTTGCTTTGCCCGACGTGAAATTGACCGCAACTCCGTTCACGAATAAATCGAACGCGTCGAACGTGCGCAAATAAATTTTCGCCGGCTTTTGATTATCGAGAACGGAAAGCAACCTTTGGATTTTTTCCGCGTTATACGGCTTGTGACAAAATCCCGCAACTCTTCCTTTCAGGCGTTCGCAAATGCCTTTTTCGTCCCGGGCGTATGCGCTTATGAAAACTATTTTGAGTTTGGGATTAATATCCAGCATTCGCTCAGCAAGGTCCAAGCCGTCGATTTCGGGCATTTTGATATCCAAAAATGCGACGTCTACCCTGTTTATACGCACGTATTCCAGTGCGGAACGCGGCGCGTTCATAAACATTTTACATTCCACGTCCATATCGTCAATCACGTTAGGCAGAAAGGTATTCAACGCCGACAATTCATCGTCTACAACTATTATTTTCACGTCTTTACTCCAAAGGTATTTCTATCGTTATCCGCGTTCCGCGGTCCTTCCCGCTCTCGATGCGCATTTGCGCATTCAAAAGCTCAAATCTTTTTCTTGTGTTTTCTATTCCTACTCCCGCACGCACGGCGTTTACGTCAAACCCTTTTCCGTTATCGCTTACCGTGATTGTTACAGACCTTTCGCTCTTATCCGAATAAAGCAGTATATATCCGTCCTGTTTTTCCCTCAGTCCGCCGTGGCGTATTGCGTTTTCCACAAGCGGTTGCAATGAAAGCACGGGTACGGAAAAATCCGAAAAATTCAAATCGAGCAACAAATTCAGTTTTCCGTTTGCACGCAGATTTTCAAGCTCGAAATAATTTAATACGTTGCGTATTTCGTCTTCAAAGGGAATTAAGTCCCGACTGTTACTGTCGGTTATCAGCCTTAAATGCGCGGCAAACTGTTCGATTGCCTTATCGCCGCTTGTAAGCCCTTCGCGGTATTGCGATTGTATTGCCGTCAACGAATTGTATATAAAGTGCGGTTTTATCTGCGCTTTCAACGCCTGGCTTTTAACCGACGACAATTCGCATTCGAGTTCGCTCACTCTGATTGCGGTACGCGCAGTCTTTGCAAGTTTCCATAACCACAGAACGGCAAAACAACCGATTATTAGCATTAGCTCGAACGTAAATATAAATTCAGTTCCGAACACAAGTAATCCCAGCCAGTCGCAAAGTTCGAAGAAAAATATCGACATCATAAACATAAACAATATGCCGTATACGACGCTTTGCACGACGGTAAACTTTCGGTTGAACATAAACGGAACAAAATACGCACAGCCGACGCCGAACAGTAAAAACGCAAAAACTGCCGCAAGCGGCGTACCGTAAAATACAAACAGCATAGCCGTGAAAATTGCGCTCGCCGCCGAGGTTATAATAACGGGGATTTTTTTCAGCGGCGCACCACCCCTCTTAAAGTGCACAGCCAACAGGATAAAGGCAGCCAGCGCCGAAAAAAGTTCCAGTATCATAGCCGCAGTCGACTGCAAGCCGAAGACGTATAACATATCTTTGCTTGTCAGAAAATGAGCGTAAAGCGCCAGAATAACCGCGGGCACCGTTACGTCGCGCTTATATCGGAAGAATATAAAGGAAAGTATGCTGACTATAACGGCCGCAGTTGTAATTCCAAGCGCAATATAGTTGAACGAACGCAGACTTGTCCCGTATGAGTTGCCCGTAACCGTAGCGGCAAGCCAGGGTGCGGCGTTGAAGCCGCCTGCGTTCGTCGCAGAAACTTCTATTACGATTTCCAAAGGACTTCCGTCGGTTTTATACGGATGCCGCTCGTCCGTTCTGCCCGTAACCACCGTTTCGTTTACATCTTTCGAAATTGTTCCGCTTCTGTAATTAAGCTGACCGTTTACGAACACTCTGTAAGCAAAGTCGGCGTAATGCCTGTAAACGATTACGTCTATGTCCGACTGCACATTCTCCGCATACAGTCTGTACGAACCGTAGCCTGTTTTGGGCAGTCTGCCGTTCCCGAAATTTTTATACGTCCAAAGACCGGGAAGACTTATCATTCCGTCTGGTTCACACGTCAGGTTATCCGTTACAATCCATTTGTTATAGAAAAATTCCCATTCGCCAGCAAGATTGCACGCCACGTCGCGCGACGATATATCCGTATTTTCAAAATTAACTTTTGCGTTATGAACCTTCGGACTTTTGTAAATTTTAGCGTAGTCGGAATTAAAAAGAAATAAGCCGACAATAAATAGCGCAAGCACGGCATACAACAAAGCGCAGATAATTTTACGGACGGTATTGTCTTTTATTTGCTTTTTGCGACTGAATTTTTTCATTTGTACCTACATCGTAATTATAATGACCCTGCGCCAAAAAAGCGCCAAAAAAGTAGCCTTTCGAAAATCTGCCCCGCGCATTTTATGCGCGGGGCTGTCCCACTTTACTTATTAATCATATATTCCGCATAAGCGCCTGCAACGTTTACATTGCAAACCCTTTCCGCGGCGGCGAAAAACGCGTTGGAATTGACCTCGCACACGTACATTTTACCGTCTTTATCCGTAAGAATATCCACTCCGCAATAGTCCAGCCCCAGCGCATTCGAAACGCCTTCGCACAGCGCGGCAAGCTCTTTATTCAAGGGGTAATTTTCCCCCTTGCCGCCAAGCTCTATGTTAGAGCGGAAGTCGCTCTCGTTGCGCCGCTTCATTGCGCAGATTGCCTTGCCGCCTACCACGATTACGCGTATATCCTCGCCGCAGCCGCAGTCGATAAACTGCTGATAAAAGTGCGGCAACGTTAAATTGCGCTTTTCGTAAGCGTACAACTCCTCCGCGCTCCTTACAAGCGTTACGCCCGCACCCAGCGAGCCGTAATTTGTCTTTGCAACCAAGGGAAAACCGAGATTGCTTTCAACCTCTTTTAAAAACTGCGTATTTACCGCGCTTTCGGAGTGATAGCAAAGCGGCGCGTACATACAGTCGGGAATATTGAAAGAACGGTTTGCAAGCGCGGTATTGGTCAGCATTTTGTCGTCGCACACCTCTATTGCCGCGGCACTGTTGAAAAGGCGCAGACCGCTCTTTTCCAGAAGCCGCGCCGCCACTTTGTCCTTGTCGAGAAAAACGCAAAAATCATACTTTTCCGCTTTAACCGAGTTTGTGCAAATTTCGGCAAGGTTAAAATTTTTCTTAATTTCGGCGGTTACGCCGCGCGCCGAAAACTCTTCGGCAATGCGCTCAGCCTGCGAAATCTGCGACTTGTTTTTTATATATGCGTTTACCGCAATCAACACTTTCATAAAAATAAAGCGGGGAATTTCACCCCGCAGTCTTGTTTAGTCTACAACTCTTATGACAGAAGCAACCTTTGCTATTTCGGGAATTGCGTTAAGCTCCGCAACCGCCTTGTTTACGCTGTGCTCCTTGGTCTTGTGCGTTATGAAAATTACGGGGACGGAGCTGTCGTCGTGCGCGTCCTCCTGCACCATCTGCGCAACGTTTATTCCGCAGCGCGAGAATATCGATGTCACCTTTGCAAGCACGCCCGTGCGGTTGTTCGCGTCGAGACGGATATAATACGAGCTCTCGAAATTTTCGATAAACTTTGTCGTAGGAGCCGCGTCCTCGGTATTTACAAAGGTCGAATACCTGTAATTGGAATGCGTTGCGCAGTAAATAACGTCGCCCACAATCGCACTGCCCGTGGGAAGCGCGCCCGCGCCCCTGCCGTACAGCATTACGTCCTCTACGCAGTCGCCCGTAATATATACCGCGTTGTAGCTGTCGTTTACGCTTGCAAGCGGATGGTCGGCGCGGATAAACGCGGGGTGCACGCGCACCTCTATGCCGTTGTCGCCGTTCTTGCCGATAGCAAGCAGCTTAATGACATACCCCATACGCTTGCCGTAGCTTATGTCGGCAACGGGTATGCCCGTAATGCCCTCGCGGTAAATTTTAGTGAAAGGTATTTTGGTATGGAACGCAAGGCTGGACAATATCGAAAGCTTGTACGCCGCGTCGTAACCCTCGACGTCGGAAGTCGGGTTGGCCTCTGCATAGCCGAGCTTCTGCGCCTCCTTCAATACGTCCTCGTACGACGCGCCCTCTTTGGACATCTTGGTCAAAATATAGTTGGTCGTGCCGTTGACGATGCCCGTCATCGACAGGATTTTATTGCCCTGCAAATTGTCTAAAAGCGCGCGGATAACGGGTACGCCGCCCACGCAGCTCGCCTCGTAAAACAGTCCGCAGTGGTTTTTGATTGCCGCTTTTTCAAGCTCGTGAGAGTACTTGCAGTACAGCTCTTTATTGGAAGTTACGACCGACTTGC